>NZ_CP030048.1:5702159-6002272 GCF_015291665.1 Bradyrhizobium sp. CCBAU 53338
CGTAGCTGATGCACTCGATGCCGGCCAGCCGCTCACTGCTGGCGGACTCGCGTTGAAGCTGGCAGAACCGGACATCGTCCGCATTCCTGCAAAGCAGCCGATTGCATGAGCCGAGCTCCCCGCCTGCATCCCGACGGAAGGACCCGTTGCCCCTGGCCGGGTGACGATCCGCTCTATGTCGCCTATCACGACACCGAATGGGGTGTCCCTGAGTATGACGACCGCGCGCTCTATGAAAAGCTGATCCTCGACGGCTTTCAGGCCGGCCTGTCCTGGATCACGATCCTGCGCAAGCGCGACAATTTCCGCAAAGCCTTCGACGATTTCCAGCCGGAGAAGATCGCACGCTATACCGACAAGAAGGTGCATGCCCTGATGAACGACGCCGGCATCGTGCGCAACCGCGCCAAGATCGACGGCACGATCCTGAGTGCGAAGTCGTATCTGGAGATCATGGAGAAGGGCCCGGGCTTCTCGAAGCTGTTGTGGGACTTCATGGGTGGACAACCCAAGGTCAACAATTTCAGGACCACGGCAAGCGTGCCGGCGTCGACGCCGCTGTCGGTGCAGATTTCCAAGGAGCTGTCCTCGCGCGGCTTCAAGTTCGTCGGTCCGACCATCGTCTACGCGTTCATGCAGGCGACAGGCATGGTCAACGACCATCTGGTCGATTGCCACTGCCACGCGACCTGCAGCAAGATGCAGCGCAAGCCGCGCCTCAAGGCCAAATGACGGCCAGGAAGACCGCCCGTTCAATTGAGTCCCGCGCCTGGCAGCGCATGCTGTCTGGCCGCCGGCTCGATCTGCTCGATCCCTCTCCGCTCGATGTCGAGATCGCCGACATCGCGCATGGGCTCGCGCGCGTCGCGCGCTGGAACGGGCAGACCATCGGCGCGCACATCTTCTCGGTCGCACAGCACACGCTGCTGGTGGAGACAGTGATGCGGCACGAGATGCCGAACGTTGACCAGCGCATGCGGCTCGCCGCGTTGCTGCACGATGCGCCGGAATACGTGATCGGCGACATGATCTCGCCGTTCAAGGCCGTGCTTGCCGGCAATTACAAGGCGGTGGAGATGCGCCTGCTCGGCGCCATCCACATCCGCTTCGGCCTGCCGCCGGTGCTGCCTGAGGAAATCACGCAAGCGATCAAGACCGCCGATCGCGGCGCGGCTTATCTCGAGGCGACCGAGCTTGCGGGTTTCAGCGAGAGCGAGGCCAAGCGGCTGTTCGGAAAGGACCCGGGCCTCTCCGACAGCGTCCGGCGCGACTATCTGACGCCCTGGACGGCGGCGCGGGCCGAAAAGCAGTTTCTGGAGCGGTTTGGCGCCGTGTTTGCCTAGCGGCGGGCAAGGACGCACTTGCGCCGTGCCCGCCATTTCTTCGCGCTTGCGACAAAAGTGGTGAGCACGCTTCGCTTTGCCCACTCTGCGGCGGTTGTTATAATCGCCGGCAAAAAGGTCCGCCATGATCCACGTCTGTTCGCTCGCCGCCCTTCCCGAAACCGTCCGTCGCACCGGAGCCAGCCATGTGCTGACCGTGATGGCCAATGTCGAGCAGGTGGCGCGGCCGGTGTCGGTACTCCCGGCCAACCATCTCAAGGTGTCGATGGACGACATCACCGAGGAGATGGACGGCTTTGTCGCACCGTCCGAAGCCCATATCGGTCAGGTGCTGAATTTCGTGCGCGGCTGGGACCGAGCTGCGCCGCTGGTGGTGCATTGCTATGCCGGTATCAGCCGCTCCACGGCGAGCGCGTTCGCCGCCGTCTGCGCGCTCAATCCCGATCGTGACGAGGTCGAGATCGCGAAGAAGATCCGTGCGGCCTCTCCGATCGCCTCGCCGAACCGGCGCATCGTCGGCCTCGCCGACCGCGCGCTCGGGCGCAACGGCCGCATGCTGCGCGCGCTCGACGAGATGGGTCCGGGCGAGATGCTGGTCGAGGGCCGCCCATTCGTGATCGCGCTCGAATGACAGCTGCGCGCGACATCGCAGGTGCGCTCCCTCTCCCGCTTGCGGGAGAGGTGCACCGAGCCCGCGGACAGATTTGCTCAATCAACTCTACACCTGCGATCATCATCGCATGAGCGACAAGCTGACGCCGATCGAGATCGGCCTGACTGCCGCGATCGTCGCGATCGAGGATCACGAGCCGCTGGTGCTGACCGCCCGCGGCGCTGACGGCTTGGCAGGACTGCCGTTCGGTCCGTTCGATGCGCCGAGCCATCGCACCTTCGAGATCGGCCTGCGCGCCTGGGTTGAAGAGCAGGCGGGATTGCGGCTCGGCTATGTCGAGCAGCTCTATACGTTTGGCGATCGCGGCCGTCATGCGGAGGCTGGCGACACCGGCGCGCATATGGTGTCGATCGGCTATCTCGCGTTGACGCGCGCCGCCGCGGGCACCGCAAACGCGGCGAGTTTCGAACCCTGGTATCGCTTCTTCCCCTGGGAGGACTGGCGCGAGGCACCGCCTGCCATCATTGCCCGCGACATCATCCCGGCGCTGACCGCATGGGCCGAGGAGGAGCCGCCGGAGACGACGCGGGCGCTGCCGCGAAAAGATCGCGTGCGGTTCTGTTTCGGTCTCGATGGCGCGGCCTGGGACGAGGAACGCGTGCTCGATCGCTACGAGCTCCTGTACGAGGCCGGCCTCGTCGAAGAGGCGCGGCGCGACGGCCGGCCTGCGGCATTGGCGCGCAAGGCGCTGCCGGCGCTCGGCACCTCGATGCGGTTCGACCACCGCCGGATCCTCGCCACCGCGATCGCCCGGCTGCGCGCGAAGCTTAAGTATCGCCCTGTGGTGTTTGAACTTTTGCCCGCCGAGTTCACACTCACTGAGTTGCAGTACACGGTGGAGGCGATCTCCGGCCGTCACCTGCACAAGCAGAATTTCCGCCGCCTGGTCGAAGCCGAAGCCCTGGTCGAACCGACCGGCGTGATGTCGACACAGACGGGCGGGAGACCGGCGGCGCTCCATCGCTTCCGCCGCGACGTGCTCCAGGAACGGCCGGCGCCCGGTTTGCGCGTACGCTCCCGGCGCTAGATCAAGGATTGCGGTCGGCCCCTGCCCGCCGATCGCCAGGAGGCCCCATGTTCGACGCCCCGTTCGACGTCTTTGCGGTAATGATTGCGATCGCCGCGTTCCTGATCGCGCTGAAAGCTTCGAACCAGGCAACCGAGCTTCGCCGGCGCCTGGGCTCGCTTGAGGCCGCGTTGCAGGCGCAGCGGCAGGTCCAGCCGCCGCCACCGCTTCCTCTGCAGGAGCTCGCGAGCACGCCCGCGGCAGAGCCGCCGCCGCTTGCACCGGAAGCCGATGTCACGCCGCCTCCGCCCGTCACCGAGGCGGCTTCGCCGCCCCCGCTCGAAGCCGGCACCGAGCCCGAAATGCCACCGCCGCTGCCGGCGCCCGCCCCCGGCTTCGAGGAACGGCTCGGCACGCGCTGGGTGGTGTGGATCGGCGGCCTTGCGCTCGCGCTCGGCGGCTTCTTCATGGTGCGCTATTCGATCGAGGCCGGCCTCGTCGGCCCCGGCGTGCGCGTTTTTCTGGGCAGCCTGTTCGCAGCCGCGCTGTTGGGCGCCGGCGAATGGACGCGGCGCAAGGAGAGCATCTCCAATATCCAGGCGCTGCCAATCGCCAACATCCCCGCAATCCTCACTGCGGCCGGGACCGCGGTGGCGTTCGCGACCGTGTATGCGGCCTACGCACTCTATGGCTTCCTGGTACCCGCCACTGCGTTCGTGCTGCTGGGCATCGTTGCGATGGGCACGCTCGCGGCGGCACTGCTGCACGGGCCGGCGCTCGCAGGCCTCGGCGTGGTCGGCGCCTTTGCAACGCCGGTGCTCGTCTCCAGCGGCAAGCCGGACTATTGGGCGCTCTACATCTATCTTGCCATCGTTACCGCCGCGAGCTTTGGCCTCGCGCGTATCCGGCTCTGGCGCTGGCTGGCTGTGACGACGATCGTCTTCGCCGTGCTCTGGATCTTCCCGGGCCTCGACAACGGTCAATTGGAGGTCGCGCCGCACGCCTTCCATGCGATCGCCGGTTTCGTGCTTGCCGCACTGCTCGTGGTCTGCGGCTTCATGTTCGGCCCGACCATCGAGGATGGGCAGATCGAGCCGGTGTCGTCCAGCGCGCTCGGCGCCTATCTGTTCGGCGCGATGCTGATCGTGCTGTCGAGCGCGCATGCCGACCTCTCGCTGATCGCATTCACGATGCTTGTTGCGGCGACGCTGTTCGTCGCCTGGCGCGCGGAGGCCGCCGTCGGGGCGCTGGGCGCCGCCGCCGCGACCGTGTTCATCGTGTTCGCCGAATGGGCGGTGCGCGCCAATCCTGACATGCTGGTCCTGCCGGGCGGACCCATGCCCGGAATCACGCCGACCGCCACCGACAGCGCGGTGATGCAGCATCTGGTGATGGCCGCGATCTTCGCCGCCGGCTTTGGCATCGCCGGCTTCTTCGCGCAGGGTCGCTCCAATTCGGCGATCGTTCCTGTGGTATGGTCGGCGGCGGGCGTCGCCACGCCGATCGCGCTCCTGGTTGCGCTCTATGCCCGCATCGCCCATCTCGATCGCTCTATTCCGTTCGCGATCGTCGCGGTGCTGCTCGCGGCCGCCTTTGGCGTCGCGACCGAAGCACTCACCCGTCGCGAGAGCCGACCCGGCCTTGCAATCTCCACGGCGCTGTTTGCGACCGGCACGCTCGGCGCGCTGGCACTGGCGCTGACCTTTGCACTGGAGAAGGGCTGGCTCACCATTGCGCTGGCGCTGATGTCGCTCGGCACCGCCTGGATTGCGATGAAGCGGCCCATCCCGTTCCTGCGTTGGCTCGCCGCGATCTTCGCCGGCATTGTCACTGCGCGCGTCGGTTATGACCCGCGCATCGTCGGCGACGCCGTCGGCACGACGCCGATCTTCAATTGGCTATTGTGGGGATATGGCCTGCCGGCGGCCTCGTTCTGGGCGGCAAGTCTCTTCTTGCGTCGCAGGGGTGATGACCCGCCGCTGCGCATCGTGGAGACCGCGGCAATCCTGTTCACCGCGCTGCTCGCCTTCATGGAGGTCCGCCATCTCGCCACCGGCGGCGACATGATCGCGGCGCCGTCATTGTTGGAGGCCGCCTTGCAGGTCTGCGTGGCGCTGGCCATGGCGATCGGACTGGAACGGCTGCGGCTGCGCAGCCACTCCATCGTGCACAATGTCGGCGCGATCGCCCTCACGGCGATCGCTGGTTTCATCAGCGTATTCGGTCTCTTCTTTCTCGAGAACCCGCTGATCTGGCACATCGATGTCGGCGGCGCCGTCTTCAACCTGCTGCTGCTCGGCTATGCGCTGCCGGCCGTGCTGCTGCTGCTGCTCGCCTATGCTGTCGTCGGCGCGCGCGGCAAGATCTACGCGAATGCGATCGCTGGCGCGGCGCTGGTGTTTGCGCTGTCGTACCTGACGCTGGAGATCCGCCGCTTCTATCACGGCCCGTTCCTCACCACCGGCGAGACCACGGGGGCCGAGCAATACACTTATTCAATCGGCTGGCTCGCCTTCGGCGTCGTGCTGCTCGGCATCGGCATTCTGGTCAACTCCGAGCGGGCGCGGCTGGCCTCGGCCGCCGTCATCGCGCTGACGATCCTGAAGGCCTTCGTGATCGACATGTCGACGCTGACAGGCGTCTACCGCGCTCTGTCGTTCATGGGCCTCGGCATCGTGCTGGTCGCGATCGGCTGGCTCTACCAGCGCATCCTGTTCCGGCGACAGATCACGCCGCCGCCGACTCCGCAGACGACAGGCAGCTGAAGATCAAGCCGCGCGGACCGACTCCAGGAACTGCGCAACCTCGACCTTGAGGCGGGTGCTGTCGGTCGCGAGCGATTTCGCCGCCGACAGAACTTCGGTCGAGGCCGAGCCGGTCTCGATCGCACCGCGCTGCACGTCGGTGATGTTCATCGAGACTTCTTGCGTGCCGAGCGAAGCTTGCTGAACGTTACGCGAGATCTCCTGCGTGGCCGCGCCCTGCTCTTCGACGGCGGCGGCGATCGCGGAGGACACTTCCGACAGCTTCTCGATGGTGCCACCGATCTCCTGGATCGCGCTGACTGATTCCTGCGTCGCGGCCTGGATGCCTGCAACCTGCGCGCCGATCTCGCCGGTCGCCTTTGCGGTCTGCTCGGCCAGCGCCTTCACCTCGGAGGCGACGACCGCGAAGCCGCGGCCGGCCTCGCCGGCGCGCGCCGCTTCGATGGTGGCGTTCAGCGCCAGCAGATTGGTCTGGCCTGCGATGGTGTTGATGAGTTCGACGACGTCGCCGATGCGGGACGCCGCCTGCGACAGCTCGTTGACCCGCGCATTGGTGCGCGCCGCCTGATCGACCGCCTCCGCGGCCATCCGCGCCGAGTCCTGCACGCGGCGGCTGATCTCGGTGACGGAGGACGACAGCTCTTCGGAAGCCGAGGCCACCGACTGCACGTTGGTCGACGCTTCCTCGGAGGCCGCCGCGACTGCGGTTGCAAGCTCCTGGCCACGCTGCGCGGTGTTGCTCAGCGTCGTTGCCGACGCCTCGAGCTCGGTCGAGGCCGAGGAAACGGTGCCGACGACCTCGCCGATCATCGCCTCGAATTTGCGGGTGATGGCGTCGACGCGGCGGCCGCGATCGATCTTGGCCTCGGCGTCGCGCGCAGCCGCCTCGTCGGCCGCCCGCTTTGCGATCAGCGCCTCCTTGAAAATCTGAAGTGCGTCGGCCATCGAGCCGATCTCGGTCTTCTCGCCGCGATGCGGCACCTCGGCCGAAAGATCGCCTTCACCGAGCGACTGCATCGGCTTGATGATCGATGCGATTCCGCGCGACACGTCGCGCACGAGGTAGTAGGCCGCACCGATCGCGATCACGACCGAGAGCACGATGATGCCGACCAGCACGCGGAAGATGGTGGCATAGCTTTCGGCGGCCTGCTTCGTTTCTAGCTCGGCGCCATGGTTGTTCAACTCGATGCCCTTCTGGAGCAGGGGATCTGCCGCCTGGGCCATCTTCGCGACCTTGGTCTGCAACATCTCGTTGGCGTCGGTCGGGAACTTGCCGGGGCTCTTGCGCGACAGCGCCATCGTCTCCTGAACGCCGGTCAGGTAGTCCGCCCAGGCCTTGGTCCACTGTTCGTAGATCGAGCGCTCTTCCGGCGAGGTGATCAGGCTCTCATAGACCTTGCGGGTCGCCTCGATGCGGTCGCGTAGAGGAATCATGCGCTTCTCTGCGGCCTCCTTGCCCTCGATGCTCTCCTGCATGAGATGCAGACGAAGGACGACGCGCAGCTCGTTGATATCGGCACGCATCGAGCCGAGCGCGCGCACGCTCGGCAGCCAGCTCTCTGCGATCTCGACGGTATGGGAATTGATGTTCTGCATCGTGCCGATCGCCACAACGCCGATGCCGGCGAGGGAGAGCACGAGGACCGACAACACGGTCAGAAGCTTGAACACGATCGACAACTTCGACATCACGACAAATCCCGATGGTACCTGAGAGCACAAGTCACCCGCGCCGCGACCATCCCGAACGACGGTGGGCGGAAGTCATTCCAACAATGCTGGCTGGTTCTTATCCCGTAAGATTGGGCCCATAGTTGCAAACAGGCGTTAACAGGAACCTACGTGGAACTGCCTCATGCGCCGCCGCTGGCGCTATCTATTCTGCAACCATGTGTTGTATTACAACGAATATCACGCCGCGTCGCACCAGCGCACCGTCAGGTGTGTGGTTCGAACAGCGACAGCTGACGGACTCAGGCTGCCCGCACGGACTCCAGGAAGCGCGCGACCTCGCTCTTCAGACGGTTGCTCTCCCGTGACAGCGACTGCGCGGACGAATGCACCTGCGCCGAGGCAGCCCCGGTCTCGCCCGCGCCGCGCTGAACCTCGCCGATATTGGCGGAAACTTCCGAAGTGCCGTGCGCGGCGTGCTGGATGTTGCGGGAGATCTCCTGCGTGGCGGCTCCCTGCTCCTCGACCGCGGCGGCGATGGTCGAGGATATCTCCGACATCCGCGCGATGGTGTCGCCGATCTCCTTGATCGCGCCGACGGAGTCCTGCGTCGCGGTCTGGATCGCGCCGATGTGCTGGCTGATCTCGCCGGTCGCCTTCGCAGTCTGCTCGGCCAGCGCCTTCACTTCGCTCGCCACCACGGCGAAGCCCCTGCCGGCCTCACCGGCACGCGCGGCTTCGATCGTCGCGTTGAGCGCCAGGAGATTGGTCTGGCCGGCGATGGTGCTGATGAGATCGACGACGTCGCCGATGCGACCCGCTGCCTTTGTCAACTCGCCGACGCGTGCATTGGTGCGCTGCGCCTGCTCGACCGCGACGTCGGCGACGCGGGCCGATTCCTGCACCTGACGACCGATCTCGGAGATCGACGACGTCATCTCCTCGCTCGCCGACGATACCGACTGCACGTTGGCGGAGGTCTCCTCCGAAGCCGACGCAACGGAGGTGGCGAGCCCTTTGGAGCGCTCGGCCGCAAGGGTCAGCGTGTTGGAGGAGGCCTCGAGCTCGTTTGCCGCCGATGAGACGGTCTCGACGATCTCGCCGACCGCCCCCTCGAAATCATCAGCGAGCCGCTTCATATCCGCCTTGCGCTGCGCACGTCGCCGCGTGTCGGCTTCCGCCTGCCCGGCGCGCAGCCGCTCCGCCTCCGTCATGTTGGACCGGAACACCTCGACCGCGCCGGCCATCTGGCCGATCTCGTCCCTCCGTCCGACGCCGGGAACGGCAATCGTGAGCTCGCCGCGCGCAAGTCGCGTCATCGCATCGACCATGCCGGACAGGGCCTTCGAGATCGAGCGTCCGAGCAAAAAGCTGATCGCCGCAAGCACAACGACAGTGACGAGAAAGGCGATCACCATCCAGAACCTGACGGCGTCGCGGGTCGCAGCTTCGGCCGCGTCGGCGTGCCTGTACATGGCATCGACGCTGGTTCGCACCTCGACCATCACCGGCGCGAGCTCGCGAAAGGTCTTCATCATCGAGGCGTCGAGAGCCGCGCTTTGTTGTGCAGTGTCAGCCCAGGCCGCGAATTCGGACAGGTATTTCTGGAGCTTGGCCGTGATGTCGTTCATCACCGCCGTCGGGACGGCGACGACCTCGATCGCATTGGAGAATTCAGCCGCGTCCTTCTTCACCTCGGCGAGATATTTGGGGTCGCGCCGCAGCATGAAGTCCATTTCGTGCCGGCGCATCGTCAGCAGCCAACTCGTCGACCTGGGATCGTCGACTTCCTTCAGCTTCGCCTCGATGTCGTCCACTGCGGCACGCAGCGAGCCGGACAGGCCGAGCGTCTCGTTCAGGCCGAGCCGGGTTTCGGCGGCGACCAGCGCGTTGAAATCCGCGGTGTAACGCTTGAAGCCCTCCTGGGCCTGCTTCGTCTTGTCAGACAGGGCGACCGTGCCCCCGCCCGACATCAGCCGTTCGATCTCGCCGAAATCGCGATTGATCGGGCCGATCAGCTCGGCATGGGCCTTGGCATAGCTCTCGTTGCGGCGTTGCTGAAAATTCTTTTCGTTGCGGCGTGCCTCCAGCATCTCGATCGAGAGCTGCTTGCTGAGGTCGGCGATCGCGCGGGCGCGGTTGGCAACGTCGCGGGAGGCGTCCTGGGAAAGACTGCCGATCTCATAGATCGCGCCGAAGGCGACCAAACCGACGAGACCGAAAAGCCCGATCGCCATCACCCTGTGGGTCAGGCGGATGGAAAGGCCGCTCATGAATGTGCTCCAAAGGCCAGGACATGATGGAGGCGGACGACTCAACGCCCCGGAATATTGCGGGAGGATCATGCCAGCGTCGCTTTTCCGGAAGGTTAACCCTGCGCCGCATTTGTCGTCGCACCGCAATATACTCGCACGCAAACGCCGCGCGATTGGGCGCGACGGTTGCGAGCGGTGTCAGTCGAGAGATGGCGGCGTCAGGCCGCGCGAACGGTGCCCAGGAACTTGCTGACCTCGACCTTGAGGCGATTGCTGTCGCCGGACAGCATCTGGGCCGCCGACAGCACTTGCGAGGATGCCGAGCCGGTCTCGCTCGCCCCGCGCTGCACGTCGGTGATGTTGGACGACACCTGATGAGTGCCCTCCGCCGCCTGCTGCACGTTGCGGGAGATCTCCTGCGTAGCCGCGCCCTGCTCCTCGACGGCGGCCGCGATGGTCGAGGAGATCTCGGACAATTTTTCGATGGTGTCGCTGATCTCCTTGATGGCGCCGACCGATTGCTCGGTCGCGGCCTGGATGCCGGTAATCTGCTGACCGATCTCGCCGGTCGCTTTCGCCGTCTGCTCGGCGAGCGCCTTGACCTCCGAGGCGACGACCGCAAAGCCGCGGCCGGCTTCACCCGCGCGCGCCGCCTCGATCGTGGCGTTGAGCGCCAGCAGATTGGTCTGGCCCGCAATCGTGTTGATCAGTTCGACCACGTCGCCGATCCGCGTTGCCGCCATCGACAGTTCGCTCATCCGCTCGGTCGTGACGCGCGCCTGGCCGACCGCCTCGTTGGCAACACGCGCGGACTGCTGGACCTGCCGGCTGATCTCGTTGATCGATGACGAGAGTTCCTCCGTTGCCGATGCCACCGACTGGACGTTGGCGGAAGCTTCCTCGGAGGCCGCTGCGACCACGGTGGCTAGCCCCTGCCCGCGCTCGGCTGTCGAGGTCAATGTCGAGGCCGAAGCCTCGAGCTCGGTTGCGGCGGAGGATACGGTCTCGACGATCTCGCCGATCGCGGATTCGAAGCTGTCGGCAAGCTTGTGCATCTCGGCCTTGCGCTGCGCCGCGGCCGCCTGATCCTGCCTGATCTTGGCCTCGGCTTCGTCGCGGGCCTTCTGTTCGGAGACGATCTTGAACTTCTCGACAGCCGCAGCGACGCCGCCGACCTCGTCCTTGCGGCCAAGACCCGGCAGCACGACGGAAAAGTCGCCGCCGGCGAGCTTGTCCATGGCGATCGTAAGCGCGCGGATCGGCCGCGCGATGGACAGGAAGGACATCAGCCAAGAGCCGATCAGGATGATCACGGCGCAGATGCCGACCATCAGCCCGATCTCCTCGCCCGAGGTCATCGCCTGCAACGCACCGGCGACTTCCTCCTCGCTCCTGTGTTTGGCGAAATCGGCAACCTGACCGGTCAACTGATCCAGTTCGGCCGCGATTGGTAGTGTGCCTTCGCGGGCAAGACGCGCTGCGTCTTCGGCAAACTTGGCGACACGCGCAGCTGCATCCGGCCCGGTGAGGGCGAGCGCCTCGCCGCGGACCGATGCGACTTGCTTCGCTCCCTTGACGTAGTTCGCGCCGAGACCGCTGAGCCTTTCGATACGCGCCCGGTTTTCCGGCGCCCGCGACAGCTTCAGCATCTGTTCGACGACCCGCGCAAAGGTCTTGGAACGTTCGATGAGCGCGTCACCCGCATTTTGCAACTCGCCTGGATTGTTCGCGAGCCTGATGTCGCGGACGGCGAGTTGCATGCTGCGCGCCGCAAGCTTGGCTTCGACCGCCTCGCGTGCAAGCTGCTGCTGCGCGACCGCGGCCTCGCTAGCCCGGCGCACGTTGCCGTTGCCGATGAACTGGCTCGCGTTCAACGCGATGACCAGGAGAATGCCGAACGCCGACGCAACAGCCAGCTTGGTCCCGATCCGCAAATTCTGAATGAGGCTCAACATGGGCACGCTTTCCTTCGGGAATGCGCAGCCAAGTCATTGTCGGCTGCCCTCGGCGTTGATCGCCCTTGCCCAAAAACTGAGCGCCTGTCGTTCCGATTTGGTTAACAACAAATCCCGGACAAATACTGGATGGCGGTCAAATGGCCGATAAAACAAGCACGTAGCACGCGCTTAACAAGTTAATCACACGCGGTGATCGGGGCCGCCATCCCGGCGTGGCTCAATGACGGACGCGCACGCGGCATCGGCACCCCGCGAATTTGCAGATGGCGTCCTAACTAGCTTTCATCCGCAGTGGTGTCAGCGCAGCACAAGGTTTCGCCGACCAGGCTGACGCGAAAGACCGGCTTCTTGTTCTCGTCGAGAAGCTCCATGCTCCACTTCGCATTCGGCTTCAGATTGCGCGCGATGCTGCCAAGCAGATTGGCGCAGACCTCGGTCATCTCGGTCCACGCGGCGGCGCGATCCTCGAACTCATAAGGCTGATCAGCGGCGCCGGAATAGCGCCCGGTGCTGATGCGAAAGAAATACAGCGACATGTTTGAACCCTTCGTAGGGCAGCCCCCCGGCCGTTACGCAAGGCTGGGGCGCCAGTCGCTACCAAGGCATAAAAACCACGGGCCGTATCACTACGGCGTCGCGGCTTCGCGTACGGTGCATTGGTCAAAGGCAGGTAAATTGTGCGCGCAGCTTTACTGCCGGACATCACTCGGTCGAGCGGCGCAACTCGAGCGGACCGTCGTTCTTCGTTTCGGATTTCGGCTCGGACTTGGCTACCGACTTCACCGGTTCGATCCGGCTGCTCTCGACCCGCGGCGTCTCGACGCGCGTTGCGACTTCGGTGCTCGGCGTATTGACCGAACCGGTGGTCTGCTCGGACCTGCGCAGCGAGCGCGGCCGGGCAACGGCGCGCGCCATCAGCATCTGATTGCCGCCCTGGTGATGAAAGTCGCAATAAGCGAAACCCATGCCCGAGACGGAGCCGCGGAAGCTGCGATCGTCGGTCTTTTCGAGGTTGAAACAAGGCTCGAACGGAATGCCCTTGATCGAGGCGCAGACATTCTGGCCGCGGATCTGGAGCGTGTTGCCGGGAAGGCGGATGTGGCGTACGGGGCCCGAGCCGGAGAACTGCACCGCGCCGGCGGCGCCGAGATCATCGAGGATGCGACCCGCACCGCGGGTGCCGTCGAAGCAGGTGAAGGCGAAGACCTTGCCGGCGACGAAACGCCGCGCCTCGTCGGCGTTCATGCTCCCGGCCAAAGCGATGGCCGGCGCAAACGTCATGACAGCCCCCAACACGATACGCGCAAGCATGCACAACTCCGAACCAACCACGCAGCGGGCGATGCCTTATCTCTTTACCCGCTGCTTACCATACTAACCATGGCGACATTGAAGCAGCTTGGTTGGTAAAGTCTGAACGCCGTTAGACGATTTTTACCACGATGCGGCCGCGGACCTGGCCGGCCAGGATTTTCGCACCCCATTCCGAGACTTCGCCAAGCGAAATTTCCGTAGTAATTTCAGATAGTTTCGACCGATCGAGATCGGAGGCGAGGCGCTGCCAGGCGGCTTTTCGCGGCGGAAGCGGGCACATCACGGAATCGATGCCGAGAAGGCACACCCCGCGCAAAATGAAGGGTGCGACAGAAGTCGGCAGGTCCATGCCGGCCGCGAGACCGCAAGCGGCGATGGCGCCACCATACTTGGTCATCGAGAGGAGATTCGCGAGCGTGGTCGAGCCGACGCTGTCGACGCCGCCCGCCCAGCGCTCCTTGGCGAGCGGTTTTGCCGGGCCCGACAATTCATTGCGGTCGATCACCTCGGCGGCCCCCAGGCTCTTCAGGTAATCGGCCTCGGAAGCCCTGCCCGTCGAGGCGATGACGTGATAGCCGAGCTTCGACAATACGGCTGTCGCAACCGAGCCGACACCGCCGGCGGCGCCCGTGACCACCACGGGGCCACTCTTCGGCGACAGGCCATGCTTCTCCAGCGCCAGCACGGACAGCATTGCCGTGAAGCCGGCAGTACCGATCGCCATGGCATCGCGCGCCGACAGGCCCTGCGGCAGGGCCACCAGCCAGTCGCCCTTCACCCGCGCCTTCTCGGCATAGGCGCCGAGATGGGTCTCGCCCATGCCCCAGCCGGTACAGACGACCGTGTCGCCCGCCTTCCACTGCGGGTGCGACGAGGCTTCGACCGTACCGGCGAAATCGATGCCGGCGATCATCGGGAAGCGGCGCACCACCGGCGCCTTGCCCGTCAGCGCGAGGCCGTCCTTGTAGTTCAGCGTCGACCATTCGACGCGGACTGTCACGTCGCCATCCATCAGTTCGGCCTCGTCGAACTGTGTGAGCGCGGCGGTGGTGCCCTTGTCCGCCTTGTCGATCCTGATCGCCTTGAATGTGGCCACGGCTTGAACTCCCTGACTTGTTTGACCGGGATGTTTAGCCGATCAGGCAGGCTGCGCAACCATCCGTGCCACCGGCTTCTCCACGATCGGAAGGTTGATCAGCGCCGAGAGGATGCCGAACAGGATCGAAAGCCACCAGATCGGCGTGTAGGAACCGAACTTCTCGAACACGATACCGCCCAGCCAGACCCCGAGGAAGCCGCCGACCTGATGGCTGACGAAGGCGAAGCCATAGAGCGTGGCCAGCCAGCGCGTGCCGAACATCAGCGCCACCAGCGCCGAAGTTGGCGGCACCGTCGAGAGCCAGGTCAGGCCGGAGACCGCGCCGAATGCGATGGCCGAGAACGGCGTGATCGGGAACGAGATGAAGGCGAGCGTTGCCAACGCGCGGGTAAAATAGATGGCGGAGAGGATGTAGCGCTTGGGCAGCGAGTTCTGGAGGTAGCCGACGCTGAGCGAGCCCATGATGTTGAACAGGCCGATCGCGGCAATCACCCAGCCACCAGTTTGCGTCGAGACACCGCGGTCGACCAGGAACGCCGGCAGATGCACGGTGATGAAAGCGAGCTGGAAGCCGCAGGTGAAGAAGCCGAGCACGAGGAGCACATAGGAGCGATGGCCGAAGGCTTCGGCAAGCGCCTTGGTAATGGTCTGCTCGTCCGCTGGCGCCGCATGGGCCGCACTTGCGACCGGCGGCGTCGAGATCGCCAGCGCGAGCGGGATGATCAGCAGCATCAGGAAGCCGAACACCGTGAGCGCCTGCTGCCAGCCGAAATTGTCGATCAGCGCCACGCCGATCGGCGCGAACAGGAACTGGCCGAGCGAGCCTGCCGCCGTACCGGCGCCAAGCGCAAGGCCGCGCTTCTCGACCGGCAGAAGCTTTGTGAAGGCCGCCAGTACCAGGTTGAACGAACAACCCGCAAGGCCAAAGCCGACCATCACACCCGCGCCAATGTTGAGCGAGAGCGGCGTCGAGGAGTAGCGCATCAGCAATAGACCGCCGGCATAGAGCAGCGCTCCGATGCACATCACGCGGAACAGGCCGAAGCGATCGGCGATCGCGCCCGCAAAGGGCTGACCCAATCCCCACAGCAAGTTCTGAAAGGCGATGGCGAGGCCAAACACGTCGCGGCCCCAGGCAAATTCATGGCTCATCGGCTGCACGAAGAAGCCGAGCGCCGAGCGCGGGCCGAAGCCGAGCATGCCGATGGCGCAGCCGCAGAGAATGATGACGGCTGGTGTGCGCCAACCGGAGGAACGAGATGCAGGAGCGAGGTCGCCCGCTTGTATCGACATGGGTCTTGCTCATCGTTTCTCGGCGGATCCGGGATAGGTAACCGCGAGGCCGCCATTTAATGCAGATGCATTAAAATCCCAAGTCGAAAGTGATTGCGTTGCGCGGGGGGCTCTTGCGGGAGCATTGCGTTTCATCGCGACCTTTCCTTGGGCGCGAGCCGCGGCTTGACGTGAATGTGTGCGAAGGGGTCTGGCGGTCCTGGCCGTGCCATGCTAAGTTTGATCTACTCAGATTGAGCATATATAGCTTCACCTGAAATCCGCCCCGGCCTCTCGGCCGGATTTCTCGGGCTCTATATATACTCATATTGAGCATATATAACTGACATGGGAGGCTTCGATGCCGATCGCAGGAATTTACGGCCCCGACGATTTCGCCAGCCGGCCGCAGGGCCAGCCCACCTCCGCCCCACCGGCGGCGGGGCGACGAGGACCCGCGCTGCCGCGTCCTTCGCTCGAATGGACCAGTGAAGTCGAACGCGCCACCGCGCCGATCTACGAGCGCATCAAGCACGTGATCCCGCCGATCGAGTGGCCGCTGATGGCGCCGACGATTCACGCGATCAACCAGCTCAAGCGCGCACGGAACGCGGTGATCCTCGCCCACAACTACCAGGCGCCGGAGATATTTCATGGCGTCGCCGACATCGGCGGCGACTCGCTCCAGCTCGCCGTCGAAGCCACCAAGGTGAAGGCCGACATCATCGTTCAATGCGGCGTGCACTTCATGGCGGAAACCTCAAAACTGCTCAATCCGGACAAGACGGTGCTGATCCCCGATACGCGCGCCGGCTGCTCGCTCGCCGCCAGCATCACCGGCGCCGATGTGCGCCTGCTCCGCGAAAAATTTCCGGGCGTGCCTGTCGTCGCTTATGTCAACACCTCGGCGGAGGTGAAGGCCGAAGTCGACATCTGCTGCACCTCGTCGAATGCGATGCAGGTAGTCGAGAGCCTGAATGCGCCCACCGTGATTTTCCTGCCCGACCGCTATCTGGCGACCTATGTCGCCTCGAAGACCAACGTCAGGATCATCGCCTGGAAAGGCGCGTGCGAAGTGCACGAACGCTTCACCGGCGACGAGTTGCGCGCCTTCCGCGACGCCGATCCCTCCGTGCAGATCATCGCGCATCCCGAATGCCCGCCCGACGTGCTGGCGGAGGCCGATTTTACCGGCTCGACCGCGCACATGATCAACTGGGTACGCCAGCGGCGGCCGAAGCGTCTCGTGATGATCACGGAATGCTCGATGGCCGACAATGTCCGCGCTGAGCTGCCCGACGTCGAGATGCTACGCCCCTGCAATCTTTGCCCGCACATGAAGCGCATCACGCTGTCCAACGTCCTGGAGAGCCTGCTGACATCAGGCGAGGAAGTGACGATCGATCCGGCGCTTGCGCAGCGTGCGCGGCGGTCAGTCGAGCGGATGATCAATCTGAAGAATTGAGGCCTGACATGACGAGCAACATCCACAACCTCACCCGCTCCACCGACGACGTCGTCATCGTCGGCGGTGGCCTCGCCGGGCTGTTCTGCGCGCTCAAGCTTTCGCCGCGGCCGGTGACACTGATCTCGGCGGCACCGCTTGGACAGGGCGCATCGTCCGCATGGGCGCAAGGCGGCATCGCGGCCGCAGTCGCCGACGGCGACAGTCCCGAAGCACATGCCGCGGACACGATTGCGGTCGGCGGCGGCATCGTCGACGAAGCCATTGCGCTCGGCATCGCGCGCGAGGCTGGCCTGCGCGTTCACGATCTGCTCGCGTATGGCGTGCCGTTCGATCGGGATCTCGAAGGTCGGCTTGCCGTGGGGCGCGAAGCTGCGCATTCGGCACGCCGCATCGTTCATGTCCGTGGCGATGGCGCGGGTGCCGCGATCATCGCGACCCTGAACGAGGCCGTGCGCCGCACGCCGTCGATCCGCCTGATCGAGGGCTTCGTCGCAGAAGCACTACTGACCGAAGATGGCTCCGTCACCGGACTTCAATTGCGCGAGGCGGGTAATTTGGCAGCGACGCCCGTGATGATCGCCTCGCGCACCATCGTGCTCGCGACCGGCGGCATCGGCCATCTCTATGCCGTCACCACCAATCCGACTGAGGCCAACGGATCTGGCCTTGCGATCGCGGCGCGCGCCGGCGCCCTGATTGCCGATCCGGAATTCGTGCAGTTTCACCCAACCGCCATCATGACCGGCCGCGACCCGGCGCCGCTCGCGACAGAGGCGTTGCGCGGCGAAGGCGCAACGCTGATCAACGCTGACGGCGAACGTTTCATGGCGCCGCTTCATCCCCTTGCCGAGCTCGCACCGCGCGACATCGTGGCCCGCGGCGTGTTTGCCGAGATCGCGGCGGGACGCGGAGCTTTCCTCGATGCGAGGCAGGCACTCGGCGCGCGCTTCGCCGACAAATTCCCCACCGTGCATGCGAGCTGCATCGCCGCCGGCATCGACCCGGCGACGCAAGCCATCCCGATCGCGCCGGCCGTGCATTATCACATGGGCGGCATTGCCGTGGACACACGCGGGCGCAGCTCGATCGACGGACTCTGGGCTGGCGGCGAGGTGTCGTCCACCGGCATGCATGGCGCCAACCGGCTTGCGTCGAATTCGTTACTGGAAGCCGTGGTTTATGCCGCTCGCATCGCCGAGGACATCGCGGGTCAAGCGATCCCCTCGCCGGCTCGCCTCCCCCAGGCGCTGGCCACGCCGCGCGCCGGCGCGCTGGATGCGAGCGTCGTGAAGCGGCTGCGGGCGATGATGAGCGCGAATGTCGGCGTGATCCGCGAGCGCGACGGACTTGCGGACGCCGTGCGCAGTTTTGCCGCGCTCGAGCACGCGGCGACAAGCATCGTGGTTCGCAACATCGCAACAACAGCTCTGCTCGTGGCGGCCTCAGCCTGGAGCCGGCGCGAGAGCCGTGGCGCGCACTGCCGGGCCGACCATCCTGCGGAAGTCCCCGCACTCGCGCGGCGAACAATGACGACACTCGCCGAAGCACACGACGTTGCGGACGGCCTCACCGAACATTCGACACCGCGCATCGCGCAATCCATGATCGCCTGACGGAGCCCTTTATGATCACCCCGACCTCCCTGCTCTATCCCGACGCATTCCTGTCACCGCTGGCCATCGACGATGCCGTTCGGCGTGCGCTCGACGAGGATCTCGGGCGCGCCGGCGACATCACCTCGCTCGCGACGATCCCGGAAGCAACAAAAGCGCAGGCCGCCCTCGTGGCGCGACAGTCCGGAGTCATCGCCGGCCTGCCGCTGGCAGTGGCGACCTTGCATAGGCTCTCGTCCGACATCGAGGTCCGCGCGCATGTCCGCGACGCCGGGCGCGTCACCCGCGGGCAGCATGTGCTGACGATCTCAGGTCCGGCGCGTGCCATTCTCACCGCCGAGCGAACTGCGCTGAATTTCGTCGGGCGTCTCTCCGGCATCGCCACGCTCACGGCCGCCTACGTCGCGCGCACCGAAGGCACCAAGATGCGCATCTGCTGCACGCGAAAGACCACGCCGGGATTGCGGGCGCTGGAGAAATATGCGGTGCGTTGCGGCGGCGGCTTCAATCACCGTTTCGGGCTCGACGATGCGATCCTGGTCAAGGACAACCACATCGCGGTCGCCGGCGGCATCCGCCCCGTTCTGGAGCGCGCCCGCGCCCATGCCGGTCATCTCGTCAAGATCGAGATCGAGGTGGATACACTGGCGCAGCTCCGCGAGGTGCTCGACACGGGAATGGCCGAGGCCGTGCTGCTCGACAACATGGATATCGCGACGCTGCGCGAAGCTGTCAGGATGACGGAAGGCCGCCTGAAGCTGGAGGCCTCCGGCGGCGTCACGCTGGACTCGATTGCCGGGATCGCGGCCACCGGCGTCGACTACGTCTCGTCAGGCGCGCTGACGCATTCGGCGCCGAACTTCGACTGCGCAATGGATATTGCGGCGTGAGATGCGCTCAGCGCCGCTCGGTCACGCCCATCTCGGCTGAGCTCTTGGCTTCCTGCACGAGCTCGGCCGAGAGCGCGGCGGTCTGCGCCGGCGTGCCCCAACTCGGCTCCTCGTCGCCGTCGCCCCAGGCGCGGGGCCTGTAGAAGGTGTGAACGCCGAATTTGTACATCTTCTTCATCTCGGCGACCCAGGATGGACGCACCCAATAGGCATGATAGTGCGTCGACTTGCCGACCTCGGGCAGCCAGATCTGGCCATCGAGCATCGCCTTCGAAATCTTCCTGGCCCGCTCCCACATCTCGGGCTCGCGGATCACGTCGGGATTGTTGTCGCAGGCGAAAGTGAACTGGCAGGCGAAGTGGCGGTACTTGTTCTGGTAGACGACGCCGCAGACGTTGTCGGGGTATTTGCCGGAGAATACGCGGTTCATCACCACCTGCGCGACCGCGATCTGGCCGCGCACGGCCTCGCCGCGGGATTCGAAATACACCGCCTCGGCGAGGCACTTTTCCGACTTCGCGCGCGACTTCTCGTCCAGCGCCAGCCGCTCGGCCGGCGATTTGGAGCGCTGGTTGTCGGCGTTGACCTCGCCCTTCGGCGCGACGCTCTCGCCGCTCTCACCCGCATTTCCGGCGCCCTCGTTCGGCGGCGACAGCGAGGCGACTTTCAAATCAGGATCGGGCATCACGATCAGCGGCTCGGCGCCGGGCTGCCAGCTCTCGATGCTCTCGAGATTGCCGCCAAGCGAGGAGCTGCCGAAGAACAGGTTCGAGGTCTTGACGCTGAAAGGGTCGCGCGGCGGAGCGGCGACCGCCGCCTGCTTCAGTGCGTTGAGCGGCTGCGCCGCGAAAGACAGGGCATTGTCGTCCGCCTTCGGTGCACCGGTATATTGGGCCAATGGCGGCGCGCGCATCGCTTCCTGGAGTTCGGGATCGAGCGCTGCCGCGGACTCAGGCGACATCGCCTGCGGCTGCGCGACGGGCAACTCAGCCGTTTTGGCACCAAATACCGAGCTGTTCGAGGTCGCGGGATCATGCTGCGGGGGCGCCGCGGCAGGCTCGCTCGTGTCAGGCACTGGCGTCGGCGTCACGGTGGCAAGACGGTCGCCCTTCAGCGCACGCTCGACCTTGGGAAAATCGGAGGCCCGGTAGCGCGCCGGTGCCTGCAGTGCCGGATTGCCGCGAGAAATGGTGCCGGTGACGTCGCGGCTGTCGAGGCTCGCGAGGCGAACCATCGCGCTCTGCGGCGCAGACGTCCCGATCGGGCGAGAGAAGCTGTAAGTCGCGAGCTGAATGGACGAGGCCGCAGAGAATACCTGCTTCTGCCAGCGCTCGACGACGCCGGGCTGACGCGCCAGCAACGAGCCTATGTCCTGATAGCCGATCTCTCTGGGCATCAATGTGAAGACCAGGAGACCGATTCCGAAGGACGCGAACTGCGCGCCCTTCGGATGGTTACGCAACACTGACATCGATACGCTCACGCTACGCTTACGCCAGTTTTCGACCGAACCCAGTACATCCGTGCAATTCGATCTTTATCGTAAGTATCCAATTTAGGTTGCCGGGGCGTTAATCGGCGTTGCGCTGCCGACACACTCAAGCCGCCTCAAGTGTTTTCGCGGAGCGATGCTGCGCATTGGTAAATGCGGGCTGATCTGAAGCGGTAAACAAGTGCTCAATGCAAATGGTGAAGGAACTCTTGCTGACGCGTATCAATACGGGACGCGTGCGTTTCCTCGGTCGTCATTGCTACCGTAGCTTCCACATCATCGGTGTCATGCGCCGGTTTGACCGGGGAAAACCATTACGTCGCAGCCCCTCGATTGAAGCAATGCTTGCTCGGAGCACCGGATCGCCCGGTCAAGCGGGCGATGACAGCGAGGGTGTGACGACAGCGTTGTCTCAAATGAAGGTCGCCTGAAACGAAAAGAGGCGGAGCCAAGCCCCGCCTCTTTCGCATCGCATATGTCGCTTTAACTTACGCCTGGCTCGCAATCGCCTTGCCGAGTGCGGCTTGTGCTGCAGCAAGCCGTGCGATCGGCACGCGGTAGGGCGAGCAGGAGACGTAGTCGAGGCCGACATCGTGGCAGAACGCGACGGAGGCGGGATCGCCGCCGTGCTCGCCGCAGATGCCCATCTTGAGCTTCGGCCGTGTCTTGCGGCCGCGCGCCACTCCGATCTTGACCAGCTCGCCGACGCCTTCCTGGTCGAGCGAGATGAAGGGATCGATCGAGAGAATACCCTTTGCGACATACGGACCGAGGAAGCTCGCGGCGTCGTCGCGACTGATGCCGTAAGTGGTCTGCGTCAGGTCGTTGGTACCGAACGAGAAGAACTCGGCGCTTTCGGCGATCTCGGACGCGAGCAGACAGGCGCGCGGCAGCTCGATCATGGTGCCGACTTGATAGGCGATCTTGGTGCTGGTATCGCGCATCACGGCCTTCGCGGTTGAATCGATCCGCGCCTTGACGAGGTCGAGCTCGGCCTTGGTCGCGATCAGCGGCACCATCACCTCGAGGCCGACGGCCTTGCCGGTGCGCTTCTCGGCTTCGACCGCAGCTTCGAAGATCGCGCGTGCCTGCATCTCGGCGATCTCGGGGTAGGCGATCGCGATGCGGCAGCCGCGGAAGCCGAGCATCGGATTGAACTCCGACAGCTCGCGGGCGCGGTCGGCCAGACGCCGCGGATCGGTGTTCATGGCGCGCGCCACTTCCTCGACCTCGGCGTGGGTGTGCGGCAGGAATTCATGGAGGGGAGGATCCAAAAGCCGGATCGTGACGGGCAGGCCCTTCATGATCTCGAACAGCTCGACGAAGTCGGCGCGCTGCATCGGCAGAAGCTTTGCCAGCGCGGCACGACGCGACTGCTCGTCTTCGGAGAGGATCATCTCGCGCACCGTGCGGATGCGCGTCTCTTCGAAGAACATGTGCTCGGTGCGGCAGAGACCGATGCCTTCCGCGCCGAACTTGATCGCGGTGCGAGCGTCGTCCGGCGTGTCGCCGTTGACGCGGACGCCGATCTTGCGGACCTGGTCGGCCCAGTTCATCAGCGTACCGAACTCGCCGGAGAGCTCCGGCTCGATCATCGGCATGCGGCCGGCCAGCACCTGGCCGAGCGAGCCGTCGATGGTGATGACATCGCCGGCCTTGAAGGTGCGCGAGCCGATGCTCATGGTGCCGCGGCCGTAATCGACGCGGATGGTGCCGCAGCCGGAGACGCAGGGCTTGCCCATGCCGCGGGCGACGACTGCCGCGTGCGAGGTCATACCGCCGCGGGTGGTCAGGATGCCCTCGGCGGCGTGCATGCCGTGGATGTCTTCCGGGCTGGTCTCGATGCGGACCAGAATCACCTTGCGTCCGTCGCCCTGGAGCTTGGCCGCTTCGTCCGAGGAGAACACGATCTCGCCGGAGGCAGCTCCCGGCGACGCCGGCAAGCCGGTCGCGATCACGTCGCGCTTGGCGTTGGGATCGATGGTCGGGTGCAGCAGCTGGTCGAGCGAAGCGGGATCGATCCGCGTTACCGCTTCCTTCTTGCTGATCAGGCCTTCATTGGCGAGCTCGACCGCGATGCGCAGCGCCGCCTTCGCGGTGCGCTTGCCGCCGCGGGTCTGGAGCATCCACAGCTTGCCCTGCTCGACCGTGAACTCCATGTCCTGCATGTCGCGGTAGTGCTTCTCGAGCAGCGTGTAGATCCGCGTCAGTTCCTTGAAGGCCTCGGGCATCGCCGCTTCCATCGACGCCTTGTCGGAGCCCGACTCTTTCCGCGCCTCTTCGGTGATGTCCTGCGGCGTGCGGATGCCCGCCACCACGTCCTCGCCCTGCGCGTTGATCAGGAACTCACCATAGAGCTTGCTCTCGCCGGTCGAGGGATTGCGGGTGAAGGCAACACCGGTCGCCGAGGTCTCGCCCATGTTGCCGAACACCATGGCCTGCACGTTGACCGCGGTGCCCCAGGATTCCGGAATGTCGTGCAGCTTGCGGTAGGTCACCGCGCGCGCGTTCATCCAGGATGAGAACACCGCGCCGACCGCGCCCCAGAGCTGGTCATGCGGATCCTGCGGGAATTCCTTGCCAGTCTCGCGTGCGACCGCGTCCTTGTACTTGCCGACCAGGTCGACCCAGTCCTCGGCGGTAAGGTCGGTGTCGAGCGTATAGCCCTGGCTGTCCTTGAAGGTGTCGAGGATCTCCTCGAAGTGATGATGCTCGAAGCCGAGCACCACGTCGGAATACATGGTGATGAAGCGGCGATAGCTGTCATAGGCGAAGCGGCGGTCGCCGGAGAGTTCCGACAACGCTTCCACCGTCTTGTCGTTGAGACCGAGATTGAGCACGGTGTCCATCATGCCCGGCATCGAGGCGCGCGCGCCGGATCGCACGGAGACGAGCAGCGGGTTCCTGGTGTCGCCGAACACCTTGCCGGTCAACTTGCCGACATAATCCAGCGCCTTCTCGACCTGCGACTGCAATTCCTTCGGATAGGATTTGTCGTGGGCGTAGAAGTAAGTGCAGACCGAGGTCGGGATGGTGAAGCCCGGAGGCACCGGCAGGCCGAGATTGGCCATCTCGGCGAGGTTGGCGCCTTTGCCGCCGAGCAGGTCGCGCATCTCCGTGCGGCCCTCGGCCCTGCCGTCACCGAAGGTGAAGACCCACTTGTTGGCCGGGATCTTGGCTGGTGCGTTCTTGGCCGGAGCCGCCTTCGCAGCAACGCTCTTGGTCGCAGCCTTGGCTGCCGGCTTGGCGGCGGCCTTCGCAACCGTCTTGGCGACCGGCTTCGGCGCGCTCTTCACGGCGCTCTTGGCAAGCGTCTTGCGTGCCGCCGGCGCGGCCTTCGCCTTGGCGGAGGACTTTGATTTCGCTGGGGATTTCTTAGGCTTCGAGGCGGCTTTGGCCATAGCTTGCACACAACCTGCGAGAGGAACGGGAAATTGCGGGCCTTACACCATTTTGGGCGGGCCCGCGCAAGTCGAAGAGTTCCGGAAAATGAAGGCCTAGAGATGGAGCCACTTCAACAAACCGAGCCCGATCGCGCCATTGATGATGAGAAATATCGCGACGATCAGGTTCAGCAGGCGCGGCATGATCAGGATCAGCACACCCGCAAGCAGGGACAGGAGCGGCGAGATGTGGGCGACGGTGATATGCATGAATTTTCTTTCCGAGCGTTAGGGCGAATCGCGGGCGGATCATACCGGACCGGGTTCCGTGGGTAGAGACGCGCGGGCCGCCCGACGGGTTCCGCCGTTCGCGAAAACTGCCCGAAATTGCCGCTGATGCGGCAAGGCTTTTTCGGAACATCGCGCGCGGCGCAGCATTGGCAACCGGTCGCGCCACTGGCGCGTCCCGTAAAACCACGTCGCAAAAGCACGTCGAAGGAGTTGCCCATGCGGAACAGGATTCTCGCCCTTGCAGCGCTCGCGGCCGCGATCGGCTCGCCCGTCGCGGCGCAGGCGCAAACCGGGATCACGGTGGGACGCGCGCCCGTCGTGGTCGATAGCGGCCCGACGATTGCGGTCGAGCAGCGGCCGGCTTTCCGTGACTATGTCGTCGAGCAACGTGTGCCGGCCTTCCATATTCCGGATCGCGTGATCGTCGGTGCCACCTTACCTGAAACCGGCATCACCTATTATGACGTGCCGCAGCGTTTCGGCGCGACGACCTATCGCTACACCGTCGTGAACGGCGAGACGGTGCTGGTGGAGCCGCGCTCGCGACGCATCGTCGAGGTGATGGACTGATGTTGGTCGACTAGATGTCCGGCGCGCCATTTCAATCAGGCTGGCGCGAGCAGTGTTGATCGGACATCAGGCCCTGCCCGGTCTTCCCCCCGCCGGGCGGGGCATGTTTTGTGCCGTCATTCCGTGGCGCGCGCAGCGCGAGCCCGGAATGACACTGGTGTTTGCCGCGCGAGCGCGCCTCAATCCTGGATCTTCGAGAAATCCGCTACCGCTCGCGTGGCGCTGCGGATCTCGTTCAGCAGCTTCAGGCGGTTCTCGCGCACCCTGGCATCGTCGTCGTTGACGCGCACCTTGTCGAAGAACGCATCGACGGGCGGACGCAGCTTTGCCATCGCACTCATCGCGGCCGCAAAGTCCTCCTTGGCAACAGCAGCGCTCGCTTCCGCCTTCACCTCGCCGATCGCCCTGGCCAGCGCCTTCTCCTCGTCGAGGCCGTAGAGCGCGGTATCAGGCGCGCCGTCGAACGTGCGCTTGTCCTTCTTCTCCTCGATCGAGAGGATGTTGCTGGCGCGCTTGGTGCCCGCGAGCAAATTCTTGCCGTCGTCGCTCTCGAGGAACTTGCCGAGTGCCTCGACGCGGCGAACGATCATCAGGAGATCGTCCTGGCCGCCGAGCGCAAACACGGCATCGACGAGATCGTGACGCGCGCCCTGCTCGCGGAGCTGAACCTTCAGGCGATCCGCGAAGAAGGCGAGCAGATCGCTCGGGATCCTCTCGGCATCCGTAGCTCTTGCCGACAAACTGGCAAGCGCGGACGCCGCCACCTTCATCAGCGACAAACGCAGCGCGTTCTCGGCGATCAGCCTGATAACACCGAGCGCGGCACGGCGCAGCGCATATGGATCCTTCGATCCCGTCGGCTTCTCGTCGATGGCCCAGAAGCCGACGAGCGTATCGAGCTTGTCCGCAAGCGCCACCGCAACGCTGACCGGATCAGTCGGCACGCGATCAGCGGGGCCCTGCGGCTTGTAGTGCTCCTCGCAAGCCGCAGCGACGGAAACATCCTCGCCCTGCGCCAGCGCGTAGTACTTGCCCATCAGGCCCTGCACTTCAGGGAATTCGCCGACGACTTCCGTTAGAAGATCCGCTTTCGCCAGATGCGCGGCACGCGTCGCCTTCGCGACGTCGGCGCCGACCAGCGGCGCGATCTCAGCGACAAGGCGCTCGATGCGCTCGATCCGCGCCGTCTGGGTACCGAGCTTCTCGTGGAACACGATCTGATCGAACTTCGGCAGACGGTCCTCGAGCCGGGTCTTCAGGTCAGTCTCGTAGAAGAACTTGGCATCGCTGAGCCGCGCGCGGATGACGCGCTCGTTACCGGCGATGATGGTCTTGCCGCCGTCGGTGGCCTCGATGTTGGCGATCAGGACGAACTTATTGGCGAGCTTGCCCGTCTTCGGGTCGCTGACCACGAAGCACTTCTGATTGTTGCGGATGGTAGCTCGGATCACTTCCCCGGGCGTTGCCAGGAATTCCGGTTCGAACGAGCCCATCAGCACGACCGGCCATTCGACGAGGCCCGAGACCTCGTCCAGCAGGTTCTGGTCCTCGACAAGCTCGAAGCCTTGCGCGAAGGCAAGCTGCTTGGCGTCGGTGAGGATCGCGTCCTTGCGCCTGTCAGGGTCGAGCACGACCTTCGCGTCGAGCAGTTTTGCTTCGTAGTCCTCGAAGCGGCGCACGTTGATCGCCGCTGGCGCGAGAAAGCGATGGCCGTACGTGGTCTGGCCGGTCTCGACGCCGTCCACCGAAAACTTCACGACATCGGGCTCTTCGGTCTCGAGGCCGAAGGTCGCGGTGATCGCGTGCAGCGGACGCACCCAGCTCAGCGAGCCTGATTTGGCCGAGCGTGCGCCCCAGCGCATCGATTTCGGCCAGGGGAAGGTGCGGATGATGACGGGAAGGATTTCCGCGAGCACGTCGATCGCGTCGCGGCCGGTCTTCTCGATCAAGCCGATGTAGAAATCGCCCTTGGGATCGCGCTGGATCTTGGCCTCATCCAGCGATTTCAGGCCAGTCGCCTTCAGGAAGCCCTGCACGGCCGCATCGGGCGCACCGACCTTCGGCCCGCGGCGTTCGGTCTTCAGGTCGGGCTGGCGCGCAGGGATGCCGTGCACGGTGAGCGCAAGGCGGCGCGGCGTCGCGAACGCCTTGGCGCCTTCGTAGACGAGGCCTTCGGCGACGAGCTTGTCGGTGACCAGGCGGCGCAGATCGTCGGCCGCCTTGGCCTGCATCCGCGCGGGGATTTCTTCGGAAAACAGTTCAAGCAAAAGATCGGGCATCAGGCCGCTCCGCCCGCTTCAGTATGGATCCAGGCCTCGCCGCAAGCCTTGGCCAGCTCACGCACGCGAAGAATGTAGCTCTGTCGTTCGGTCACGGAGATCACGCCGCGCGCGTCGAGCAGGTTGAAGACGTGGCTCGCCTTGATGCACTGGTCATAGGCGGGCAGCGCCATGAGATGCGCGTCGCGCTTGCCGTCCTTCCAGCCTGCTTCGAGATATTTCCGGCAGGCCGCCTCGGCCATCTTGAATTGCTCGAACAGCATCGCGGTGTCGGCAACTTCGAAATTGTGCTTCGAATATTCCCGCTCAGCCTGCAGGAACACATCGCCATAAGTAACCTTCTGGTCACCGTCGCCGCCGTTGAAATTGAGGTCGTAGACGCGATCGACGCCCTGCACATACATCGCGAGGCGCTCGAGCCCGTAGGTCAGCTCACCCGCAACAGGCGCGCACTCGAAGCCGGCAACCTGCTGGAAATAGGTGAACTGGCTGACCTCCATGCCGTCGCACCAGCACTCCCAACCGAGGCCCCAGGCGCCCAGCGTCGGGCTCTCCCAGTCGTCCTCGACGAAGCGGATGTCGTGCACGGCGGAATCGATGCCGATCGCGGCGAGCGACTTCAGGTACAGTTCCTGAAGGTTCGGCGGCGACGGCTTCATGATTACCTGGAACTGGTAGTAGTGCTGCATCCGGTTTGGATTCTCGCCGTAGCGGCCGTCCTTGGGGCGGCGCGAGGGCTGCACATAGGCGGCGTTCCAGGGTTTTGGCCCGAGCGCGCGCAGCGTGGTGGCCGGATGGAAGGTACCCGCACCCATTTCCATATCGTAGGGCTGCAGGATCACGCAGCCCTGCTCGGCCCAGAACCGCTGGAGCGCGAGGATGAAGCCCTGGAACGAGCGTTCCGGGCGCATATGGGCGGGCAATGAGGCGTCCATCGTCAGATCAGGCTCTCGCGGGGGGTTGAATCGCGCGGGACCGTATCGACGGCGGGGGTGGGAATCAAGGCAAAGGGGGGTGAATGACGTCATTCCGGGGTACCCGAAGGGCGAACCCGGAATGACCGTGCGTATGGAAAGGGCGCTACCTATCCCGGCCTATAGGCTCCAGTGACGGGGTCACGCTTCAGCGTCTGGATGGTCCCCATAGAGGCGGCCTCGGCGACGCGCGACAGGCGCATCTCCTCCAGCTCCTCGTTGATCCTGATGGCAGTCTTGTAGGCCCAGCGGACCACGGCAAGCCCACCCAGGACGCCCGCAAATGCGATAAACGGCGGCATCGGTCGATCCTTGTCTCGTGCTCAGCCCCCACACGCATATTCGCGCAGTCCGGCCCGAGCCGCAATTGGCTCGCGGCGGACCAAATGGCGCGGGAGGGCGGCGCCTAGAACCCAAATTTCGCCCAAATCGCCCGCGTCTCGATCGCCGAGATCAGATCATCCGGCAGGCCGGCCATTGATTCCATGGCTGAAAGCTGCCCCGCGCCGGGCGATTTCCGCCCCAACAGGCCGGACAGCAGCCCGGCCGGCTGCGCGATCACGGGGGTGAGAACCTTCTCGCCATAGCGGGCACGAAGAGTTGAGCGGAGATCGCCGATACCGTCGGCGAGCCCGAGCGCGATCGACGTCTCGCCGGCCCAATACTCGCCGGTGAACAGCGTCTCGTCCGCGCCCTTCAGCCTGAGACCGCGGCTCTCTTTCACCAGCGCGATGAAGATCTGGTGGATCTCTCGCTGAAGCGCCTTCAGCTTGGCGACGTCATCGGGGTTTTCGGGCAGGAACGGATCGAGCATCGCCTTGTGGGTGCCGGCCGTGTAGAGGCGCCGCTCGATCCCGAGCCGCTTGATCGCTTCCTGGAAACCGAAACTGCCGCCGACCACGCCGATCGAACCGAGGATCGAGGACGGATCGCAGAAGATCTCGTCGCCGGCGCAGGCGATCATGTAGCCGCCGGAGGCCGCGACGTCCTCGACGAACACCAGCACCGGCAGCTTCTTCTCCGCCGCCAGCTGCTTGATGCGCAGATAGATCTGGCGCGACTGCACCGGCGAGCCGCCGGGCGAATTGATCACCAGCGCCACCGCCTTGGCGTTGCGATAAGAAAAGGCTCGCTCCAGCACCCGTGCGACACCCGCCAGCGTCATGCCCGGGCGCAGTGGCGTCACTGCGCCGATCACGCCCGACAGCCGCACCACCGGCACAACCGCGGCGCCGGGGCGGATGCGCGCCGGCAGATATTGCATGAGCTTTTCGGCAAGGCCGGAATTTTCGCGATCGTTCAATTGCTCGGCCATGCCGTTACTCCTGATTTACCAATTCTTATCACGCGACTGTCATTGCTGGTGCCTGGAACGTGTTTTGCAGAATCCCTGTTGGGAAGCTGCAATGAGGCAGCGGAGGAAGCGACATGAAGGTCTATCTGCTGTTGATGCTGATCGGTGCGCTTTTCACGGCGATTCGCTTTACATCGCGGCCGGAACAGCAGTCGGAATCGCTTCCGCAGTAAGCCGTCACGGCTCCGCCAGCGGCAAGACCGCCCTCCCCTCCAGAATATTCCGCACCTCTTTTCTGGGCACACCTGACTCATCATTGAGCATCAGGCCCGGCAACAACCGCAACGGCGCCCGGCCGCCCTTGACGGCGCGGATCAGCACACGGATCGCAGGCCTGCCCGCTTCGCCGTGAACCGGCAGGACCGCCACGCTGCCGAAACCGCGTGACAGCGCTGTCAAAACGTCCGCAAGTCCATCCGCACGCCAGATCAGCGTCAGCACACCGCTCGATCGAAGGAGCCGCCTTGCAGCATGCACCCACGCATGCAACGTCTCGTCGGTCGCGACATGTGCGGCGTGACGCGCCTGGTTCGGCGAGCCGCGATGCCGCGCGGCATCGTTGAACGGCGGGTTCATCAACACGCAGTCCGCACTGTCGGGCATGAGCCCGCGTGCCGCGAAGGCCTGCGCGTCATCAGTGACGTCGAGCACCACAACCTCAACAGCAATCGCATTTGCCGCCGCGTTGGCGCGCGCGAGTTCGGCCAGTTCCGGATCGATCTCGACGAGACGAAGGTCGATGCCCGCGGCGCGCCGGGCCAGCGCCAGCCCGGCGGTGCCGACGCCTGCGCCGAGATCGACGACGCGGTCGCCTTCGCGAGCCTCGGTCGCCGCCGCAAGCAGGATCGCGTCATGTCCGGCCCGGTGGCCGGATCGCTTCTGCTTGAGCAGCAACTGCCCACCGAGAAAGGCGTCCTCGGTGAAATCTGTGACGACGTCAATCATCGCCGCGCAGCTCGTGGCTGAGGCCGGCCTCGGTCAGCAGCTGCCGAGCCGCGGTGGCGTCGTCCTCATGGACCAGGATCCGCCGCGGCAAAACGCCGAGCGAACCCTCGATGATGCTCATGTTCTGGTCCAGTACCAGATGATGGATGTTGGCGCCGTCGAGCAGCGCGCCGATCGCCGACACCAGCACGATATCGTTGGTCCGAACCAGTTCACGCAAACGAGCCTCCTGAGCTGAAAAGGGTTAAGCGGCAATGTCAATGGTTCCACAGGCCTTGCCGCATCCCCTTCCAGTTTCTATTGTCTTTCCATCAGAATAGCCCCTCCGGGGCAAATATTGGAGACCGGCGTGGCCGTCATCGTACCTTTCGAAACCCCCGGCGCGTCGATCGAAGAGCTGGTTGCCCTTGTCGCCGGCGACATGGAGCGCGTCAACGCCACGATCCTGTCGCGGACAGGGTCCGATGTGACCATGATTCCGGAGGTCGCCAACCATCTGATCTCCTCCGGCGGCAAGCGGCTGCGCCCGATGCTGACGCTCGCCATGGCCAACCTCGCCGGCTACGCCGGCGACGGCCACATCAAGTTAGCTGCCTCCGTCGAGTTCATGCACACCGCCACCCTGCTGCACGACGACGTCGTCGACGAGAGCGAGATGCGCCGCGGCAAGCTGTCGGCGCGCATGCTCTGGGGCAATGAAGCCAGCGTGCTGGTCGGCGACTTCCTGCTGGGACAAGCGTTCCGCATGATGGTCGAGGTCGGCTCGCTCCGCGCTCTCGACATCCTCTCTGCGGCCGCGGCGACCATCGCCGAGGGCGAAGTGATGCAGCTCGCCGCCGCCAAGAACACCGCGACCACCGAGGACGAATATCTCGCCGTGATCCGCGGCAAGACCGCCGAGCTGTTCGCAGCGGCTTGCGAGGTCGGCCCCGTCATCGCCAATCGTCCGAAGGCCGAGCAGACCGCCTGCCGCTCCGTCGGCATGAATCTCGGCATCGCCTTCCAGCTCGTCGACGACGTGCTCGACTATGGCGGCAAGAGCGCAAAACTCGGCAAGAACACCGGTGACGACTTCCGCGAGGGCAAGATCACGCTGCCGGTGGTGCTCGCCTTCCGCCGCGGCAACGATACCGAGCGCGCGTTCTGGATCAAGGCGCTCGAGCGCGGCGAGATCGGCGACAGCGACCTCGATCACGCCATTGGCCTCATGAACAAGCACCGCGCGCTCGAGGACACGCTGAGCCGCGCGCAGCACTACGGCGCCATGGCCGTGGACGCGCTGGCGCTATTCCCGTCCTCGCCGATGAAGAGCGCGCTGGAGCAGGTTGTGGCGTTCTGTCTGGCGAGATCACACTGAGCGCGATCGCTCCCCAGCAGCCTATCACGACCGCACCTCGATCAGCCCCGTCACTCTGAGGCGCTCGTGCCTCAGAGTGACGGCGATAGATTCGCGCTCGCTGCCCCATCCTCGTCATTGCTGTGCGAGCGCAGCGAAGCAATTCAAAATCCCTCCTCGGAAACAATCCACTAACTCACACTCGAACCTCGGTAGTTCGACGGCCGCAGCTTCGCAATCTACCATCGTTCACCTAGTAACTTGCATTTTGCAAGCTACTATCCTACCCTCCCCGTCATGCAGCCTAAACTACCCTCGATCCTGGAATGCCCGGTCGGCCGCGCCGTGGAGACGGTTGGCGAATGGTGGAGCATCTTGATCCTGCGGGATGCACTTCAAGGCTCGACGCGGTTTGACGAGTTCGAGCGCAATCTCGGCATTGCGCCAAACATCCTGTCGCGGCGGCTCGCCCATCTCACCAAGACCGGCATGTTCGTACGCCGCCGCTATCAGGAGCGGCCGCCGCGCTATGAATATGTGCTGACGGACAAGGCGCGGGATTTCTTCCCCGTGATCGCGACGCTGCTCGCCTGGGGCAACAAGCATCTCGCGCCGAAGGGCGAATCCATCCTGCTGGCGAACCGGGGCGATCGCCGGCCGCTCGATCCGGTCGTGGTCGACGCCGCCGACAGGCAACCGATCACGATCGCAAATGCGGTGGTGATCGCAGGTCCCGCCGCGAGCCGCCTGATGCGACGACGGCTCACCTCGCTCAAAGCCATGAACCCGGCGATTGCGCCGGCGGGAGACTGACATGCGTCGTATCGTCGTGACGGGAATGGGTGCGGTGTCGCCGCTTGGCTGCGGTGTCGAGACGTCCTGGCGCAGGCTGCTCGCCGGTCAGAGTGGCTTGCGTCCCCTGCCCCAATGGTCGCAGGCCCTGCCGGCGCGCATCGCTGGCCTCGTGCCCGACAAGGCCGATGATACGGACGGCGGCTTCGATCCGGCGGAGGCGGCTGCGCCGAAAGATCAGCGCAAGATGGACCGCTTCATCCTGTTCGCGCTGCTCGCCACCGCGGAGGCGGTGGCGCAGGCCAAATGGACGCCGCAGGACGCGGCGTCGCTGGAGCGAACCGCAACGATCATTGGCTCCGGCGTCGGCGGCTTCCCTGCCATGGCGGAAGCCGTGCGCATCGCCGAACAGCGCGGCCCGCGGCGGTTGTCGCCGTTCACGATCCCCTCGTTTCTCGCCAATTTGGCCGCCGGCCATGTCTCGATCAAATATGGCTACAGGGGCGCGCTGGGCACGCCGGTCACGGCGTGCGCCGCCGGCGTCCAGGCGATCGGCGATGCCGCACGCCTGGTCCGCGCGGGCGATGCCGATGTCGCGATCTGCGGCGGTGCGGAGGCCTGCATCGATCTCGTCAGCCTCGGCGGCTTCGCCGCAGCCCGCGCATTGTCCAGCGGGTTCAACGACGAGCCTACCCGCGCCTCGCGTCCGTTCGATCGCGATCGCGACGGCTTTGTGATGGGCGAAGGCGCCGGCATTCTCGTTATCGAAGAACTCGAGCATGCGCTGGCGCGAGGCGCCACGCCGATCGCCGAGATCATCGGCTACGGCACTAGCGCGGACGCCTATCACATGACGTCAGGTCCCCCTGATGGTGACGGCGCCCGCCGCGCCATGGAGATCGCGTTGCGCCAGGCGAAGCTTGCGCCCACCGATGTCCAGCATCTCAACGCGCATGCGACCTCGACGCCCGCCGGCGACGAAAGCGAGCTCGCCGCGATCGGCGCGCTGTTCGGCCGCGACAAGTCTATCGCGGTGAGCGCGACCAAATCGGCCACCGGTCATCTGCTCGGCGCGGCCGGCGGGCTTGAGGCCATCTTCACCGTACTCGCTCTGCGCGATCAGGTCGCGCCGCCGACACTCAACCTCGAAAACCCCGACGCGAGTGCCGATGGCATCGACATCGTAACTGGGACGGCGCGTCCGATGCAGATGCGGCATGCTATCTCCAACGGCTTCGGCTTCGGTGGGGTGAACGCCAGCGCGATCTTCCGGCGCATGAGCTAGCCAGCGGGCTTGCAATCGCGCTGGGCATCGTTACCAAAGCAGGATGAGCGAAACGAATTTCTGGCTGTTCCTGGCCGCCGCCCTTGTCATCGCCGCCGTTCCCGGTCCGGGCATCTTCTACGTCGCAGCTCGGACCTTGTCGGAAGGTCGCGCCGGCGGCTTGGCGTCGACCGCGGGCACCGCTCTGGGCGGGTTGGTCCATGTGGTCGCGGGCAGCCTCGGCATCTCCGCGATTATCCTCGCCAGCGCTGAATTGTTTGCTGCCGTCAAATTCGTCGGTGCGCTCTATCTGGTCTGGCTCGGCATCAAGACGTATCAAAGCGCCGGCCGGACGCTGTCGCTCGCGAGCGAGCCCGTCGGCGACACCAGGGCGTTCCGTGACGGCGTGCTGGTCGAGGCGTTGAATCCGAAGACCGCAGCGTTCTTCCTTGCCTTCATTCCGCAATTCCTCGATCCCGCAGGCGCGAGCCCGACGCTGCAATTCATCCTGCTCGGCGCCATCTCGGTGACGCTGAACACACTCGCCGATGTCGTCGTGGTGCTGATGGCATCCGCGACGCGCGCGCAGTTGATCGGACGACCGCAGTTGATGCGGCGCCTCACGCAAGGCTCCGGCGTCTTCATCACGGGCCTCGGCCTGTCACTCGCGCTGGCGCGGCGGCCAGTACAGGGGTAGGTCGCGATGATGACCCCAGAAAGCCATTTCTACGAGTCGCACGGGCTGCGGCTGCATTACGCCGATTGGGGTAACGACAGCGCACCGCCGCTCATCCTGGTCCATGGCGGTCGCGATCATTGCCGGAGTTGGGACGCCATCGCCCGATCGCTGCAACGGCATTTCCACGTGATTGCGCCGGATTTGCGCGGGCACGGCGATTCCGACTGGACCAAAGGCGGCAGCTACGCGCTGACGGAGTATGTCTACGATCTCGCCCAGCTCATCCGCCGCATCGCTGCGCCTCAGGTGACCCTCATCGGCCATTCGATGGGCGGCATGGTGAGCCTGATCTTCTCAGGCTCATTCCCCGAGCAAGTCGCAAAGCTCGTCGTTCTCGACGGCGTGACGATGCTGCCTGACACGCCGAAGCCGCCGGTGCATGAACGCATCGGCAAGTGGGTCAGCCAGCTCGACAGGCTGCACGATCGCACGCCGCGCCGTTATGCGACTCTCGAAGACGCGGCTGCGCAGATGGTGCTTCACAACAAGCGCCTCACCCGCGACCTCGCGCTGCACCTCGCCACGCACGGCGCGCGGCGGAGCGAGGACGGCACCTATAGCTGGAAGTTCGATCCCTATCAGCGCGCTTCCGCGCCGCACCGGCTCTGGCCGGATGATCACGTCGCGCTGTGGTCGCGGATCGCGTGCCCCACGCTGCTGTTGAATGCCGGCGAAAGCTTTCTGGCTGGCGCTCGTTCGGCGGGATTGGAGCGTTATTTCCAGCAGGCGCGCATCGCGACCATCGCCGGTGCCGGGCATTGGTTGCAGCACGACAAGCCGGAGGAGGTGCTGGGTGAAATCCGGAAGTTTCTGGGGCTGGCCGAGAATGGCGCGGACTAAAGCGTGATGGTATTAAGTTCGATAGCCTGAGTTTTTCAGGTAGTTGGCGCATTCCTCGGATGTGAAGGCATCGAGTGCGTGGCCGATTGCGGCGCAGACGGTGTCGACGGTTCGCGCGGCAGCTTTGCGGACGAGGTGCTTGAGCTTGGCGAATACCTGTTCGATCGGGTTCAGGTCGGGCGAGTATTTTGGCAGGAAGAAGAGCTTGGCGCCGACCGAACGGATGAGCTGGCGAACTGCTTTGCTCCGGTGGCTGCCGAGGTTATCCAGGATGACGATATCGCCGGGTCGCAGAACGGGCAGAAGAACCTTCTCGACATAGGTGCGAAAGCTCACGCCATCGATCGGCCCCTCGATGAACCATGGCGCATCAATCCGGTCATGGCGCAGGGCCGCCAGGAAAGTCATGGTCTTCCAGCGGCCGTGGGGAACCTTGGCGTGAAGTCTGTGTCCGCGCGGCGCCCAGCCCCGCAAGGGCGCCATATCGGTCCTGGTCCAGGTCTCGTCGATGAAGACCAGCCGCTCAGCTTCGACGCGACCTTGATACTTTGCCCACTGGGCTCGCCGCCGTGCGACCTCCGGTCGATCGCGTTCGCCAGCCGCCACGCTTTTTTTTGAAGCTGAGCTTCTCGGCATGCACGAAATCCCACACCGAGTGGTAGTCGACCTTCAGGCCGCGTCCGCCAAGCTCGGCGACGAGACCCCGTATGGTGAAATCGCCGTCCTTGATCCGCTGCGACAGCCAGATCGCGTGCTCGCCCGAAATTGCCTTCGGCTTGTAGCCACCGATCTGGCCAGGCTCGACACTGCCGGTCTTATCGACCCGCTTCATCCAGCCGATGGCCGTGCTGATCGCCACCCCAAACTGCTTGGCGGCTCGATTGCGGGACATCCCGCCCTCGATTGCCGCCACCACGCGCTTGCGAAGATCCAGAGAATAAGGCTTGCCCATCCATGCTGGCCTCCTATCCAGCCAGCATGGTGAATCAGAAACACACTGATTTGGGAATCCCAAATCGATTCACCCTAACCTCATCCCGCTTTAGTCCAGCCCACAGCCGAGTGGGCAACGGATAGGCCCTAGCTCAACGTCCCCGCATGCACCCACCAACCGGGGTGGCCGCGCCGGATCTTCTCGGCGGCGGCATGCGCGTCCGCTGGAGCGCCATAGATCGCAAAGCAGGTCGCGCCCGAGCCGGACATCCGCGCCAGCTTGACGCCGGCGGAAGAGCGCAACGCCTCCAGCACGTCACCGATGACAGGCTGGATGCGCAGCGCGGGAGCCTCGAGATCGTTGGCGACGGTTTCGAGAACGCCGACCCAATCGGAAACCGACCCGCCCGCCTCCGGCCAGGCCGGAGCTTCGAGCACGTCGGTCGCACCGACCAGCAATTCGCCGTTGCGTAGGCCCAACTCCTGGAAGACGTCCTTGGTCGCGACCGGTACGCGCGGATTGACCATCACGCAGGGCATGCTCGGCAAGGCCAGCGGCAGCAACTGCTCGCCGACGCCGGTCATGTCGCACGCGCGAGAGAGCAGGCACACCGGCACATCGGCGCCGGTCGCAAGCGCGACCTTCTGGAGCCTGGAATCATCGAGCGACAGATCGTTGAGGCGCGCCAGCAAGCGCAGCGCCGCCGCCGCATCGGCCGAGCCGCCGCCGATACCGGCTGCGACCGGCAGGACCTTGTCGAGCGCGAAGGCGCCGAGCTTCAGATGCGGCACCGCTTCGGCCAGCAGTTTTGCGGCCTTGAACACGAGATTGTCCGAGGTCTCGCCGCAGGCCGCCGCAAGCGGCCCCGTGGTCGCAAGCCTGAGCTCGCCACCCGGTTCCAGCGTGAGCCGGTCGGCACAATCGGCAAATGCAACCACGCTTTCGAGATCGTGATAGCCGTCGGCGCGACGGCCAACCACGCGAAGGCTCAGATTGACCTTCGCGCGCCCTTCTTCAATCAACGCCGGCATCGGCGATACGCCCCCAGAACTCAACCAGATTAGCCGCCCTTGCCGTCGTCCTTCTTCTTGTCCGCCTGCGCGGCCGAAGAGTTCGAGCTGTCATCCGTCATGCCGTTGGCGATCTTGGCCTCGATCTTCGGCAGATCGTCCGGCTCGGGCTTGAGATCGCGGGCATGCGCCCACTGGAATTTGGCTTCAAGCGTACGGCCGACGCGCCAATAGGCGTCACCGAGATGGTCGTTGATGGTCGGATCCTCGGGCTTGAGGTCGATCGCGCGCTCGAGGTTCTTAACCGCCTCTTCGTAATTGCCGATGCGGTAATAGGCCCAGCCGAGGGAGTCGACGATGTAGCCGTCGTCGGGACGCTGCTCGACGGCACGCTTGATCATCTTCATGCCTTCGTCGAGGTTCACGCCCTGGTCGATCCAGGAATAGCCGAGATAGTTCAGCACATGCGGCTGATCGGGCTGCAGCTCGAGCGCCTTCTTCATGTCGGCTTCGGCCTTGGCCCACTCCTTGGAGCGCTCCTCGCAAATGCCGCGGTAGTAGTACCAGACGCTGTTGGCTTTGTCGTTGCCTACAGGCAGCACGGCGATGCCTTGCGAATAGGTCGCGCCGCAGTCGCCGAACTTCTTGCGGCCGCGCTCGAGATTGCCGAGCGCCATGATGGCTTCGAGATCCTTCGAGTCCTCGGTGATGACGCCCTTGAGGATCTTGATCGCCTCGTCGGTTCGGTCGGCGGAATCGAGATCGATGGCGAGCTGGATCTGCGCGTTGCGCTTGAGGGGCGAACTCGACGGCACGCGCTCGTAGATCTTGATCGCCATCTGCGGACGCTTCACCGATTCATAGAGGTCGGCGAGCGAGAGCAAGGCCAGCGGATGGGTGGGCTGGAGATAGAGCGCGAGTTGGAGATAGACCAGCGCGAGATCCTCGCCGCCTCGGCGGGTCAGCGTCGCGCCGATGCCGTAGAGCGCCTCGGCTGCACCGGCCTGCGCAGAATCGACCAGCGGCGGCATCTTCTTGCCGGCCTTGGTCTCGCGCAGACCTTCCACGATCAGCGGATGACGGGCGAGCTTCTTGTCGAAGGCTTCATAGATCGCCGTGGCCGACGCCGCGTCCTTGTTGCGCGACAGCCAGCGCGCATAGGCCTCGGTGACGCGCAGCATGGAATCGTCGAGCTTGTAGGCGCGTTCGAAACGGACGCCCGCGTCCTTTTCCTTGCCGGCGTTCTCGAGGATCATGCCGGCATGCAGGTCCTTGAACAGCGGATACCATTCCGGGCCTGCCAGCTTGTCGATCGTGGCGACCGCGCCCTTGGCATCGCCCGCCCCATAGGCGGCCCAGCCGGACAGCAGCGTTGCGACGAGATCGGTGATCGGCCCACGGATCGACTGGTTGATGTTGCTCTGCGCGCTCGAATATTTCTTCAGCTTCAAATCGTGCACGCCGACGACGAGGCGCGCAACGCGATTGGTCTTGTCGATGGTGAGGATGCGCTCGGCGAGCTTGACCGCCTCCTCGATGTCGCCGTCGTCGACCGAGGAAATGAAGGCGCGGTCGAGCAACTCGTTGTTCTTCGGGTCGGTCCGCAGCGCGGAGCGGTAGAAAGCGGCGGCCGAAGTCGCGTCGCGCTCGACGCTGGCGTGGCGGGCGGCGAGATAGCTGCCGGCGGTGGTGAGCGACTTCAGATCGTTTCGGGTCGGAAACTGCGCCGCCGTGTCGGCCGGATGGTCCGGCGTCTGCGCCAGCACTCCGCCGGGGACCGCCATGATCGCAGAGCCGGCAAGAGCGATGGCAGCAGCAGTCCAGCGGTTGAAACGATTTGAAAACATCAGGGCTCGCCTTGAGTTGGTAGTGCCTGGGTTCGAAGCAAAAGGCCGTCTCGCACGCGAACGCGACCGGCGACATCGGACCCGGAACCGTCGGGTCCGGACAATGCCGCTTTTGGCGCTTCACCGCAAGGATTCGGACCGGGCGATCCCTTCCGCACGCCCCAAATCGGCCAGCCGCGCCCCAAGACGCCGCTACTATGGCCTTATCGTGGCCGGAGGCACCTGTGGCGCTCCCGATCTCACGCGAACGTGCGCTCCATCACCCTTCGGGCCTATTTGCCCGCCTGGCGCGCCCTTACATCGCCTCGTAGTTCGGTCCACCGCCGCCCTCCGGAGGAACCCAGGTGATGTTTCCGTTGGGGTCCTTCACGTCGCAGGTTTTGCAGTGGACGCAGTTTTGGGCGTTGATCTGGTAGCGCGGAGCCGCGCCCTCCTCGACCCACTCGTAGACGCCGGCCGGGCAATAGCGATTCGAGGGACCGGCGAAGACGTCATGCTCGGACATCTTCTGGAGGTTCATATCGGCAACCCGGAGATGGATCGGCTGATCCTCCTCATGGTTGGTGTTCGACAGGAACACCGAGGACAGCTTGTCGAAGGAAATCTTGCCGTCCGGCTTCGGGTAGTTCCTCGGCGCATGTTGCTTGGCCGGATCGAGCGTCGAGCGGTCGGGCTTGACATGCGACTGCGTGCCGAACAGCGAGGTGCCGAACAGCGTGTTGAACCACATGTCGAAGCCACCGAGTGCGACGCCGAGCACGGTGCCGAACTTCGACCACAGCGGCTTGACGTTGCGAACCAGGAACAGATCCTTGCCGACCGACGAGGACCGCCACGCGTTCTCGTAGTCGACGACCTCGTCATTGGCGCGATCGGCCGCGAGCGCGGCCGCGACATGCTCGGCCGCCAGCATGCCGGTGCCCATCGCGTTGTGGACGCCCTTGATGCGCGGCACGTTGACGAAGCCGGCCGCGCAGCCCACCAGCGCGCCGCCGGGGAAGGTCAGCTTCGGCACCGACTGGTAGCCGCCTTCGGTGATGGCACGCGCACCGTAAGCAAGCCGCTTGGCGCCCTCGAAGGTGCCGCGGATCGAGGGATGGGTCTTGAAGCGCTGGAATTCGTCGAACGGCGACAGATAGGGATCGTCGTAGTTCAGGTGCACGACGAAGCCGACGGCGACGAGATTGTCGTCGTAATGATAGAGGAACGAGCCGCCGCCGGTCTTCAGGTCGAGCGGCCAGCCGAACGAGTGCTGGATCAGGCCCTTCTGGTGCTTGGCGGGGTCGATCTGCCAGACTTCCTTGAGACCGATGCCGAACTTCGGCGGCTCGCTCTTGGAATCGAGCGCGAACTTCGCGATCAACTGCTTGGTCAGGCTGCCGCGCGCGCCTTCGGCGAACAGCGTGTACTTGCCGAGCAACTCCATGCCGCGGGTGAAAGAGTCCTTCGGCTTGCCGTCGCGGCCGATGCCCATGTCGCCAGTGGCGATGCCCTTCACCGCGCCCTTCTCGTCATAGAGCACTTCGGCCGCGGCAAAGCCCGGATAGATCTCGACGCCGAGCGCCTCGGCCTTGCGCGCCAGCCAGCGGCAGACATTGCCGAGCGAGCCGATATAACAATGATGATTGTTCATCAGCGGCGGCATCATGAAGTTCGGCAGCTTGATCGCGCCGCCGGCGGTCATCCAGTAGAAGCGGTCGTCCTTGACCTGCGTCTTGAGCGGGCAATCCGAATCCTCGCGCCAATCCGGGATCAGCTTGTCGAGCCCGGCCGGGTCGATTACGGCGCCGGAGAGTATGTGCGCACCGACCTCGGAGCCCTTCTCCACCACGACGACGTTGAGATCGGCATTGATCTGCTTGAGCCGGATCGCCGCGGCCAGGCCCGAGGGGCCGGCGCCGACGATGACGACGTCGAATTCCATGGATTCGCGCGGGGGAAGTTCTTCGGTGCTCATCTGATCTCAGCCCTTGAGACGGTTCCTTGTCATTTGCGCCCCCTTGTTTCCGATTTTTCCGGGTAGGACAACCACGGAAATGCGTTCCGCTGGGATGCAAGGCGTCCTAAGATGAACTAATAGTCTGACTTTCCCGATGATCCCCGAGCCCGCACCCACCGTCCGAGAGCTTCTCGCCTTCTATCTGGAGGCCGGTGTCGACTGCGCGCTTGCGGAGGAACCGATCGACCGCCTGGCGGAATTAGACGCCCCGCCGCCGGCCCCGCGCGCGGCGTCGCCGTTCGAGGCACCGCGGCCTATTGCTGCGCCCGCCGTGATGCGCGGCGAGACCGCACCGGCGCCCGACGTCGCGATCGCCTCAGCGCGCGAGGCCGCACGCACCGCGCCGACGCTCGAGGCGCTCCGCGAACTCATGCAAAACTTCGAAGGCTGCGCGCTAAAGCATACCGCGACGCGGCTGGTGTTCGCCGATGGCAATCCGCAGGCCCGTATCATGTTCGTCGGCGAGGCGCCGGGCCGCGACGAGGACATCGAGGGACTGCCTTTCGTCGGACGCAGCGGCAAGCTGCTCGATCTGATGATAGGTGCCATAGGCCTCAACCGCACCACGGTCTACATCACAAACGTCATCCCCTGGCGACCGCCGGGCAACCGCACGCCGACGCCGCAGGAGACGCAGATCTGCCTGCCCTTCATCCAGCGGCATATCGAGCTGGTGAACCCCGACGTGCTGGTGACGCTCGGCAATCCCTCGACGCAGACGCTGCTCTCGACCCGCGAGGGCATCATGCGCACGCGCGGGCGCTGGTTCGAGTACGAGACCGGCCAACGCACCATCCGCGCGCTGCCGACGTTTCACCCGGCATACTTGCTGCGCTCGCCATCATACAAGCGCTTGGCCTGGCAGGATCTACGCGCGATCGCAAAGGCCCTGGCGGGTTAGCAGGCTCTCGTACTCACGTTCCCTTCGGCCGCACGATGGCCCAGCCGATGCGCAGGAGTTGCTGGCGTCCGGTCACCAGCCATTCGAAGGCGCGCGGCACTTCGGGCACGATGCCGGGGAAGCGCGCAAGGATTTCGGGCGGCGGGGTTCCCGCCGTATCGGAGGCACGCCAGACCACGACGCCGCCGCTCTCGCTGAATTTGGCCTGCGACATCCACGGCGTGCGCGCAGGATTGGCGTCGATGAAGAGGTGCGGCCGGCCGGAATGCAGCGTGATCAGGCTTGCAAGCTGGGTCTCACCGGCAACCGCGCGCAGGCGATGATTGGTACGGCGGGCAAAGCTCTCGTCGAAGAAATCCGAGATCGCGCGGGCCGGCATCGAGGTCGCGATCTCGCCGGTGCCGGTCCAGGGCATGAACAGCACGCCCAGCACGACACCGGCGGCGGGCGCCACGACGGCCGCCGCCCACACCGTGCGCAACATCCGCGCGCCGCGCATGGCGATGAGATCGCCTGCCACCACGACCATGGCGAGGCCCGACATGACCAGCACGACGCCGGCGCCGCCGACGACGGCCTCGAACCCGAACAAGCCGGAAATCACGACTGCACCGAGCGCCGGCGCCAGCGCGAAGAAGTAGACGAAGTTGCGTGCAAGCGGCTCGACCGGTGGCCGGTAAATGATCGGCGCCTCCTCGCCCCTGCCGGCGAACAGGGGCGCGTTGAGGAAGCTCAGTACCGGGACCGCGATCGCACCGAGCACGAGCCCGCCGAGCAGCCAGGCGGCGTGGATCGCGCGGGCGCTGAGGTCCGCCACTTGCGGCAGGGCTGGCAGGAGGAGAGTTTGGGCACGCATCAGCCAGACCGCGTAGGGCAGCGCCAGCACGGCGACGACGACGAGTGCGAACAGCGGATCGAGTGCGCGCAAGGTTCGGCGGCCGGCTGCGGTCGCAAGCGCGAAGATGACGAGCATCGCGAGCAGGAAGATTGCGGCCGGCGTGGTGAGGAGCAGGAGGCCCGCTTCGATCGACCAGGCGAACCATGCATTGCCGCGGCGCTGGCCGATGATCTGCCAGGAATGCAGCAGCAGCAGTGCCCAGAGCGGCCGCGCGAGTACCAGCGGGCCGAAGTCGAGCGCCGACGAGGAGAAGGCCAGCACCGTCATGGTCAAGAGCACGGCGAGCACCGCCTGCTGGGTGCCGACGACGGCGCGCGCCAGATGATAGAGTGCGATGAAGGTCGCGATCTCGCAGAGCTCGGCCAGCACGTAGACGCCGAACATGTGGCCGCCCGCGACGCGATAGGCGATATCGGCAAGCCAGATCGACAGCGGCGGGCCGAGATCAGTGCCGACCTGGTATTCCCTGCCGAAGGCCAGCAGGGTCGCGAGGCTGCCGGGCGGGCTGTGGTAGAACAACAGCGCCACCAGCAGCCACATCGCGGCCTGGAGCAGCACGGCAATCCAGACGATCAGTCGCGGCCGGGCGCGAATGAGCTCGATGACCAGGGAGGTAAACCGCATGCAACGCCCGCAAGATGCAGCCAACCCGTCCAGCCGGCCCTATTCGCTCACGCCTGTTTTGATAAAGGGCGCCACGCGTCGTGGCAACGCCAGTCTACGCTAGAGGCCTGCCGAAGCATCGATTTCAACCGAGGCCTCCACCTGCACCTCGACCTCGGCGACCTCGAACAGATCCCGCACCGGCTCGACCGTCCAGGGCATGTGCTTGGCGCGGGCGGCGACGACGGGAGCGAAGAAGCTGCGATGATGGATGGTGGGGCCGAGGCGGTCGAGCGCGTCGAGATGCTCGGGCACGCCATAGCCCTTGTGCTGCTCGAAACCATAACCGGGACAATCCTGCGCCAGCGCGCACATCAGCCGGTCGCGCGTCACCTTGGCGACGATGGAGGCGGCTGCAATCGACAGTACGATGCCGTCGCCGCCGATCACGGCTTCGCAGTCGCAGGCCGTGTCGAGCCGGTCGCGGCCGTCGACGAAAACGTGGCGGGGCGCCTCGGGCAAGGCGACCACCGCGCGCTTCAGCGCCCACAGCGAGGCGCGCAGTATGTTGTCGCGGTCGATTCGCGCCGGCGAGGCGACGGCGACCGAGACCTGCGCGGTGGCGCAGATCCTGTCGAACAGCTTTTCACGCTCTTCGGCGGTCAGCCGCTTGGAATCGTCGATGCCGCGCGGAATGCGATCAGGGTCGAGAATCACCGCGGCCGCCACCACGGGGCCAGCGAGCGGCCCGCGGCCGGCCTCGTCGCAGCCCGCGACCGGCCAGACGCCGCGCTTGATCAGCGCGCGCTCGCGGCGAAAGCTTGCCTTGGCGGGCGCTGCTTTTTTCGCAGCAGCCTTCTCTGGCACGGCTTTGGCCGGTTTCCTGGCGGACTTGTCCCGAATCATGGCCGGGATCGTGCGCAAGCCGCCTCGCCTGCGCAACCGGGAACCCGCGCAATTCCCGTTATTCTCGGACGGCCTCCACGCCCGCGCCTCAGAACAGGCTGAGCTGCTCGCCGTTCTGCTTCGGCCGCGCAAAATGATCCGTCGTCAGCTTCCAGCGGCGCTTGTTGAGACCGAGCCGGTCGCAGGCGATCTCGAAGCGCCGGCCGATGGTCCAGGCCATCGGTCCCGTGCCCTTCATCCGCTCGCCCCATTTCGAATCGTAGTCGCGGCCGCCGCGCATGTCGCGGATCAGGGTGAAGACGTGGCGATAGCGGTCCGGATAGTTCGCCATCAGCCATTCGCGGAAGAGGTCGCGTACCTCGAGCGGCAGCCGCAGCAGCACGTAGGAGGCTTCCTTGACGCCGGCGTGCGCGGCCGCGTCGAGGATGCGCTCGATCTCGGAATCGTTCAGCGCAGGGATCACGGGCGCCACCATCACGGTGGTGGGGATTCCGGCCTCCGAGAGTTGCTTCAGCGCCTCCAGCCGCTTCGGCGGCGTCGAGGCGCGCGGCTCCATGGTACGTGCGAGCTTCGGGTCGAGCGAGGTGACCGAGATCGCGACCTTGGCGAGATTGCGCCTGGCCATCGCTGCGAGAATGTCGATGTCGCGCACCACCAGCGCGGACTTGGTGACGATGCCGACGGGATGGCCGGTGCGCTCCAGCACTTCGAGAATGCCGCGCATGATTTTGCGCTCGCGCTCGATCGGCTGATAGGGATCGGTGTTGGTGCCGATCGCGATCATCCGCGGCTCATAGCCGGAAGCCGCGAGTTCCTTCTCGAGCAGACCAGGCGCCTCGGGCTTGGCGAACAGCTTCGACTCGAAGTCGAGCCCAGGCGACAGGCCGAGATAGGCGTGCGTCGGCCGTGCGAAGCAATAGACGCAGCCGTGCTCGCAGCCGCGATAGGGATTGATCGAGCGGTCAAAGCCGATGTCGGGGGAATCGTTGCGGGTGATCACCTTGCGCGAGGTGTCGACGCCGACAACGGTCTTGAACGGCGGCAGCTCTTCCAGGCTCTGCCAGCCGTCATCGAAAGCGACGCGCGCCTCGGCCTCGAAGCGGCCGCTGGCGTTGGATTGCGCGCCCCGCCCTCGCCTGCGCGCGCGGTCGATGGCGACGCCAAGTTCCGGAAAATCCGCGGGGAAATCGGAAGGCGCACCCGCCGGCTCGGAGGGCGCCGTGACCGGCGGGTGCTTGAGAGCAGAAGAAGAAGCTGGACTCATGCCATCAAGATAGCACGGGAAAGGAACAAATCAAGAACAAGAATCGAAAACGCGAAAACAACCCCATGCACAGTAGACCTGCCCAAACTTCGCGCGCCGGCTTTTGACCTCACGCAACACCGGGTCATCTCGATCCCGTTTGATGCCGCGGAAGGATCGATCTCGCCGGAACCCGGTTGGTGACGATCTGCGCTGAAGGTCGGCAGGATCATGACATTTCAACGACAATCGTCCGCTGCAAGCAGCGACCTCGATCTCCTGGATCGCTACTGGCGCGCGGCGAACTACCTCTCCGTCGGGCAGATCTATCTCCTGGACAATCCGCTGCTGCGCGAGCCCTTGCGACCCGAGCACATCAAGCCGCGCCTGCTCGGCCATTGGGGCACGACGCCGGGACTGAATTTCATCTATGCGCACCTCAACCGCGTTATCCGCGCGCTTGATATCAGCGTGCTCTATGTCTGCGGTCCCGGTCATGGCGGTCCGGGCATGGTGGCCAACACCTACCTCGAAGGCAGCTACAGCGAGATCTATCCTGACATCGGGCGCAGCGCGGATGGATTGCGGAAACTGTTCAGGCAGTTCTCCTTTCCCGGCGGCATCCCGAGCCACGCGGCGCCGGAGACACCTGGCTCGATCCACGAAGGCGGCGAACTCGGCTATGCGCTGGTGCACGCCTATGGCGCGGCGTTCGACAACCCTGACTTGATCGTCACCTGTGTCGTCGGCGACGGCGAGGCCGAGACCGGCCCGCTGGCGGCGTCCTGGCACTCCAACAAGTTCCTCAATCCCGCGCATGACGGCGCAGTGCTGCCGATCCTGCACCTCAACGGCTACAAGATCGCAAATCCGACCGTGCTCGGGCGGATGCCCGACAGCGAGATCCGCGATCTGTTCCGCGGATTCGGCCACGAGCCGCTGTTCGTAGAGGGCGACGATCCGAAGCTGATGCACCAGGCCATGGCGGATGCGCTCGACGTCGCGGTCGCCAGCATCCACTCGATCCAGCAGCACGCCCGAGACGGCCGAACCAGCGTCGCGCGGCCGCGCTGGCCGATGATCGTGCTGCGCAGCCCGAAGGGCTGGACCGGCCCGAAGGAGGTCGACGGCAAAAAGGTCGAAGGCTTTTGGCGCGCGCATCAGGTGCCCGTCGCGAACTGCCGCGAGAATCCGGCACACTTGAAGATTCTCGAAGACTGGATGCGCAGCTACGAGCCGGAAAAACTGTTCGACAGAAGCGGCGCGCTCATTCCGGAGCTTCAGGCGCTGGCGCCCGAAGGCAACAGGCGCATGGGCACCAATCCCCACGCCAATGGCGGCCTGCTGAAGAAGGAGCTGAAGCTTCCCGACTTCCGCAGTTTCGCGGTCGAGGTACCGCATCCCGGCACCGTCACCGGCGAGGCCACGCGCGAACTTGGAAGATTCCTGCGCGACGTCATTCGTCTCAACGCGAAGGAGCGCAACTTCCGCATCATGGGTCCTGATGAGACCGCGTCAAACCGGCTCGATGCCGTATTCGAGGCGACCGAACGGGTCTGGATGGAGCCGATCGAACCCTATGACGCTCATCTCGCGCAGGACGGCCGCGTGATGGAGGTGCTGAGCGAGCATCTCTGCCAGGGCTGGCTCGAGGGCTATCTGCTCACTGGACGGCATGGCTTGTTCTCCTGCTACGAGGCCTTCATCCACATCGTCGATTCCATGTTCAACCAGCACGCCAAATGGCTGAAGGTGACACGGCATCTGCCATGGCGGCGTCCGATCGCCTCGCTCAATTATCTGCTGACCTCGCATGTCTGGCGGCAGGACCATAACGGCTTCAGCCATCAGGACCCGGGCTTCGTCGATCTCGTCGCCAACAAGAAGGCCGACATCGTCCGCATCTATTTCCCGCCCGACGCCAACACGCTGCTGTGGATCGCCGATCACTGCCTGCGCACCTTTGACCGCATCAACGTCATCGTCGCCGGCAAGCAGCCGGCGCCGCAATGGCTCTCGATGCAGGAGGCGGCGATGCATTGCGATGCCGGCATCGGCATCTGGACCTGGGCCGGCAACGAGGATGCCGACGGCGAGCCCGACGTGGTGATGGCCTGCGCCGGCGATGTTCCCACGCTGGAGACGCTTGCGGCCGTCGACCTGCTGCGCAAGGCGCTGCCGGACCTCAGGATTCGCGTCGTCAACGTCGTCGACCTCATGACGCTGCAACCGAAAGAGCAGCATCCGCACGGCCTCAGCGACCGCGACTTCGACAGCCTGTTCACGCGCGACAAGCCGGTGATCTTCGCCTATCACGGCTATCCCTACCTGATCCACCGGCTCACCTATAGCCGGACCAACCATGCCGGCCTGCATGTGCGGGGCTTTGCCGAGGAGGGCACCACCACGACACCGTTCGACATGGTCGTGCTCAACGGGCTCGACCGCTACCACCTCGCGATCGAGGCGATCGAGCGCGTACCCAATCTTGCGACAAGAGCCGCGCTGGTAAAGCAGCAGTTCCGCGACGCGCTGATCGAGCATTCGCGTTACGTATGCGAGCATGGTGAGGACATGCCTGTCATCCGCGACTGGGTCTGGCCGGGAAAGGCGGCATGACGCATGCCGGCCTCCGATGCAGTGCTCGCCTTCAACGCGGGCTCGTCGAGCATCAAGTTCGGCGTGTGCGATATTAAGGGCAGAGCGCCTGCCCTGCTCTGCAAGGGACGGCTCGACGAGCACGAGGCGAAGCCGCGGCTGGCGGCCAGGAGCCCGTCGGGCGAGACGCTTTCGAAAAGCAGAGGGAGGCGAAGCGCCGGATGTGGGGTTCTGTCCGCGTTCACATGTGCACACGAGTATGCGGAGACATACCGCTCACCCAAGTGAGTTCGTATCTCCCAGCAGTGCTGCCCTCTCCCACAAGGGGCGAGGGCACATCAACGCGCACCTCGCGCTCGGCTGCGCAACAGCTCGCAACTAGTGAATCCCCGCAAAGATCTGGAAACATCCGATCGCGACCTCGATCACGATCAGCACCACCACCGCGATTTCGAGCCGGAGCGAGCGCTGGGTGTCGATGATGTCGGTCAGCGCATCCGCCGTCTCCGCGATGACCGTGAGCTTGCGCTCGAGCGTATCGAGACGCTCCTTCAGCTCGTATTCGTCCTCCAGGCGCGCATAGAGGCGGTCGAGCTGCGGCTTCTCCCAGAGCGCGTCGGGCTTCTCGGCGACCGCGACACGGCCGGCGACCCGTTGCTGGACCAGCAGCGCGTTGCCGATCAGCTGCAGGATGCTCCTGCGCTTCCGCGAGGTCCGGCCTTTTTCGGCGAGCTCCCGCGCGAAGGGCTCGATGACATCGAAGACCGCAGCGACACGCCGCTCGTCGCGCGCCAGTGACGTGCTCTTGGCGAGAGCGTCGGCGATCAGCAGCAGCCGTTCGTCGGAAAATTTCGCGAGGCAGATCGGCCCGCCCGGCTGGATCGCCTCCGCGTTTTCGTCCTTGCAGAGCTGCGCCTGCGCGGTTTCCTCCTCGATGGGGCTGAGCTCGCCGGTCACGCGGGACTTCAGGCCGTCGAGCAGCACCTTCTCCTCCGATGGAAGGAGGCCGATCAACACGGCGACGCCGTAGCGGAAGATCACGGCGAGGCCGGCATGGACGCGAAAGGCGGCGGGCGTCGAGGAGATCGACGGACCGATCTCCAGCCCCGACGGATTGATGCGTTCACCGAGCATCACGGCGCGGATCCGCAAGGTCGTCGCGGCGTCCGGCTTCTGCGAAGCAGGCGTCACACTCATGGGAAACTGATCGGCGTTCATACTCGTCTCGCTCGGCGCATCGGCGGTTGCGCGTTTTTCCCTGCCGCAAGATCCATGTCAGACTGCCGGTGTACCTTGCGGAAGGTGCCGTCCTCACCCCGGCGATATCGGCGGGGCAAGGCGCAGTTTGAAGCTCACGACATCGAGATTCACCGAAACATTCGGTAACGCCACCACCCTGCGCGCGACATATTCGGCTGCGACGGAGGGACGGCGATTTACCATCGCACGCCGAAGTGCCGCCGAAAAGTTGCGCTCGGCAGCGCTGCGTGTTTATGACAGGATCATAACGAGGTACGCTTCTTTCGAAGTGCGGACATCGAAGCCTCAACCATGCTGAGCGTCATCATACCGACCGAAGGCGTCGAACAGACGGCGGTCGCAACTCTCGCCGCGCTGGTACCCGGTGCCGCGGCGGGGATCATCCGGGAAGTCCTGCTGGTCGACGGCACCCGCAACGGCGTCATCGAGCGCGTTGCCGACGTCGCCGGCTGCCGCTTCATCGGCTACGAAGGCTCTTCGCAGGGCGCGGCGCTCGCCGCCGGCGCGCTCCAGGCCCGTTCGCCCTGGCTGATGTTCCTTCCCGCCGGCGCGGTGCTGGACACCGGCTGGATCGATGAGACCACCCAGTTCATCCAGGCCGTCGCGGCCAGCGGCCGGGATCGTGCGGCGGTGTTCCGCTACGCCCGTTCGCCTTACGCGGATACCGGATTCCGCGATATCCTGTGGTCCCTGGCCCGCAAGCTGGTCGGCCCGCTCGGCGACCAGGGGCTCTTGATCGCGCGTGACCATTACGACCGGATCGGGGGCTATCCGCCCCAGGCCCGCCGTTCCGAGGCGCGCCTGCTCAGGCGGCTCGGCCGCTCCTCCCGGACGCTGCTGCGCAGCCGGATCGTCATGGTCGGATGAGTCCACCTGATACTTGCCATAGTCAAATAATTGTTTGACAATGGCAATTATTGAGGTGCCCCATGTCCATCGACCGTACCGACGACCAGATATCAGCGGTTCGCGCCTTCAACCGCTTTTATACCCGCAAGCTCGGCGTGCTCGACCAGCACCTGGGCAAGAGCCCGTTCTCGCTCAGCGAGGCCCGCGTCATCTACGAGCTGGCGCATCGCGACGACGTTTCAGCGAAGGAGATCGGCAACGAGCTGGGTCTCGATCCCGGCTATCTCAGCCGCATCGTCCAGAGCTTCGACAAAAAGGGGCTGATCACGCGACGGCCCCTGCCCGCGGATCGCAGACAATACCAGCTCAGCCTCACCGCCAAGGGCCGCCAGAGCTTCGCCAAGCTGAACCTCAGCTCGCAAAACGAGGTTGCCGCGATGCTGGCCCAGCTTCCGGCCGGCGATGCAGCGCGGCTCACGCAGGCGATGGCGACCATCGAGACCGTGCTGGAGCCGCATCGAAGCCAGCCCGCACCCGTCGTGCTGCGCAGCCATCGCGTCGGTGACATGGGCTGGGTCATCTCCAAGCAGGGGGCCGCCTATGCCGCGGACTACGGCTGGGATATCAGCTATGAGGCGCTGGTCGCCGAGATCTGCGCACAGTTCATCAAGAACTACGACGCCGCACGCGAGCATTGCTGGATCGCGGAAGTCGGTGGCGAGCCGGTCGGCTCGATCTTTCTGGTCAAGGCCTCGGACGAGCTCGCCAAACTCCGCCTGTTGCAGGTGGAGAAGAAAGCTCGCGGCCTCGGTGTCGGCCGCGCGCTGGTCGAGCAATGCATGCAGGGCGCGCGCGAGCGCGGCTACAAGAGGATGACGCTGTGGACACAGAGCATCCTGGTCGCCGCACGCGGCATCTACAAGAGCGCAGGATTCGAGTTGGTCGCAACCAAGCCGCATCACAGTTTCGGGCACGATCTGGTTGGCGAGACCTGGGAGATGGATCTGTAGCCGCGCGGTGCGAGGATTCAGGAGCGATGCACATTGCTGCGCCCTCTCCCCTTGCGGGAGAGGGCCGCAATGAAGGTCGACACAAACTCACTTGGGTGAGGGGTATGTCTCACGCATTCCGTGCCGATAGATACCCCTCATCCGGCGCTTCGCGCCACCTTCTCCCACAAGGGGAGAAGGCAGAAGGTCACACCGTCGCGCCCTGCGCTTTCGGCCGGCGCAGATGCTCGTCGAGCCGCGGCATGATCTCGACGAAATTGCAGGGGCGCGTGCGGTAGTCGAGTTGCGCCGCCAGGATGCCGTCCCAGCCATCGCGGCAGGCGCCGGGTGAACCCGGCAGGCAGAAGATATAGGTCGCACCAGCGACGCCCGCGGTGGCGCGGCTCTGGATCGTCGAGGTGCCGATCTTGGCGTGGCTCAGCATGTGGAAGGCGATGGAGAAGCCGTCCATGCGCTTCTCGAACAGCGGCTCGATCGCCTCGGGCGTGACGTCGCGCCCCGTGAAGCCCGTGCCCCCGGTGGTGATAACGACATCGACGCCGGCATCCGCAACCCAGCGACGGATGACGGCGCGGATCGCCTCGACGTCATCGGTGACGATCTCGCGCGCGGCGAGATGGTGCCCCGCCGCGGTGAGGCGGTCGACGAGGGTCTGGCCGGATTTGTCATCCGCGAGCGCACGCGTGTCGGAGACGGTGAGTACCGCGATGTTGAGCGGGATGAATTGCTTGGATTCGTCGATCGAGGCCATTGGTGCTCCCTCTCGTGTCCCGGACGCAGCGCAGCGCGTCAGCGTTGCATCGCAGAGCCGGGACCCATTCCTAACAAACCAGGCGCGACCGGCATTGTGGGCCCCGGCTCTGCAGCGCACCGCTAGGAAGCGCTGCGCTGCGTCCGGGGCACGAGACCTGCGCTACGGCCCGCCGCCGCCGAACGTATTACAGGCTTGCAGCGAGCCCTGCTGGTAGCCGGTCATGAACCACTGCTTGCGCTGCGCGGCCGAGCCGTGGGTGAAGGAGTCTGGCACGACGCGCCCGGTGGCCTGACGCTGCAGCGTATCGTCGCCGATCGCGCTCGCGGTGGTCAGGGCGGCGTCGATGTCGCCGGCCTCGAGGAAGTTCGGACGCTTCTTCGCCTCGCGATTGACCCAGACGCCGGACAGACAGTCGGCCTGCAACTCGACCTTGACCTGAAGCGCATTGGCCTCGGCCTTGCTGCCGGCCTGCTGCTGCAGCCGCGTCACCTTCGGAATGATGCCGAGCAAATTCTGGATGTGATGGCCGGCCTCATGGGCGATGATATAGGCCGACGTGAAGTTGCACGCAGACTTGCCGGAGCAGCCGCGGAAGCGCGTCTCGACCTCGCGGAAGAACGCGGTGTCGAGGAAGATGGTGCGGTCCGGCGGACAGTAGAACGGCCCCATCGCCGACTCGGCCCGGCCGCAGCGGCCGCCATTGGTGGCGTTGCGGAACAGCACGACCTTCGGGCCGGTGTAGGACTGGCCGCTGGCCTGGAAGATCTCGCTCCAGCGATCGTCGATTTCGCCAAGGATGCCGGAGATCATGCTGCCCATCTCGTCGGTCGGCGCGCCGCGCTTGGCCTGCGACGACGGACGGTCGCTCTGGTAGCTCGGCGCCTGGCCGCCGCCGGTGAGGATCTCCGCGCCGCCGATCAGGATGCGCGGATCGATGCCGAAGGCATAGCCGACCAGGCCGAGCACGATGATGGTTCCGATGCCGAGGCCGCCGCCGCCCATCGGCAGGCCGAACCCGCCTCCGCCGCCGCCTAGCCCTCCGCCGCCATCGTCGCGACGATCCTCGATGTCGTCGCTGCGGCGGAAATCATCGTAGCGCATGGCAGGCTTCCCTCGGGTCTTGATGGCGTCAATTGGGCGGCGCGAAAACCGCTGGAGCTCAACGCGCCACATACGTAAAATTTCCGTTGCCTTTATCAATATCGTGGCCGGCAAAAATTGCCTAGTGCGACGGCATCGTCGCATCAGCAATTTTTTCCGAGGGCCATGCATTTTTTTCCGAGAGAAATTTGACCGCCGCAACGCCGCCCCGACGCGGGGAAAGGCGAAAGACACTGCAAAACACGGCAAATGCGCGCAGGCATCGGCTCACACAACCCGGTCGCCGGCCTGCTCGCGAAAGCGGCGGGTTAAGTCGATTTTTACTTTGCCGCTTCATTGTAACGGTCAGTCGGTTGTTTGGTCCCGCGTCGCCGACAGCGTCGCCTGAGTCAGAGTTCTTGAGTCATGGTAGTGTCGCGTCGCGGGGCGTCTGCAAAGGCGCCCCGCACAAATTTCGAGTCTGCCTCGCACAGCATCATCCTCGGCGATTGCGTCGCCGAGATGTCGAAGCTTCAGGCGGGTTCGGTCGATCTGGTGTTCGCAGATCCACCCTACAATCTCCAGCTCAAGGGCGATCTAAAGCGCCCCGACGAATCCCATGTCGATGCCGTCGACGACGACTGGGACAAGTTCGATTCGTTCTCCGCCTATGACGATTTCACCCGCGCCTGGCTGCTGGCCGCGCGCCGCGCGATGAAGCCGTCGGCGACGATCTGGGTGATCGGCTCCTATCACAACATCTTCCGCGTCGGCGCGATCATGCAGGACCTCGGCTTCTGGCTCCTGAACGACATCGTCTGGCGCAAGACCAACCCGATGCCGAATTTCCGCGGCCGCCGCTTCACCAACGCGCACGAGACCATGATCTGGGCCGCGCGCGACGAGAAGGCCAGGGGCTATACCTTCAATTACGAAGCGCTGAAAGCGGCCAACGAGGACGTGCAGGCGCGCTCCGACTGGCTGATCCCGCTCTGCACAGGCGAAGAGCGTCTCAAGGGCGCCGACGGCAAGAAGGTGCACCCGACGCAGAAACCGGAAGGCCTGCTCGCGCGCGTGCTGCTGTCGTCGTCCAAACCCGGCGACCTCGTGATCGATCCCTTCAACGGCACCGGCACCACCGGCGCCGTCGCCAAGCGTCTCGGCCGCTCCTATATCGGCTTCGAGCGCGACAAGACCTACGCGAAGGCAGCGGAGGCGCGCATCGCCGCGGTCGAGCCGCTGCCGGAAGAGAGCCTCGCCCCGTTCATGACCGCGCGCGAGGCCCCGCGCGTGGCGTTCTCCGAGCTGATCGAGCGCGGCATGATCATGCCCGGCACGAAGCTGTTCGACGCCAAGAAGAAGCTCGGCGCACTGGTCCGCGCCGACGGCGCCATCATGTTCGGCGACAAGGTCGGCTCGATCCATCGCATGGGCGCGGTGGCGCAAGGCGCGCAGGCCTGCAACGGCTGGACCTTCTGGCACGTCGAGACCAAGAAGGGTCTCAAGCTGATCGACGAGCTCCGCGCGGAGATCCGCGCCGGCATGGCGGCGGAATAGTTTCCGCTCCCTATCGTCATTCCGGGGCTCGCGCTTCGCGCCAGCGCAATGACGGCGGTGGTTGAAAGCCGCGGCCATCAGCACTAGATTCGTCCGATCTGTCCCGCCACCGACCGGTTGGCTCCCATGCGACGACAGTCCGAGACATTGCTGCTGGTGCCGCTGCTGCCGATCTTCCTGGTCGGCATGTTTCCGATGTTCCTGATCGCGCTGCTCGGCTTTTTCGGCCTCGCCATCTTCGGCGTGCTGGTGATCTGCGTCGGGCTTGCCAGCAGCAACGAGGCCCGCGACAATTTCAATCACGACGTCATCGTCAACGGCTATGCGCGGAGATCAGAGCGCGCGGCGCAGGCCTCCGACATGCATCTCGCCGTAAAGCTCGGACTGCGGCTGGAGGCCGTGGGTGCGGCCATGATCGTTACGGCGGCGATCGGCCTTTGTTACGCCGGCTGATCTGCGCCCCGCGCAGATACCGCCCGGCAAACTCGCCGGTTGCTCTCACGGACGACGTTCAGGCAAGAGAGACCGCCGCGCGGCAATGATGCTGCGTCCGCTGTTGGCCACCAAGGCCGGGGAGACGCCAGATGCTCAAATTCTATTTCAACGGATCGCCGAACCCGACCAAGGTCGCGCTCTTCCTGGAAGAGGCCGGCCTGCCTTTCGAGCCGATCAAGGTCGACACACGCAAAGGCGAGCAGTTCGCGCCCGATTATCTCAAGATCAATCCGAACGCCAAGGTGCCGGCGATCGACGATGGCGGCACCATCGTGTTCGACAGCAACGCCATCCTGCTCTATCTCGCCGAAAAGACCGGCAAGTTCCTGCCCGCCAACCGCGCCGAGCTGCTGTCCTGGCTCATGTTCGTGGCGACCGGGGTCGGGCCGTATTCGGGCCAGGCCGTCCATTTCAAGCATTTCGCGCCGAAGGACCAGAACCACGACTACGCCCATAACCGCTACCAGTACGAGACCGATCGGCACTACAAGATCCTCGACGCCCATCTCGCCGGCCGCCGCTACATGGTCGGCGACGCCTACTCGATCGTCGACATGGCGCTGTGGGGCTGGGCGCGGATGGTGCCATTCAAGCTCGGCGACGACGCCTTTGCGCGCTATCCGAATGTGAAGCGGCTGATCGACGAGATCTCGGCGCGGCCTGCGGCGAGCCGCGCGATCGCCCTGAAGGACAAGTTCACCTTCAAGGCCGAGATGGACGACGAGGCGCGCGCCAACATGTTCAAGCACATGACGACGAAAGTGGCCTGATCAGGCTGTATTCGACTGCGAGGCCACGCGCGTGCGCGTGGCCTCTTGCTTTCAGACAGGGTGGATTGCCGGTGATCTTCCCGATAGTGCGGCTCGTCAGGCCGTCGCCTGCTGCAATTTGCCGAGCGCGTTCTCGACCACTTCCAGCGTGTAGGGCTTCTGCACCACGGGTGCGGAAGCCAGATCGACCGGGATCGGCGCGCGCTCGCCGTAGCCGGTGGCGAAGATGAAGGGCACGCCGATCTCCTTCAGCCTCAAGGCCACCTTGATGCTGCTCTCATTGCCGAGATTGAGGTCGAGCAGGGCGAAGCTCGGCCGCGTGCGCTCGATCGCGCGCAGCGCCTGGTCGACGCTCGCCGCCGTGTCGACATGACGCGCCCCGAGATCGAGCAGGATCACCTCCGCCGCCATGGCGATGATGAGATTGTCCTCGACGATCAGGGCCGTGTCGGAAATGCGGGGACGGGCGGGCTGCTGTTCCTCTACGCGCATGGCGGCTCCTGCGATTGACGGCACCAGCTCGACGAAGTTCGGCGGGATGACGAACCTCGCCTGCACGCCGAGCAGGTCGAAGCGGATCTCGGCTTCGCCCTTGAGATCGAATGGGACGGAACGCTCGATGATGGTGGTGCCGAAGCCACGGCGCGACGGCGGCTGCACCGGCGGGCCGCCGCTCTCCTTCCACTCGATCTCGAGGCTCGAATTCGGGTCGACGCGCCACACCACCTCGACCTGGCCGGTGGAATCGGCAAGCGCGCCGTATTTGGCGGAATTGGTCATCATCTCGTGCACGACCAGCGCCAGCGTCGCGAACGCCTTCGGATCGAGCGCCACGTCGGGTCCGACGATCTTCACGCGGTCGGCGCGCGCGCCGAGATAGGCGCCGGCCTCGGATTCGAGCAGCGTGCGCAGCGCCACCGGCGCCCAGTTCAGATTGGTGATCTGGTCGTGGGCACGCGCCAGCGCCTGGATGCGGCCGCCGAGCACGCCGGCGAATTCGTCGACGCTTCTGGCAGTGTCCTTGCTCTGCGCCACCAGCGCGCGGACCAGGCTCAATATGTTGCGGACGCGATGATTGAGCTCGGCAATCATCAGCTCCTGCCGTTCCTGCGCACCGCGGCGCTCGCGCGCGGCAAGGTCGGACAATTGCAGGATCACCTCGAGCAGGGTGACGCGCAGGCTCTCGGCGATGCGGATGTCGGCCGCCGACCACGGCCTCGACTGGCCCGCCACCGTCTCCTGCCAGAGCTCGAAGCTCTTGCGCGGCGTCAAACGCGGTCCGTTCGGGCCCTCCTCGTAGACCTTCTCGGGCGCCCCCCCCCAGGTCACCGAGCGCAGCACCTCGCGGCGGAAGAAGATCAGGCAGTCGCGCGGGGTTCGCGAGATCGGAATGGCGAGAAATCCTGCCGCACGGTCGCGAAACACCTCGCCGGCCGCATAGAGCTTGGCAATCTCCGCACTGGCGCAGATTCGTCCCGGCGAAGTCCGGTTGATGAAGGCGACGAGCTCTTTCACCTCGCCCTCGGTCGGCGTGTCGCCGTCGAGCGTGATCCTGTTGTCCGACCAGATCGCGACACCGTCGCAGGCGATCATCCGGCGGTAATCGCCGACGAAATCGACGATCGCGCGCCGGCTGTGCTCGTGCGTGCCGGCGGTTTCGATCAACCGCTCCTGAATCTTCTGGGCGCCGGCTTCATAGGCGACGTCGCCTTCGCGCTCCCGCCCCTCCACGATCCAGGAAAACATCTGCCCGAACAATTCGGAGGCCGTACGCTTCTCGAACGAGATGTAGCGCGACGAATAATGGTGGCAGGCGAACAGCCCCCACAGCTTGCCGTCGCGCAGGATCGACACCGACATCGAGGCGGCGACGCCCATGTTGCGCAAGTATTCGATATGGATCGGCGACACCGAGCGCAGCACGCTCATGGACAGATCGAGCAGCCCCGCATTGTGCGTAGCCGTCGACAGCAGCGCGGCCGGCCTGGCGTCGATGTCGGCGATGATGCGCAGCCAGTTGCGCTGGTAGAGGATGCGCGCCTGCCTGGGGATGTCGGAGGCCGGATAGTGCAGGCCCAGAAACTTTTCCAGGCCCGCTTCCGCAGCCTCCGCAATCACCTCGCCCGATCCATCGGGGTGAAACTGGTAGACCATGACGCGGTCGAAGCCGGTCAGAACCTTCAGCTGGCGCGCCGCCTCGCGGGCGAGCTCGGTCATGCCGCGGGTCTTGCGGATGCGATCGAGCATCAGCCGCACCAGCTCGCCGGAATTGACGCCCGCTTCGATCACGCTGGGCTCGGCCTCGATCACGAGATAGGCGCCGGAAAAATGGATCGAGAGATCGTAGAGCGGCCGGCCCGCCTGGATCTCGACGCCGAACACGCGCTCGGTCGCATCAGGCCCGCCGAGCTGGTCGACGCGGTTGCGGATGGTCTCGATCGCGCCAGCAGAGAAGACCCCGGCAAGCGGCCGCTGCAGGAGGTCGGCGACGTCGCCGCCGAGGAAGCTGCCGGCGTTGTCCGACGCCATGCAGATCGTGAAGTCCGACAGCAGCGTCAGCAGGAAGCCGAACGGCTGCACATTGCCTGGGATGTGGATCGGCTCGCGATCGCAATTGGTGAGATTGACCGCCTCGTTCATGCGCGATCCGCCGCCCGCTCGAACGCGGCAAACGCTCTGCGCGCCGCTTCGATGACCTCGTCCTCGTCACAGCCCACGTCACTGGCGAGCTTTGACAGAAAGCTCTGCCACAAGCGCTTTCCGGCCCCATGCCTTAGATAGGCCGTGGCCTCGCCGATGCGCGGATCGGCCGCATCCGCGATCGTCTTCAGCAGAAACCTGGCGCCGAGGCGGGAGCCCTCCAGCACGTACATCGTGCCAACGATCCCGCCGGGAGTCAGTGGCGACACTGACACGGTGGCCTGCGCCTCCCGGCCGAGCTGATCGAGGTCGGCCCCGATTGCAGCGCTGCGTGTACGCTCCGGCCAGTCCGGAAACATCCTGGCGACGCCGGCGTCCACCAGCGCCGCTTCGAGCGGCAGCAGCGCGCCCGCGCTGGCCTGAAGGAAACGACGATAGCCGGAGAAGACGGTGAGATCGAACGCGGACATCTGAGCGTCGAGTTCCCGATGTGCAGTCGCGGTCGCATCTCTCAATCGTTCGTGGAGTCCGGGACAGCTGCGGCCCACCTGTATCGAAACGTCCGAAGCCCCAGCCAGCATGAAATTCCCAACGCGCGCGAAGCCGGCGCGCGATTGCCCCGGAAACGAACGAACGCAGGCGGGAGAAAAAGGTTCCCGCCTGGTTCCAGCCTCTCCGGGCGGCAGTTTCTAGCGCGCCGCGGCCGGCCGGGCCGATTGCGGGAAAGGCCCGAGCGCCTTCTCGGTCAGAACGGAGTCGCAATACTCCCTGATCTCCTTGATCTTGCCGTTCTCGAACCGGAACACGAGGCAATAGTCGTTGTCGTAACGCACGCCTTCAGGCGTGACGTTGTCGCCCTTGGCCTCGACGACGACGATGTCGCCATCGGCGATGAAGCGCTCGGCGATCGTGCGCGTCCGATCGCGCAGGCGGGTGCGCACATAGCCGTGCAGATCGTTGAGGATCGCGTCCTTCCCGGCGAAGGTGCGCGACCAGGAATACTGCCCGGTCACGATCCATCGGGCATCGTCGGCAAGGCTTGCCGTGAACAAGGCGCGATCCCGCACCGCCTGATCGGGGCTGGCGGCAGCGGCGAAAATATCCTGCATCAGTTTCTTGTTGGCGCTCGCGCTCATGGCGGCATCTCCGTTTGGTGGCAACACGGAGAACATCGCCGTCCCAAGACAATTCTTCAAATCGATAGGGAATATGATAACTATTCACCTCATGAATTTGAATTCGCTCGATCTCAATCTGTTGACCGCACTCGACGCGCTGCTGCGCGAGGCCAATGTCAGCCGCGCCGCCCTGCGCATCGGGCTGTCGCAGCCGGCGACGAGCCATGCGCTGCAACGCCTGCGCGACATCTTCGGCGACCCGCTGCTGGTGCGCACCGGCGCGCGGATGGAGCTGACACCGCGGGCGCAGGCGTTGCGCGCGCCGCTGGCGCAGGCGCTCGACCAGGTGCGCGGGCTGTTCGTGCCCGAGGAGTTCGACGCCGCGCGCAGTGAGCGCGCGTTCCGGCTGATGATGCCAGATCTCGCCGTCGAGCTGCTGATGCCGCCCTTGATGGGGAAGGTGACGCGCCTTGCGCCCAACGTCCGCATCGACGTCGTGCCTTGGCGGGGACCTGCGATCTTCCACGCCGAATTCGCCCGCACCATCGACCTCGTGATCTCGATCGGCAACGCCTTCAAGGGATTTCACCGCCAGCTGCTCTACACCGACAGCGACGCGCTGGCGGTGCGGCGTGGCCATCCCATGGGCGCCAGGCTGAAGCGGCGCGAGGCGTTCCTCGCCGCGCGGCATGTCGGCGTGGTCATCCGCGGCAATGCTGAGGATCTCATCGACACATGGCTGCGCACCAAGGGCATCGAGCGGCACATTTCGCTGGTGGTGTCGGGCTATCTCGAAGCCCTGCACGTGGCCGCCCGCACCGACCTCGTCGCCTTCGTGCCACGCCGGCTGATCGCGGCGCTGTCGAAGCATCTCGGCCTCGTCACGGTGACGCCGCCGCTCGATCCCGGGATCGACGAGCAATTCCAGTTCTATCCGACCCGGGCGCAGATGGATCCGGGCTCGATCTGGCTGCGGCGACTGATGCTGGAGACCGGGCGGGAGATGGAGAAGAAGCCTTGGTAGGGTGGGATAGACCTGCGAGCCGCGCAAAGCGCGGTCCACTGGGCGTAACCCGCCACTTCTGTCTTCTGCGGAAATTGAAGAGGTGGGTTACGCTTCGCTAACCCACCCTACAAGATCGTCTCACGCCTTCTGCGCGTCCATCACCTTGCGCACGGCGGAGCGATCGGACATGCGCTTGAAATGGTCGGCAATCTTCGGCGTGGCGTTGATGTCGACGCTGTCGCCCTCGAGCCAGGTCGAGAGCGTGTAGAGATAGGGATCGCAGACCGTGAATTGATCGCCCATCACCCAAGGTCCCCTGAACATCTTCTGTTCGAGCAGGGAGAAGCAGGCGCCCATGGTCTTCGGCACCATTGCCTTCATGTCGGCGAACGAACTCTCCTGCGTGGCCCAGCGGGCGCCGCGCATCTTGTGGGCATGGTTGATGTGCACGGTCGAGCAGAGATAGGAGTTGAACGACTGTACCTGGGCGAAGTCGAAGGGATCGTCGAGCGGCGCGAGTTTCGCCTTCGGGAAGGTTTGCGCGATATAGGCCAGCATCGCCGGCGTCTCGGTGAGGACGCCGCGGTCGGTTACCAGGGCCGGGACGCGGCCCTTCGGATTGATCGCGAGATAGGCCGGGCTGTTCTGCTGATTGTCCTTGAAGCTCAGCCGTTCAGCCGTGTAGTCGGCGCCTGCCTCTTCCAGGCTGATGTAGGTGGCGAGCGCGCAGGTGCCGGTGGCGTAGTAGAGCTTGAGCATGTCGAACCTCATGGGAAAGCTGGAAATTAACGGCTGTCCGTGGCCAGGTCTATAGCACGAAATCCTCTTCGCAGTTGCCCACGGCCGCCCGCCTGTGCCAAGACGCCTGCAAGTGGAGGGGTCTTGTCATGACGGTACTCATCGCCGGCGGCGGCATCGGCGGGCTGACGCTTGCGCTCAGCCTGCACGGAATCGGCGTCCCCGTGAAAGTGTTCGAGAGCGTCGCGGAACTGAAGCCGCTCGGCGTCGGCATCAACGTGCTGCCGCATGCGGTGCGCGAGCTGATCGAGCTCGGGCTGCTGGACAAGCTCGATGCCAGCGGCGTGCGCACCCGTGAGCTCGCGTACTTCTCCAAGCACGGCAAGCCGATCTGGAGCGAGCCGCGCGGGTTGGAAGCCGGCTACAAATGGCCGCAGTTCTCGATCCATCGCGGCACGCTCCAGCAGCTCCTGCTCGACACCGCGGTCGAGCGGCTCGGCCGCGACAACATCCTGACCAGCCATCATCTGACGGGCTGGACCGAGACGGCCAGCGGCGTGCGCGCCGACTTCATCGACAAATCGACCGGCAAGGCCGCCGGGACTTACGAAGGCGCGATCATGGTCGCCGCCGACGGCATCCATTCCGCCGCGCGAGAAAAGCTCTATCCCAATGAAGGCCCGCCGATCTGGAACGGTCGCATCCTCTGGCGCGGCGTGACGCCGGCCAAGGCCTTCCTCACCGGCCGCACAATGATCATGGCCGGGCACGAGATCTTGAAATTCGTCTGCTACCCGATCTCGAAGGAACCGGACGCATCAGGCAACCACCTGATCAACTGGGTCGCCGAGCGCCACATGCCGCCGACCTATCAGTGGCGGCGCGAGGACTATAACCGCACCGCGCGGCTGGAGGAGTTCTTGCCCTGGTTCGAGAGCTGGCAGTTCGACTGGCTCGACGTGCCCGGCCTGATCAGGAACTGTCCGCACGCCTACGAATATCCACTGGTCGATCGCGATCCGGTCTCGCAATGGACCTTCGGCAAGGTGACGCTGATGGGCGATGCCGCACATCCGATGTATCCGATCGGCTCCAACGGCGCCTCGCAGGCTATCCTCGACGCCCGCACCATCACGCGCGAGATTTTGGCGCACGGCCCGACGACGGAAGCATTGCTCGCGTATGAAGCCGAGCGAAGGCCTGCGACCACCGACCTCGTGCTGCTCAACCGCAAGAATGGCCCCGAGCAGGTGATGCAGCTCGTCGAGGAGCGCGCGCCTGACGGCTACAAGGTCGTCACCGACGTGCTGTCGCAAAAGGAGCTGGAAGACATCGCCGCGAACTACAAGCGCGTCGCGGGCTTCCAGGTCGAGGCGCTGAACGCCAAGCCGCCGATCGTGAGCACGGACGCCCGCGCGAGGGTGTGAGGTTTCCGAGCACGATGCACGTCAACGCGCCCTCGCCCCTTGTGGGAGAGGGCAGCGACGCAGGTAGACACAGACTCACTCGGGTGAGGGGTATCTCTCCGCGCGTTCACTTCTCGCGATTGAATTCGCGGAGACATACCCCTCATCCGGCGCTTCGCGCCACCTTCCCCCACAAGGGGGGAAGGAAGAGGAACGCGCGTCGCCGCACTATTTCCCTACCACCCTCGCCGCCTCCAGCAGCCGCTCGCTCGCGCTCGCCGTTGCCAGCACCGTGCCGTCCTCAGCCATCAGCTTGGCCTCGACGAACGCAATGGTCTTGCCGAGCTGCGTCACCTTGGCCTCACCAACGATCGGGCCAGGCTTCGCCGGCGCCAAAAAGTTCACGGTCATGCTGATGGTCGTGGTGTAGAGCCGGCCCTCGCTCATCACCAGCACCGCCGGACCCATCGTGTCGTCGAGCATGGCGGAGAGCATGCCGCCCTGGATGAATCCCGCAGGGTTGCAGAACTCGGGTCTGCCCTCGAAGCCGAGCTTGATCCAGCCGTCCTCGGGACGGGCCTCGAGCAGGCGCCACCCGAGCAGTTCGGCGCAGGGCGGCCTCTTGAAGTTGTCGAGTGCGGTCTTGACCATGGCAGCCTCCATATCGCGCGCTGATAGCGCAACGCTGCTGCCAGCATGCTGTCAGGAGGATCGGCCCGATGCTGGGGCCAACGCGTGCGCAATCACCTTGCGCATGACATTGGGCAGCGCCTCGCCGGACAGCGTCGCGATCGGCACCCAGCGCATGCCTTCGGGCGCGCGCGTGCGGGCCTCGGCCTTCGCCGTGTAGACCACGAGCTCCAGCGGAAAATGCGTGAAGACGTGGGTGACGACGCCGACCTTGCGTTGCCAGCGCGACAGCCCCTTCATGTCAGGCGCCTGCCCTTTCGCCGTCGCGTCCTCCTGGCCGGCGAGCCAGTCAGAACCCGGCACTTCGGTCATGCCGCCGAGCAGGCCCTTCTCGGGCCTCGAGCGGACCAGCAACTCGCCGCCGCGGGTGACGACGAAGGCGGCGCCGCGCCGCAGCGTTCCGCTCTTCTTCGGTGCCTTGCGCGGAAACGTCTCCTGCGTACCCAGTGCACGCGCCGTACAATCCGCAGAGAACGGGCATAGCGAGCAGGCCGGCTTCTTCGGCGTGCAGATCGAGGCGCCGAGATCCATCAGGGCCTGCGCGCTATCGCCGGCGCGAGAATTCGCCAGCAGCGTCGCTGCCAGTTGCTGGATCAGGGACTTTGCCTGCGGCAGCTCTTCCTCGACCGCGAACAGGCGCGACACCACGCGCTCGATATTGCCGTCGACAGGCATGGTGTGGCGATCGAAGGCGATCGCCGCAATCGCTGCCGCGGTGTATGGGCCGATTCCCGGCAGCGCGCGCAGGCCCTCCTCGGTATCGGGGAAGGTGCCGCCATGCTCGCGCGTCACCGCGACGGCGCAGGCGTAGAGATTGCGCGCGCGCGAATAGTAGCCGAGCCCGGCCCACATCCGCAGCACGTCATCAAGCGAAGCGCTCCCGAGCGCCGTAACGTCAGGCCAGCGCGCGACGAATTTTTCGAAGTAGGGCCCGACCGCCTTTACCGTGGTCTGCTGCAGCATGATCTCCGACAGCCAGACGCAATAGGGATCCGACGCCTCCCCTGGCGCGGCGCGCCAGGGCAGCCGGCGACGGTGGCGGTCGTACCATTGGAGGAGCGCAATCGGACGCGACGCGGTCTCGGGCTGACTGGGTTCCGATTTCGCCTTAGGGGCGGATTTGGGGCTCATGCTCTGACTGTAGCGACAACCCACCGGCCTCTCCACGCCATGCCCGCGCTCGTCGTGGGCATCCACGTCTTTCTTCGCTGCAGGGAGTCTGCCGGCCGCACGTCGGGGTGCTATAAGGCCCCATGGCCAAATTCCCACCCAAACCCGGCCCCATCAGCGCCAAGCCGCTCGGGATCCTGCTCGACGACGTCTTTGCCGAAGCCTATGCCAAGCAGGGATTTGCGGCCCGCGAGTTGGTGACGCGGTGGGCGGAGATCGCCGGGCCCGAGATCGCCGCCCATGCCGAGCCGCTGAAGATGCAATGGCCGCGCCCCGTGGAGGGCCAGCCGCAGGAGCCGGCGACGCTTGTGTTGCGGGTCGAAGGTCCGATGGCACTGGAGATCCAGCATTCCGCCGACGTCATCCTGGAACGGGTCAACCGCTTCTTCGGCTGGAGCGCGGTCGGCAAGCTCGCCTTCCGCCAGGCTCCCCTGTCGCGCGCCCGGCGCCCGGTGCGTCCCGGCCCGCCTGACCCCAAGGTCGTCGCCAAGGTGGCGGAGGGCCTCGGCGACATCGCAGACGAAGAACTGAAGTCGGCGCTGGCGCGGCTTGGGGCCGCCATCAAGCGAAATTGAGCCTCATTCCGGAGCCAATCTGGACCCCTCCTTGCCGCTCACCATTGCCTCAAACCACGTTTCAAGCTAGCGACAGGCCGCCTGGGAACCTTTGAGCCTTGACGAGAATCCTGGCGAGACCACATCAATTCGGGAGCCGACCTTGATCATTACCCGCCGCGCCTTCACCACGATGCTCTCGCTGACCGGCCTTGCCGCGCTCGCCGTGCTGTCGCCGCTGCGGTTCATTTCCGAGGCCATGGCACAGTCCGCGGCCGACGTCGCCAAGCCGGTGTCGCTGCCCGACATGGCGCTGGGTCCAAAGGACGCTGCCGTCACCATCACCGAATACGCCTCGATGACCTGCCCGCACTGCGCGGCCTTCAACGAGCAGGTGTTTCCCAAGATCAAGTCGGAATACATCGACACCGGCAAGATCCGCTACATCTTCCGCGAGTTCCCGCTCGACATCAAAGCCGCCGCCGGCTCGATGCTGTCGCGCTGCATCGCCAATGGCGACGCGCCGAAATATTTCGCTGTCACCGACATGCTGTTCCGCCAGCAGAGCGATTGGGTGGTGAAGAACACCACGGAGACCCTGACGCGGATCGGCAAGCAGGCCGGCCTCACCCAGCAGCAGGTCGAAACCTGCCTGAAGGACCAGGCGCTGCTCGACAAGATCGCCGCCGACCAGAAATACGCCAGCGAGGTGCTGAAGGTGGATTCCACGCCGACCTTCTTCATCAACGGCGAGAAGATCAAGGGCGAGACTTCGTTCGAGGAGTTCGCCAAGAAGATCAATCCGCTGCTGAAGAGCTGATTCGCTCGTCAAGATCCTGATTCGCATCTCAAAAGCCGTATCTTTCCCGGCATAAATCCCTTGGGAAAAGCGGCTTTCGCAGGTTGCCCTCGCGGCGCACCGCGGCCATTGTCCGCCGCATGAGGCGCCCCGCGCGACTCGCCCAGACAGCGACATTGCCTTCCATGGTATTGTCCCGGCAGGGGGATTCGCGCCTGCCAACAGAGATGCGTGCTTATGAAAATCACCCGCCTGCGCCTTCACGGCTTCAAGTCCTTCGTTGAGCCTACGGACTTCGTCATCGAGCCCGGCTTGACCGGCGTGGTCGGACCCAACGGTTGCGGCAAGTCGAATCTCGTCGAGGCGCTGCGCTGGGCGATGGGCGAGACGTCCTACAAGAGCTTGCGCGCGGCCGACATGGACGCGGTGATCTTCGCCGGCTCCGGCAACCGTCCGGCGCGCAACCACGCCGAAGTGACGATGACGATCGACAATGCCGATCGCACTGCGCCTGCGGCGATGAACGACAGCCAGCTTCTGGAAATCTCCCGCCGCATCGAGCGTGAGGCAGGCTCCGTCTATCGCATCAACGGCCGCGACGTGCGCGCCCGCGACGTGCAGATCCTGTTCGCGGACGCCGCAACCGGCGCCCGTTCGCCCGCGCTCGTCCACCAGGGCAAGATCGGCGAAATCATCCAGGCCAAGCCCGAGCAGCGCCGCCGCGTGCTGGAAGATGCCGCCGGTGTCGCCGGTCTGCACGCCCGCCGCCACGAGGCCGAGCTGCGGCTGAAGGCGGCCGAAACCAACCTCACGCGCGTCGAGGACGTGATCGGCCAGCTCTCCGGCCAGATGGAAGGCCTGAAGAAGCAGGCCCGCCAGGCCGTGCGCTATCGCGAGGTCGCGGCCAAGGTCCGCAAGGCCGAGGCTACGCTGTTTCATCTGCGCTGGATCGGCGCCCATGCCGACGTCAATGAATCCGGCCAGACCCACGATCTCGCGGTGCGCGAGATGGCCGAGCGTACCCAGCACCAGGCCGAAGCCGCACGTATCCAGGCGATCCGCGCCGCCGAAATGCCGGCGCTGCGCGATGCCGAAGCGCGCGCCGCCGCCGGCCTCCAGCGCCTGACCAACGCCCGCGAGCTGCTCGACCGCGAGGAAGAGCGCGCCAAGGAGCGCGTCGCCGAGCTCGAGCGCCGTCTCGCCCAGTTCGAAGGCGATATCTCGCGCGCCCAGCAGCAGACCATGGACGCCGACGTCGCGCTGCAGCGGCTCGACACCGAAGATTCCGAGCTGAAGGAAGAGATCAAGTCGCGCGTCGAGAAGCGCTCCGGCGTCGACGAGCGCGTCGGCGAGGCCGAGGCGGTGCTGACCGAAACCGAGCAGCAGTTCGCCGAGCTCACCACCGCGCTCGCCGACCTCACCGCCAAGCGCAACCAGCTCGAAGCCAACGTCCGCACTCACCGCGACAAGCTCGCCCGTCTCGACCAGGAGATCGCGAATGTCACGGCGGAAGAGCAGAAGCTGGCCGCCGACACCGGCGGCTTCGGCGATCTCGACGAGCTGACCGCCGCGGTCGAGACCGCCGAGCAAACGCTGGCGGCCTCCGAAGCCGCAGCCCAGGCGAGCGAAGCCGCGCATGTTGCCGCCCGTCAGACGCTGGAATCCTCGCGCTCGCCGCTGGTCGAAGCCGACAAGCGCGTGCAGCGGCTCGACACCGAGGCGCGCACGATCTCCAAGATCGTCAACGGCGAGACCAAGAATTTGTGGCCGCCGATCATCGACGGCATCACCGTCGACAAGGGCTTTGAAAAGGCCATTGGCGCTGCGCTCGGCGACGATCTCGACGCGCCGATCGATCCTTCGGCACCGATGCGCTGGACCAATGTCGGACACACCGAAGGCGATCCGGAGCTCCCCGAAGGCGTCACCCCGCTCGCCAACCATGTTCAGGCGCCGGCCGAGCTGACGCGCCGCCTGGCGCAGATCGGCGTGGTGCCGCGCGAGCGCGGGGCCGAGCTGGTCTCGCAGCTCAAGACCGGCCAGCGGCTGGTCTCGCCCGAGGGCGACGTCTGGCGCTGGGACGGTTTCGTCGCCGCCGCGCACGCCCCGACCGGTGCCGCACGGCGTCTCGCCGAGCGCGCCCGTCTCGTCGACATCGAGAACGAGCTGGAGCAGGCCCGCATCGACGCGCAGATCAAGCGTCAGGCGCTTGAAAATGCCGAGTCCGAATTGCAGATGGCGGCCAGCACCGAAGGCGCCAGCCGCGAAGCCATGCGTGCCGCGCAGCGCGAGCTGAACGTCGCGCGCGAGCGCCACGCCGCCGCCGAGCGCGAGATCAGCCGCCACGCCGCCCGCAAGGCGACGCTGTCGGAGGCGCACAGCCGCCTTGCCGCCGACCGCGCCGAGGCCGAGGCCGCCTACGAATATGCCGAGGCCGGCATCAGCGAGCTGCCCTCGAGCGAGGACACCGAGACGCGTCTTGCCGCCGTCCGCAGCGACATCGAAGGCCAGCGCCGCATCGCCGCCCAGGTCCGCGCCGAGGCGCAGGCGCTGGCGCGCGAGGCTGAGTTGGCCGACCGCCGCGTCCAGGCGATCCTTGCCGAGCGCACCGAGTGGGCGAACCGCAAGGAGAGCGCGGCCTCCCATATCGACACCATCCAGGCCCGTATCGCCGAACTCACGATCGAGCGCAGCGAGCTCGAGAACGCGCCCGCCGTGTTCGCCGAGAAGCGCAGCGCGCTGATCACCGAGATCGAATACGCCGAGAACGACCGCCGCATGGCCGCCGATGCGCTCGCCACCGCGGAGACCGCGATGGCCGAGACCGACCGCGTCGCCAAGCTGACTCTCGAAGCGCTCTCCAGCGCGCGCGAGGCCACGGCGCGCGCGGAGGAGCGCATGGAAGGCTCCCGGCGCCGGCTCGAGGACATCGAGCGCGAGATCCGCGACATGCTCGAAGTCGAGCCGCAGGCCGTGGCCGGCCTTGCCGAGATCGAGCCCGGCGCAGAGCTGCCGCCGCTGCACGACATCGAGGAAGACCTCGAAAAGATGCGCCGCGACCGCGAGCGCCTCGGCGCCGTCAATTTGCGCGCCGAGGAAGAGCTGCGCGAGGTCGAGACCCAGCACACCGGTCTCGTCACCGAACGCGACGACCTGGTCGAGGCCATCAAGCGGCTGCGCCAGGGCATCCAGAGCCTCAACAAGGAAGCGCGCGAGCGCCTGCTGACCTCGTTCGAGGTCGTCAACAACCACTTCAAGCGCCTGTTCGTCGAGCTGTTCGGCGGCGGCGAGGCGGCGCTGCACCTGATCGAGAGCGATGATCCGCTGGAAGCCGGCCTCGAAATCATTGCCAAGCCGCCAGGCAAGAAGCCGCAGACGCTGTCGCTGCTCTCGGGCGGCGAGCAGGCGCTGACCGCGATGGCGCTGATCTTCGCGGTGTTCCTGACCAACCCCTCGCCGATCTGCGTGCTGGACGAAGTCGACGCACCGCTCGACGACCACAACGTCGAACGGTACTGCAACCTCCTGCACGAGATGACCGGCTCGACCGACACGCGCTTCATCATCATCACGCACAATCCGATCACGATGGCGCGGATGAACCGGCTGTTCGGCGTCACCATGGCCGAGCGCGGCGTCTCCCAGCTCGTCTCGGTGAGCCTGGCCGAGGCCGTGGACATTCTCGACCAGAACGTGGCGTGAGGCCGCTGGCCCAGAAATGACGGTGGGCGAACATGATCTCGCCTACCCTCCCGCCTGAACTGAAAGCGGCCCTAGACGGCAAGCTGCAGGGCTTTTCGCGCACCGACGCCGCGCAACGCTCACAGAAAATCTCGACCACCTATCGCGCAGGCGGCGGCTCCGGCACGATCAAGTCGGACGCCGACGCGCTCGCCTATGCGCTGGCGCGCATGCCCGCGACCTACGCGGCCGTCGCCGCCAGCCTGAATGCGCTAACCGAGATCGCGCCGGATCTCACCCCGGAAACACTGCTCGACGTCGGTGCCGGCCCCGGCACCGCAAGCTGGGCCGCCGCCGAAGCATTTCCGTCACTGCAGGATTTCACGCTACTCGACGCCAATGCCACGCTGAGCCGGCTAGCGCTCGAGCTCACCCGTGACAGCACGCGGCTGTCGGAGTGCCGCTATCTGCCTGGCGACGCCGGCGGCAACCTCGCCGAGCTCTCGCAGGCCGACCTCGTCGTTGCCAGCTACATCATCGGCGAGCTCGGCGAGGCTGATCAGCGCAAGCTCGCGGAAGCCATGTGGACGAAAGCGCGCCATGCACTGGTCGTGATCGAGCCCGGCACGCCCGCCGGCTATGCCCGCATCCTCGCGCTGCGTCACCAGCTCATTGAGCAAGGTGCCTACGTCGCCGCGCCCTGCCCACACGAGAAGCCCTGCCCGCTTGCCGCACCCGACTGGTGCCACTTCTCCCAGCGCTTGCCGCGCTCGCAGGCGCACCGCCAGATCAAGGGCGCCGAGGTGCCATTCGAGGACGAACGCTTCATCTACGTCGCCCTCACCCGCACGCCGCCGGCAACCCGCGCGCTGCGCGTTCTGGCACCGCCTGATGTCGGCAAGGCTGAGATCACGGCCAAGCTTTGCACGGAGGATGGCGTCGCCACCACCAAAATCCCGCGGCGCCACAAGGCTGCTTATGCAGACGCGCGGCGCTGGCGCTGGGGTGAAGCTGTCACAGGACGCGACCACTTCGACGACTGAGCTTATGCCTATGATACCTTGTTGGATCATGCTATTATAGGTTGCTACCGCGCATATGGTTTGACCATCGGCACGATGAACACATCAGTCCCACAGCACCCTCCTCCCAAACAAACACTGATATTCATTTCAGGATGGACCGTTGAGATCGACCTGGCGGCACGACGGCTGACGATACTGAGGAAGGTCTGGCGGAAAACGGTCGTGAACTACTGCACCTTCGACGAATGCAGTGCAGTGGGTACGGTCAAGTACGAGGACGAAGGGCCAAATCCGTTTGGCGTATATTTGGACTTCAGAGGCGGAAGAGAGGTCATTCCGGCAGGCCCCAAGAGTGAGGCTTCAAGACTTGCTTCGGAATTGTCCGCAACGACGGGGATACCACGGCGCGACGCAAAAAGCTGGCACCGCTCGCTGTGGGGCTCTGATGACGACTGACGGCGGATGTGGACGGTATGATCGGGTAACGCCGACCACAAATATGGCCGAAAGTTAACCACCGTTCACCACTTTCGCCTTGAACTTGGATGGCGTCCCACTCGACCAAGTCTTACCTCCCTTCTGTGCCGGGGCTCTCGCCCTGCGCCAATTTGGTCTAGGCTACGGCCGCCTTCTTCCCCCTTCAGGAGTTCTCCATGTCGACCGGCTGGATCGTTCTCGGCGTCATCGTCGTTCTCGTCTTCCTGGCCTTCAGTGCCTACAACCGGCTGGTGGCGCTGGGCCAGCGCGTCGGGCAGGCCTTTGCCGATGTCGACGTGCAGCTCAAGCAGCGTCACGATTTGATCCCGAACCTGGTCGAGACCGTGAAGGGCTATGCCTCGCACGAGCGCGGCACGCTCGACGACGTCATCAAGGCGCGGAATTCGGCGATGTCGGCGCAGGGGCCGGCCCAGGTGTCCGCCGCCGAGACCCAGCTCTCCGGCGCACTCGGACGGCTGATCGCGCTGTCGGAGGCCTATCCCGACCTCAAGGCCAACGCCAATTTCCAGCAGCTCGCATCCGAGCTGTCCGACCTCGAGAACAAGATCGCCGCGAGCCGCCGCTTCTTCAACAACGCGGTCCAGGAATACAACACCGGCATCCAGCAGATGCCTGCGGCGCTGTTCGCCGGCATGTTCGGCTTCACCAAGAAGGACTTCTTCGATCTCGGCGCCAGCCGCGCCGAGGTCGAGGCTGCGCCTCAGGTGAAATTCTGATCTGAGCCTATAGGCCGGCAGGGCAACGCGTCATGGCCGCGTATGGTCTCTACACGCACATCGCCTCGAACAAGTTTCGTTCGATGCTGCTGCTCGCCGGCCTGTTCGCGCTGGTCTATGTGCTGGTCTATGCCGGCGCGCTGGTCGCCGAGGTCGTCCTCAACGGCAATCAGACCGTCGCCTATTATCTGAACCGCGCCCTCCACGACCTGATCGTCGCCTTTCCCTTTGCGACAGCCGGCGCGATCGCCTGGATCGTCATCGCCTATTTCTTCCACCAGTCGATGATCGACGCCGTGACCGGCGGCCACGGTGTTAGCAGGCAGGAGGAGCCGCGCCTCTACAATCTGCTCGAAAATCTCTGCATCTCGCGCGGCATCACCATGCCGAAGCTGAAGATCATGGAATCGCCAGCGCTGAACGCGTTCGCGACCGGCCTCAACCCGCGGCAATATGCCGTCACCGTCACCACGGGTCTGCTGCAGGCGCTGAACGACCAGGAGATCGAGGCGGTGCTGGGCCACGAGCTCACTCACATCAAGAACGGCGACGTGCAGCTGATGGTGGTTGCCGTGATCATCGCCGGCGTGGTCGGATTCTTCGGCGAATTGTTCTTCCGCCTGTTCACCAATTTGAGCTGGAGCTCCGGTGGCGGGTCGTGGTCATCGGGCTCCTCCTCGTCGTCGCGGTCGTCGTCGTCGAGCAACGACAACAAGAACTCCGGCGGCGGCGCGGTGATCGTGATCATCATCGCGGTCGTGCTGATCGTCGTGGCCTGGTTGGTGTCGCAGGTGGTGAAGCTCGCCCTGTCGCGCTCGCGCGAATATCTCGCCGATGCCGGCTCGGTCGAGCTGACCAAGAATCCCGACGCCATGATCTCGGCGCTGCGCAAGATCGAGGGCCGCGGCGAATTGCCCGGCGCAACCTCCGCGGTGATGGAGCTGTGCCTGGACAATCCGCGCGAAGGCTTTTCCGATCTGTTCGCCACCCACCCCTCGGTGCAGTCCCGCGTCGACGCGCTGGTCAAATTCGCTGGCGGCCACGATCCCGGTCCGCTGCCACCGCCATCCGATGAGGCGGAACAGCCTGCCACGGACGTACCCGAAGCGCAGGCCGGTCAGCAGGACACCCCGCCGCCAGTACCGCAGGGGCCGTGGAACGATGCGGGCGGTCGGTCGACGCCACCGCCCGTCCCTACCCCAGGCGCTTCCGGAACCGCAGCCGGCAATCCGTTACCCAATCCAATCGGCAATCCCATGGGTCCGTGGGGCCGCCACTGAGCTGCCGCGTCTTCTGTCGTTTCCTGGGCCGGTTTCACGACCTTTGGGAAAAACTCCGGGAATTGCTTCAACGGGATACCGGAGATTTGAATTCTCCCTTGTTTCTGCCATGTTCGCGCCCAACAGCAGACTCGGGACTATCCTTGGGACATCGATTTGGGGCCCGGCCGATTGCGACCTCGCGATCGGGGGCGCGCGTTAGGGGACAGCAATGGCAAAGCCGGCAGTGGTTGTGGTGGGCGCGGACAAGGGCGGGGTCGGCAAGACCACGGTATCGCGCACCCTGCTCGATTATTTTTCCGCCAACAACGTGCCGACGCGCGCGTTCGACACGGAGTCGCCGCGGGGAACCCTGAAGCGCTTCCACCCCGAGATCACCGAGATCGTCGACATGACGACGACGGCCGACCAGATGAAGATTTTCGACACGCTCAACGCAGTCAGCCCGTCGGTGACCGTCATCGACGTTCGCGCCGGCCTGCTCTCGCCCGCGTTGGCCTCGCTGCGCGACATCGGCTTCCTCGACGCCGCCAAGGCAGGCCAGATCACCTTCGCGGTATTCCACATCCTCGGACCCTCGATCGCCTCGCTGGAGGAGATCGCCGAGACCGCCGGCTTCATGACCGGCGCGAAATATTTCCTGGTGAAAAACTTCATCAACGACACCCAATTCTTCCAGTGGGACCAGGCGACCTACAATTCCTACTTCCACCGCATCAAGGATGCGACCGAACTGACCATCCCGAAGCTCAACGAAATGGCCTATGAGCAGGTCGAGGTGTCGTCCGTCCCGTTCCTGAAATTCGTCGCCAACAAGGGCATCCACGACGAGGCCGCGAACTACTCCTTCGTGCTGCGCGGCTATGTCCGGCACTGGCTGGCCAACGTCTGGAGCGAATTCGACCGCATCCGCCTGACCGACATCGTCGGTTCGAAACCCGTGACCCGCAACAGCGAAAAATAGTTGCGAAGGCCGGGCTGATACGGCTGGATTGGGCGGTGAGTTGGCCTGATATAGCTGTCGATGTCCGCGACGCCCCTCTACATCATCTGCTCGCCCCGCCCGCAGGTCGGCAAGACGCTGCTGGCGCGGCTATTGAGCGAATTCCTCCTGCTCAAGAACGGTAATGTCGCGGCTTTCGACGTCAATCTGAAGGAGCCGTCGCTGCTCGATTACCTGCCGAAGGTGACCGAGACGGCTGACGTCATCGACACCTACGGCAAGATGCAGCTGATGGACCGCGTCATCGTCGATGACGGGCTCGCCAAGGTCATCGACCTCGGCTTCCACGCCTTCGACGAGTTCTTCAAGATGACCGACGAGATCGGCCTGCTCAAGGAAGCGGCGCGCCGGCATGTCGCGCCAATGATTCTCTTTGTCGCCGACACCGACCGCGTCTCGGCCCGCGCCCACGAGACGCTTCGCCAGCAGATCCCGCGGATGAACCTGATCACCGTCGACAACGAGTTCGTCGTCCGCGGCGAACTGCCGCCCGCGATGGCCGGCGGCCGGCTGTTCCGCCTGCCCGCGCTGCCCGGCTTCCTCAAGACCTATATCGACCGGCTGAACTTCTCCTTCACCGGCTATCTGCGCCATGAGAAGGATTCATCGACGGAGCTGCACCAGTGGGTCCGGCGCAATTACCTCGCCTTCCGCGAGCTCGAGCTCAGCCTGATCCTGCAACGGTCGTGAGTATTTTATCCGGGTAGTATTTACACAACGTGGCCCAACCGTTACTGAGGCTGCACAACAGCATTTCTCAGCGAGATCTTCCCGTGAGCATCGACCGGAAAGCAGCCATCGCCGCCTACAAGGAGCGGAAGACCATTGCGGGCATCTACGTGATCCGCTGCGGCGCCTCCAGCATGGTCTGGGTCGGCCAGGCCCCGAATCTCGAGACCATCCAGAACCGCATCTGGTTCACCCTGCGCCAGGGCGGCCACCCCTGCCGCAGCCTCCAGGCCGCTTGGAACGCACATGGCGAGGCTGGCCTGACGTTCGGCGAATGCGAGCGACTGGAGGATGAGGAGAGTGCCTATGTCAGGAACGCGCTGCTGAAGGAGCGCGTGCTGCATTGGCGGGACGAGCTGAAGGCCGAGGTGATTTAAAGAAAGCCCCGGCGGCTCAATGCCCCTCGAACGTCATCAGCGTGCGCACCGGCACGTCCATGGCGCGCAGCTTGGCGGCACCGCCGAGCTCGGGCAGATCGATGATGAAACAGGCGGCGACGACATTGGCGCCGATCTGGCGCAGCAGCTTCCCCGCACCTTCCGCGGTGCCGCCGGTGGCGATGAGGTCGTCGACCAGGATGACGCGCTCGCCGGGCTGGATCGCGTCGACATGCATCTCCATCTCGTCGATGCCGTATTCGAGCGAATAAGCGATGCGCACGGTGGTATGCGGCAGCTTGCCCTTCTTGCGGATCGGCACGAATCCGGCCGAGAGCTGATGGGCGACCGCGCCGCCGATGATGAAACCGCGCGCTTCCATGCCGGCAACCTTGTCGATCTTGTTGCCGGCCCAGGGATTGACCAGCTCGTCGACCGCGCGGCGGAAGGCGCGCGCATCCGCGAGCAAGGTCGTGATGTCGCGAAACATGATCCCCGGCTTGGGATAGTCGGGGATGGTGCGGACGCTCGCCTTCAAATCGTGGTCAAAAGTCATTGGTGCCTCTCAATTGACCGGCGCATCCAGCCGGAACGCATTCTCGACAATCTTCAATCCGACCTCGTTGCCGAGCGACATCAGCGACTCCGGATGGAATTGCACGCCGGCGACCGGCAGGGTCTTGTGCTCGAGCGCCATGGCGACGCCGTCCTCGGTGCTGGCGGTGACATCGAGAACGTCCGGCATGCTGTCGCCCTCGACGAAGAGCGAATGATAGCGGCCGATGACGATCTCGTTCGGCAGATTGCGCATCAAGCGCCCGCCGCGCACCTGCACCCGCGAGGGCCGGCCGTGGGCGGGATGCGTGAGCTGGCCGAGCTCGCCGCCGAAATATTCGCCGATCGCCTGCACGCCGAGACAGACGCCGAACACCGGCAGCTTGTTCGCCAGCGCCGCATCGATCGTCTTCTTGATCCCGAAGTCCTCCGGGCGGCCCGGGCCGGGCGACAGCACCAGCAAGTCCCACCTCTTCTGCTCGAGCATGTCGAGCGCATGCACATAGCGGACCACGGTGACGCTGGCGCCGACTTGCCGGAAATAGTCAGCCAGCATATGGACGAAGCTGTCATCGTGGTCGATCAGCAGCACGCGCTTGCCTGAACCTGTGGCGTCGGGGGCAAAGGCCGACAGCGGCTTGGGCGGATCGCCACGCAGCGCCTGGAACAGCGCCGCGGCCTTGACCTGGCATTCGCGGTCTTCCGCGGCGGGATCGGAGTCAAACAGGCAGGTCGCGCCGACGCGGACCTCGGCGAGACCGTCCTTCATGCGGATGGTGCGGATGGTGAGGCCGGTATTGATGCTGCCGTCAAAGTTCACCGCGCCGATCGCGCCGGCATACCAGCGCCGCGGCGAACGCTCGTGATCCTCGACGAACTGCATCGCCCACAGCTTCGGCGCGCCTGTCACGGTGACGGCCCAGGCGTGGGTGAGGAAGGCGTCGAGCGCGTCGAAGCCGGGGCGCAGCATGCCCTCGACATGGTCTACCGTGTGGAACAGCTTCGAGTAGGTCTCGATTTGCCGGCGCGCGAGTACCTTGATCGTGCCGGGCACGCAGACGCGCGCCTTGTCATTGCGATCGACGTCGGTGCACATGTTGAGCTCGAACTCGTCCTTCTCCGAGTTCAGGAGCTGGCGGATCTGCTCTGCATCGCCGATGGCATCGGTGCCGCGCGCGATCGTGCCAGAGATGGGACAGGTCTCGACGCGGCGTCCATCGGAGCGCACGAACATTTCCGGTGACGCCGAGACGAGGAATTCGCCCTCGCCGAGATTCATCAGGGCACCATAGGGCGACGGGTTGATGACGCAGAGACGCTGGAACACTTCGGCCGGCGAGCGCTCGCAGGGCTCGGCGAAAAGCTGCCCCGGCACCGCTTCGAACAGATCACCGCGGGCAAAGGCTGCGCGCGCGGTCTCGACGGTGGCCTGATATTCGCCGGGCGCGTGGTCGGCAAAACCCTGGCGCCCGGTTTTCACGTAGGGGCTCTCGACGGTCTCGCGCGGCAGGCCTTCGGTCGATTGGCCCTTCCAGGCGAAATCGTAGCTGAGCACCACGCCGCGCCCGGTGGCGCGGTCGTAGGCGAGCAGGCGATCGGGGACGTAGAGCACGATGTCGCGCTGGTCATTTTCGCGCGTGCGCTTCTGCACGAGGTCCTCGATCTGGAAGACCAGGTCGTAGGCAAAAGCGCCGAACAGGCCGAGCAGCCCGTCGTCATTGGCGGAGAAGGCGGCGACGAGATCGCGCACCAGCGACATCACGCTGGCGCGACGCGTGCGCTGGTCTTCCTCGACGGGCGCTTCGCCGCGGATGATATGTCCGGCAAGACGCGTCGCGGTCTTCTCCGAGATCACCACACAGGGCTCGTGGAGGACCTCGGCGAGGAAGGCGATCAGCACCTGACCGCGCTCGTTCAGCGCTTCGAGCTTGAAATTGACGCCAACGGTTTCGAGCTTGAGCGGCGGATCGGAGAAGCCGAGATCGAAGCTCTCGTAACGGCCCGGCACGGTCGTGCCCGAGGACAGTACCACGCCGCGGCGGCGGTCGAGCAGGCTGACGAGATCGTCGAGCCGGTTGGCGCCGCCGGTGAACTGTTCGGCTACGCGCGTGATCGCGAGACCGCCACGGGTGACGTAATCGCTTCTGGGTGGAAGAGCAAAGACTGTCCTGTTCATGGGGTCCTCTTACGAAACTTGCCGAGGGAACGCCACACAGGACAAACGATCAGGCCGCCGCGCTGTGCTGGCGACCTCACACGATTTTGGGAAAGCAAATCGCACCGGCCACCTCTTAGGAGGTGCGCCACCAACGACGGGATGGGCGGGCTGCTGTGCTCATGGGCGGGATAATCACCATGACGCGGGGGCGGCGTCAAGGGCCGGAACCTACGCCAGTTCGGGCTGAAACGGCCGTCAGCCGGCGATTGCCTGCGCCTAACTAAAGCTCGTCGCCCTGAGGTACCCAGTCGAACTGGCGTTTCTTCCGATCCCATTTCAGGACAGAGCCTTCGTCGCACTCCATGCATGCCGAGGTGACCAGCGCGCCATCCTTCCCCTTTTGAAGAGCACCGAATTGACGGTCCGTGCGCACGGCGCTGACAAACCGGATCTTGGGCTTTCCGCCAGCGGGTTGATCGATGATCAGGACGAACCTTCCCTTCGCGCCGGCGCACTCCTGAAAGACGCCGACCAGCGCCACCTGCTTCGTCGTCGTGCCATCGAAATGCCCCTCGATCGCGAAGGACATGTTGACCGCGGCCATGGCATCGGTGTTGCCATCGAAGAGCAGTTCCCTTGGAATGAGATCCTTGCGGAATTCAGTCGCCTTGCACCAGCTCTTGCGGATCTGGTTCGCAGGTATGCCGCGAACCTCGGTCGTGAACGGATGGAATTCCGCGATGACCCACCAGGCCTCCTTCTTCGGATCGCCGTTCAGGGTCACAAATGCCTGCTGTGCCGCGGCCTGAGCCGTCGTCACCGCAACGAGGACGCCAATGCCGATGGTCGAACGGACGATCGCGCCAAGGACGCGGCGCATGAGAGACGTCGTCGACATGCTCCGCTGCCCCCGCCCGATCGCCCCGGTATCATCCGAGATGCTTTTTGAAGAACTCCGTCGCCCGGCCCCAGGCAAGCTCGGCGGCTTCGCGGTCGTGCACGGCCTGGCGCTGCTCGTTGACGAAGGCGTGCTCGGCGTCATAGCGGAACAGTTCGAGCGATTTACCGGCGGCCTTCATGGCCTTTTCGAAGCCACCGACCAGCTCTGGCGTGCACCAATCGTCCTTGTTGGCGAAATGAGCCTGCAGCGGGATCTTTACGTCGGCGGGTTTGGCCGCCTGCTCCGGCGGGATGCCGTAGAACACCACACCGGCGGCGAGCTCCGGCACGTGCACCGCGCCGATGATGGTCACGGCGCCGCCGAGGCAGAAGCCCGTCAGCCCGACCTTGGCGCCGTTGCGCGACAGATATTGCGTGGCGCCACGCACGGTCTGTGTGGTGGCGTCCATGAAGTCGAGCGAGTTCATCTCTTTGCCGGCCGCGTCCGTATCGTGATACGGCACCACCTTTCCCTTGTAGAGATCCGGCGCCAGCGCATCGAAGCCGGCGAGCGCGAAGCGGTCGCACAGGCCCTTGATCTGGTCCGACAGGCCCCACCATTCCTGGATCACGACCACGCCCGGCGCGTTGCCGCGTGCGGCATTGGCCAGATAGCCCGAGGCGTCCTTGCCGTCCGGACGCTTGAAAGTGATGCTGGTTCCCATGGTGTCCTCCGATGGGTTCTGTTGGGGGCAATGAGCAACATTTTGGCGGGTGCGCCGACCCGGCGCAATCCAAACGTTCGTCATTCCGGGATGGTCCGAAGGACCAGACCCGGAATGACGACACCGACAAAAAAGCCCCCATGCGGGGGCTTCTTCGGTCTCGTTTCGCGTCAGGCCCGCTCAGTGCGAGTCGGCCCAGACCTTCTTCTTGGTGAAGTACATCAGGAACGCGAACAGGATCAGGAACACGAACACCTGGAGGCCGAGGCGCTTACGCGCTTCCATGTGCGGTTCGGCGGTCCACATCAAGAACGTGGTGACGTCGTGAGCGTACTGCGCGACGGTGGCCGGCGAGCCGTCGTCATAAGTCACCTGGCCATCGCTGAGCGGCTTCGGCATCTTGATGGCATGGCCCGGGAAGTACTTGTTGTAGTACGTCCCCTCCGGCACCGTGACTCCCTCTGGCGGCTTATCTTCAAAGCCCTGGAGGATCGCGTCGACGTAGTTCGGGCCCTGCTCCTGGAACTGGGTGAAGAAGTCGAAGATGAACTGCGGAAACCCGCGCTCATAGGACCGCGCCTTGGTGATCAGCGAGAGGTCCGGTGGCGCTTTGCCACCGTTCGCCGCAGCCGCCGCCTGCTCGTTGGGGAACGGCGACGGGAAGTAATCCGCCGTGCGGCCCGGACGCTCGAACATGTCGCCCGCATCGTTCGGGCCGTCCTTGATCTTGTAGTCGGCCGCGAAGGCAGCCGCCTGTGCCACCGAATAGCCCGGCCCGCCGGGATCGGCGAGGTTGCGGAACGCGATGTAGTTCAGGCTGTGGCAGTTCGAGCAGACTTCCTTGTAAACCTTGAGGCCACGCTGGAGCGAGCCACGGTCAAACTTGCCGAATGGGCCGGCGAACGACCACTTGTTCGACGGAGGCTGCTGGTCCCCTTCGGCGCGGGCATCCTGCAAGGTGCCGACGAGCAGCGCTCCGGCAGCGACAAGCGCGACCATGACCGAAGCCGCGGCCTTGCCGCTCTTGACGAGGATCGCCTCCGAGATCGAGTTCGGCACCGGCCGCGGCTTCTCGATGCGCGAGAGCAGCGGCAGCACGATCAGGAAGTAGGCGAAGTAGCAGACCGTCAGAACCCGGCCGGCGATCACGTAGATGCCTTCCGGCGGCTGCGCGCCGAGATAGCCGAGCAGGATGCAGACCGCGACGAAGATCCAGAAGAACTGCTTGGCCAGCGGGCGGTACTTCGACGATTTGGTCCGGGCGGCATCCAGCCAGGGCAGGAAGCACAGGATGATGATCGCCGAGAACATGCCGATCACGCCCGCGAGCTTGTTCGGGATCGAGCGCAGGATCGCGTAGAACGGCAGGTAATACCATTCCGGCACGATGTGCGGCGGGGTCACGCCAGGGTTCGCCGGAATGTAGTTGTCGGCGTCGCCGAGATAGTTCGGCATGTAGAAGATGAACCAGGCGTAGAGCAGCAGGAAGCAGGCGACGCCGAAGCCGTCCTTGATGGTCGCATGCGGCGTGAACGGCACCGTGTCCTTTTCCGTCTTCGGCTCGACGCCGTCGGGATTGTTCTGGCCGGCGACATGCAGCGCCCAGACGTGGAGCACGACGACGCCCGCGATCAGGAACGGCAGCAGGTAGTGCAGCGAGAAGAAGCGGTTCAGCGTCGGGTTGCCGACCGAATAGCCGCCCCACAGCAGCGTCACGATGCTCTCGCCGACGTACGGAATTGCCGAGAACAGGTTGGTGATGACGGTGGCGCCCCAGAAGCTCATCTGGCCCCACGGCAGCACGTAGCCCATGAAGCCCGTCGCCATCATCAAGAGGTAGATGATGACGCCGAGGATCCAGAGCACCTCGCGCGGCTCCTTGTAGGAACCGTAATAGAGGCCGCGCAGCATGTGGACGTAGACCGCAAAGAAGAACATCGACGCGCCGCAGGCGTGCATGTTGCGCAGCAGCCAGCCGTAGTTCACGTCACGGACCAGCAGCTCGACCGACTTGAAGGCGAGATCGGCATGCGGCGTGTAGTGCATCGCCAGGATCACGCCGGTCAGAATCTGCATCCCCAGCATGAACGACAGAATGGCGCCGAAGGTCCACCAGTAGTTCAGGTTGCGCGGGGTGGGATAGACGACGAAGGAAGAATGCACGAGGCCGAGGATCGGCAGGCGCCGCTCGATCCATTGCAGGGCCGGATTGCTCGGCTGGTAGTCGGATGGTCCGCTCATGATGCGATCCTGAGGAAATAAAACGACGAGACGGCGCGAAGCTTCGGACGCGGGTCCGAAGCTCAGCCGATCTGGATTTTGGTATCGGAAACGAAAGTGTACGGCGGCACGGCCAGGTTCGCGGGCGCGGGCCCCTGGCGGATGCGGCCGGACGAATCGTACTGCGAACCATGGCAGGGGCAGAAGAACCCGTCGTAATTGCCTTCATGGGCGATCGGGATGCAGCCGAGATGGGTGCAGATGCCGATCACGACCAGCCACTGATCATGGCCGGCCTTGACCCGGGCCTCGTCGGACTGCGGATCGGGCAGGCTCGCCACGGGAACGGCGCGCGCCTCGTCGATCTGCTTCTTGGTGCGGTGGCTGATGTAGATCGGCTTGCCGCGCCAGAACACCTTGATGTCCTGCCCCTCGGCAACCGGGCTCAGATCGACCTCGATCGGCGCGCCGGCGGCGATGGTCGAGGCGTCCGGATTCATTTGGGAGATAAAGGGCCAGAGCGCGGCTGCGCCCCCTACTGCTGCAGCTGCCCCCGTTGCAACGAATAAGAAATCACGGCGTGTCGGATGGTCCGCCGAAGACGCTGTCGTCACGATTCCAACCCTTTCTTCTTATGCTGCCGGTGGAACCGCTCCAGGAGCCCCCAAGGTCCCCGGAACAGCGCTGCCGGCGCCCGCGGCCCCCCGCGGCGGCAGAACTTCACTTGTCGGCGCCAAAACAAGGCGAAAACAGCAGTCCAGAATCGTTCTATTGGCACCCTTGCAGGGCGAGCGCAAGCCCGCTAACGGCGCGGGAGCGTGCAATGCACGAATTCCGCGGCCGGCGATGTTTTATTGAGACATTTCCGGCCCACAACCAGCCCTGTAACGCTCATGCAGATCGCACTTTTCCAACCCGACATCCCCCAGAACACCGGCACGATTCTCCGCCTCTGCGCCTGCTTGGGGCTGGACGCCCACATCATCGAACCGGCCGGTTTCCCGGTCTCCGACCGGCATTTCCGCCGCGCGGGAATGGATTACCTCGACCACGTCAGCATCCTCAGGCACGATTCCTGGTCGAAATTCGGAGAATGGCGGGCGGCACACGGCTACCGCCTGCTGCTGTTCACCACCAAAGGCGCTACCGACTACCGCGATTTCCGTTACCAGACGTCCGACATCCTGCTATTCGGGCGCGAGAGCGCCGGCGTCACCGACGCGGTGGTCGAGGCCGCGGATGCGCGGCTGGTGATCCCGATCACCGAGGGGCTGCGGTCGCTCAATGTCGCCATGACCGCGGCGATGGCCGCAGGCGAAGCGCTCCGGCAGGTCCGGAACCCGCACGACTGACATGACGAGGAGAGAGAAGTGAGTTACGCGGTCAAGGAAATCTTCCTGACCCTGCAAGGCGAAGGCGCCCATGCCGGGCGCGCGTCGGTGTTCTGCCGTTTTGCCGGCTGCAACCTCTGGAGCGGCCGCGAGGCCGATCGCGCCACTGCGACATGCCAGTTCTGCGACACCGATTTCGTCGGCACCGACGGCACGCTCGGCGGCCGCTACGCCACGGCCGTGGAACTCGCCGACACCATCGCCGGACAATGGACTGGAGCCACCGAGAACCGCTATGTGGTGCTGACCGGCGGCGAGCCGCTGCTCCAGGTCGATGACGCCCTGGTCGATGCGCTCCACGCACGCGGCTTCGAGATCGGCGTCGAGACCAACGGCACGGTTGCTCCACCAGATGGACTCGACTGGATCTGCGTCAGCCCCAAGGGCGGCAGCGAGTTGGTGCTGCGCGCCGGCCACGAACTGAAGCTGGTCTATCCGCAAGCCCTCGCCGCACCCGAAGCGTTCGAAGGCCTCGCCTTCGAGCGCTTCTCGCTGCAGCCGATGGACGGGCCCGAAGTGATCGAGAATACCGCGCGCGCGATCGACTATTGCCTGCGCCACCCGCAATGGCGGCTGAGCGTGCAGACGCATAAATCGCTCGGCATCAGATAGGACTGAACGGACAGATGTGGGAATTGACGAAACAGTTCCGCTTCGAGGCGGCGCATACGCTGAAGGGGACGACCTTTGGTGCGGCGAGCGAAGAAATCCACGGCCACTCCTTCCGCGCCGAGGTGACGGTGCGCGGCACGCCGGACCCTGCGACCGGCATGGTGGTCGATCTCGGCCTGCTCCAGCGCGCGATCGAGGATGTGCGCTTGATGCTCGACCACAAGTTCCTCAACAAGATCGAGGCGCTCGGCACACCGACGCTGGAGAACCTGTCGCGCTTCGTCTGGGAGCGGCTCGCGCATATCGGCAAGCTGACCCGCGTCAGCATCCACCGCGACAGTTGCAACGAGAGCTGCACCTATTACGGTCCGCAAGGGTGACGACATGACATCCCCGTTGGACCCGACACTGATCGAAGACCGCAAGGCCCGCGCGCGCAGCTGGTTCGAGCGCTTGCGCGACGACATCTGCGCGAGCTTCGAGCGGCTGGAAGACGACGCGCCGCAAAGCCTCTATCCGGGCGAGGCGGGCCGCTTCGCGCGCACGCCGTGGCAGCGCACCGATCACGGCGGGGCCAAGGGTGGCGGCGGCGTGATGTCGATGATGTCGGGCCGGCTGTTCGAGAAGGTCGGCGTGCACTGCTCGACCGTGCATGGCGAATTCGCGCCGGAGTTTCGGGCGCAGATTCCGGGCGCGGCAGAAGATCCGCGCTTCTGGGCCTCCGGCATCTCGCTGATCGCGCACATGCGCAATCCGCACGTGCCGGCCGTGCACATGAACACGCGCTTCGTCGTCACCACCAAGGCCTGGTTCGGCGGCGGCGCGGACCTGACGCCGGTGCTCGACCGCCGGCGCACGCAGGAGGATGCCGACACCCTCGCCTTCCACGCCGCAATGAAGGAGGCCTGCGACCAGCCCAACGGCGTCGCCGACTACGACAAGTACAGGAAGTGGTGCGACGAGTATTTCTACCTGCCGCACCGGAAAGAGGCGCGCGGCATCGGCGGCATCTTCTACGACTGGCACGACAGCGGCGACTGGGACGCCGACCTCGCCTTCACCCAGGACGTCGGCCGCGCCTTCCTCAAGATCTACCCCGACATTGTCAGGCGCAATTTTGCGAGCGCCTGGACCGCCAGGGATCGCGAGGAGCAGTTGATCCGCCGCGGCCGCTATGTCGAGTTCAACCTGCTCTACGACCGCGGCACCATCTTCGGGCTCAAGACCGGCGGCAATGTGGACTCGATCCTGTCGTCGCTGCCGCCGGAGGTGAAATGGCCATGAGCGTGATCAAGCCCCTTCCCCGCGCCATGCTGATCGACATGGACGACACCATCCTGTCGGCCTATGGCCGGCCGGAGATCGCCTGGAACACGATCGCGGAGGAATTCGCCGAGGAGCTCTCCCCGCTGCCGCCGGCACAGGTCGCAACGGCCGTGCTCGCCTATGCGCGAAACTTCTGGTCGAATGCGGAAGCTGCGTGGCGGATGAAGCTCGGCGAAGCACGGCGGCTCACGGTGCGCGGCGGTTTTGCTGCGCTCGCGGCAGCCGGCCACCGCCCCCTCTCTGATGATCTCGCCGCGCGCCTCGCCGACCGCTTCACCACCTATCGCGAAGAAGCGATCTTCGTCTTTCCGGGAGCGCATGACGCGATCGACGCATTCAAGGCGCACGGCGTCAAGCTCGCGCTGGTCACCAACGGCGCCGCCGACATGCAGCGCGCCAAGGTCGAGCGCTTCGAGCTGACCCATCGCTTCGACCACATCCAGATCGAGGGCGAGCATGGTTTCGGCAAGCCGGAGGAGCGCGCCTACCTGCACGCGATGGAGGCGCTCGGCGTCACCGCGGAAGATACCTGGATGATCGGCGACAATCTGGAATGGGAAGTCGTGACGCCGCAGCGCCTTGGCATCTATGCGATCTGGCTCGACGCGCATGGCGAGGGCCTGCCCGAAGGCTCGACCGTCAAGCCGGACCGCATCATCCGCTCGCTGACCGAGCTCGTGCCGGGCTGAATTCTCGAAAACAACCCCATGCACAGTAGGCGTCGCTGCAAAATCAAGGGTTTGCGGATTTTACGAAGAAGCGTTGACCCGTCGGGCAAAACAGGCGCATGATGCGATCGTCGGGATGCGTGCGATCCATCCTTCGAGACAACCGCTGGCCGGCCTCCTCGGCAATGAGGTCCGGGCTCCCCGGCGCGATGCAGTTCGCCTCCGCCCGTGTTCGGCGTGTCATGACAAATTGCTAGCCTCGCATTCGGGTCGATCAACTCGAAAGGACAATCCATGGAATTGAAAGCCGGCGATATCGTCATGCTGAAATCGGGCGGCCAGCCGCTGACCGTCGCGGAGGTCAAGGGCGAGGACGTGCTCTGCGTCTGGATGGGCATGGAAGGCGATCTCTTCCGCGAGACGCTGCCGCTCGCCACCCTCATCCAGGTGGAAGAGGATGAGGACGACGAGGAAGAAGACGACGAGGACGACGAATAGTCTAAAGCCGTGTACTCATAAACCCAGCGACGTGATGCAACGAACGCATTGTCCGCCTCGCCCCTATAGCGGCTGGGTTCATGCGGCGGCGCAATATGTCGCGATGCGCCACAAGGCGACATACGCGCACTCAGGTCGATCGTAGCTCCTTCACAAACTTTGGCAGCATCCTTCCTGGTATCGAGCCGGAGGGAGCGAGCCCACAGTCCTCAGCGCCCATTCGCCTGTAGAAGGGCGCGGCGTCCGGGTCGGCCTCAATCAATAGGCGTTCGGCACCCTTGCTTCTTGCTTTGTTCATCGCCCAAAGAAAGAGGGCTCTTCCGACGCCGCTACGCAGCGCAGTCGGTTCGATAAAAAGCTTCAGCAAATCAGCTTCGCTTCCGACAATCTTGATCTGCGCAACGCCAACGATCTCGCCATTCCCTTCGGCCACCGCTATTGAGCTTGATCGCAACTCGCTTGGTTCAAACGTGAGCTCTCTGCGACAGGCCTCCATGAAGTCGTTGTCGTAGCCCCACACTGCTTTCGACCGGAAGCACAATGCCGAGAGCGCTGGCAGTTCTTCGACTGTTGGGGCTCTGACAATGCATCGCAAGCAGGTGCCTCCCTCGGGATTGGCTGATACATAACAGTTCGAGCAACCAACCTCTCCTACGGGTCAAAATGCGAAGACCTCAGATTGAGCAGAACCAGTCCGCTCCACCCACTAAGCGGACCTTAGTGGGGCCTTTGCCGCGACTTCGTTGATGGGCCAAGTGGCGACATATCTTCTTTGGTTTATCAATCCAAGCCGGAAGGCGACATTCTTGGCTCAACCATGGTAGACCGTGCTCGACTTGCATTGCGCAAATCGACAATCGTGCGTCCGAAATCGTCAAAATTCTTAATTCCGAGAAAGCCAAACAGTTGAGGCTGACTCCTCGGCACCGCCAACCAAATAGAACCCGATGGTTTGCCTAGCTCTATCGATTTGCCCGCAACCATCTCCAGAGGATCACTGTATCGCTCAAGATAGACGCTTCCGTACTGGGTCCCATAGCTACGAACCTCCACGCTTTTGATTTCTTCGAGAGGCACGCCGAGCCATTTGCGGCCTGCCCTGACACGTATATTTCTATTCGTGAGGACGAACGAGAGCCCACGCGCGAGAAGCGCGATAAGCAAAAGGAAGATCGAAAATACAATAAGGTCGAGTAGCGCCAGGACTTTTAAGAGGAATATCAAGTGGCCGCCTTTCGTGAGCATCAGCACAACTACTAGAAAAGCACTCAAACCAAGCATGGAAAGGATAGCGGCCCGCGACGCTTCCCAACTATACAGAAACGGATTCGGCTTGGCCTCGGACAGGACTACTTCGTCTTCCGATAGTCCGCCAAGCCGATCCAGCTTGAGCGCCCTCATGATGCCGTTGAGCCTCCCGCTTGCGTCGCCGCCGCAAGAAATGACGCCCACAGTGGCTCCAGCATCGCCTTCGTTGCAGGTGGCAACATCAGCATAAGAGGGCATGTAGCGACCAGCGCCGTACAGTCCAACCGCTCCTTCATCGTGGGCGCGTGCCGTCGTTCCCTGCGAACGCCGTGAGCTTTCACTTCAATGGTCTGCACGGTGATAGCCCCGCTTCGAAATGTTCAGCGCACGGGGAAGGACACGAACATACGACGCGCTGTGGCAGCGCCCTAAACAGTGCGAATTCTAGTAAGCCGAGGGGAACCTAGCCATCAGAAAGTTGAACATCTGCCTGGCTGCAACCGATTTCGCGCGGCCTGTGGCCGCTCCGCAACATACAGACAGCCAGAGAGCTAATGACGCTGATGGGTCATTTTCGACGGTTTCAACAGGGATTGTCGGCCGGCTGATGTACGCTTCTGCCCGTAAGCGTCCAAGTTGCGCCTGCCTCCAAGCGTTGGCGGCGGACCAGATCGCTGTGATTCAAGCTTCCAAACTGGGGGCTCGAATCATGCGCTACAAACTCACTGATCATGAATGGATTGCCATCAAGCCAATGCTGCCGAACAAGCCGCGTGGAGTTCCTCGGGTGAACGCCCGTCATGTCCTCAATGGCATCTTCTGGGTCTTGCGCTCTGGAGCACCTTGGCGTGATCTGCCCGACATGTTTGGTCCATACACCACCTGCTACAATGGTTTCGTTCGTTGGCGGCGGGCTGGCGTTTGGGGCCGCATTGTCGACGCGCTTGCCGCTGCCCATGACGCCGCTGTTCAGATGATAGACACCTCCATTGTCCGCGTGCATCAGCACGGGGCCTGCATCACAAGGAACCTGCGCCAATCGATGGGACGGTCACGCGTGGCTTAACGAGCAAAATTCATGCGGTAGTCGATGGCAATGGTCTGCCCGTGCGGCTGGCGCTGAGCCCCGGTGAAGCCCACGACGTCCGACTTGCCGGAAAACTGCTGTCTCGTCTGAAATCCGGGTCAATGCTGCTTGCCGACCGTGGCTCTGACACCGACTGGATCAGAGAGCTTGGCATGAAAAAGGGCGCATGGGCCAACATCCCGCCGAAAAGCAATCGCAGCGATCCGATCTGCTTCAGCCCCTATCTTTACTACGCTCGCAACCGATCTGGTGCGTCAGGCTCCGACGCGAGAGATGTCCGCTTCTTGGCCGACAGCGGCGCACTGGCGGACATCGCGCGAGGTCGCCAGCAGGATTTGCAAATGGCACGACTGCTCGCCCCGTGCAGCCCGGCGATGCCGAGGATGTGACCGGCCGTGAAGCCGGTATCCGTTGGGGCCTTACGGTCGAGCGCCAATTAAAGGAGGCTACAGCATCTGCATCCGGAGAAAAAGCGATGCGCTCCATTTTGGCTTTGAGCCTTTTGATCGCGCTGTCAGGCGTCGCGAACGCGGCGTCTGCGCATCACCCCCACCGCCACGCCGTTATCCCCTCCCGGCAGGGCACGCCAGGTACCGCTTCGAGCTTTGCCTACGCACCGGCTCAGCCGCCGGGTCAATTCCGGTCCGGCCGCTCCTCGTGCGACGCGCCTGAACCGTACTTCGGCGCTTGCCAGGGTTATGCGCCCGGCGAGAAGGAGCGATTTCTCCACAGCCTGTACAGCCCATGAGGCTTCGCCAGTGCACGCGATGATGCGCGCCACTGCAGCGCGCGCGGGAGGCTCGTGCGGTGAAGGATCATAAGTTGGCGTCAGCCACGGGCCAGTCAGCGGAACAGGGGCTAATCGAGACCACCGCGATCCTTCTTGATGATCGCTCGCAGATCGTCGGCGTACTCTTCGACGATGGCCAACCGATCCCGCTCCGGCTCGCCGATCGGCGCTTCCTCTATGAGGCCGTCCCATTCGCGCCAATGCGTCGGAAACACATATACGCGCGAACCGGTCTGTGAATTGACCCAGCCCCGAAGCACGCGGCGACACGGGAAGACCAGTGCGTGTACCTGTCCGGCGGTGTCGATGACCGCCAGTTGCAAATTGCGATCAAACGGTGCCGTTGCCGTGGAATTCCACATGGCGCGCTCCCTCTTTGCAGGCGGGAGCGCGATCGGTCTCTCAGCCACCGACGCCTACGGGCAGAGCCAAATCAGTCTATCAGATTTCGTCGGGGACCTGTGGAAATTGTTACGCTCGACGAGTTGATCTTCGCGCGCAGGCGGCGACAAGAATCTTCAAGCACCGTCTGCAGGTTTTCGCAGCCTATGAGCAGCCGCTCCGCATGTTCGCGCTCGGTTGTGCCGAAGGGATGACCGTTGCGAGCATTCCTGACAAGGTTCACCCTGTCACGGCCCTCCGTTGCTTTTCTCTCGACAAATTCGAGATTTTCCAGCTCATGCGCGAGCTTGTCCAACTCGGCGATCAGCAGCCCGGTCACGCCCGTTCGCTTGTCAGTCGTCAGATCGTTGCCGTTCAGAAGGCCGATGAAGTGATCCACATTGGCTCTTGCGATGAAACGGTGCATTGGACCCCCTGATCCATGCGTCTCGATGATTCATTTTGCCGGTACTTCAATCGCGTCCGTTCGGTCCGGTCGAAGTGACGTCCGCTCGACTCCGCAGGGCCGACAGAAGGGGCCGGAGCGAATTGGACGCACCTGGACCGTCAGCAGATTGAAATCATGATCAATATTGGCATGAGCGACGTAGCCGTCCATCTGGCTCCCCTCTCTTGGACCGGGCTAGGTTAAGTCATCGATGCTCATTGCGGCCATAGCCGGGGTGCGCCGAAATTTGATCGTGATCAAGTTCCGGTTCGACCATGACGCTATGAGAGATCAAAGCACCACGCGGACGCCGCAAGATGAAGCATGCAACAGGGCCAGCAATTCACGCGGTCCATCCGTGGGACCCGGGCAATCCTGAGAAAGGTGAGCGCCATCAGCTGCTGAGCGACGATGAGCGCGCCAGGCTCGCAAAAATAGCGCAGATCGTACGCTTCGCCAAAGGCCAGGAAATTTACGGAGAAGGCGCGGTAGCAGATGCCGCATTCAACATCATCGACGGGGTGGTCGTGGCCTACCGCGCAGAGCACGTCATCTCGTTTCTTTACCCCGGCGACCTGTTCGGCCTGTCAGAGGAAGGGCAGTATGCCAACGCAACCAGAGCTGCGACACCGGTGACGGCTTACAAGATGCCGCTGGCCGCAATACGCCGCATCCTGGCCAATAACGCTGATCTCGACGTCAATCTCATCATAAAGCTTTGCGAAGAACTCCGAGAAGCCCAGCGCCATGCCGTTCTTCTCGCGCAGAGAAGAGCGGCAACGAGGCTTGCGATGTTCCTGGGGCTACAGGAACACCTGCAAGCGGCGCGAGGCGAGTCGATCTCCGAGATCCATCTCCAAATGGATCGCTCGAGCATTGCTGCCTATCTGGGACTGACCACCGCGGCACTGAGCCGAGCGTTTCGAGCGCTCATCTCACGGAAAATCATCACCTCGCGGAATCTCCACTTCGTGAAGGTCGTCGACCGGGACTCCTTCGTCAGGCTCGCCGATGCGCGCCCGGATGGGAATTGATTGCGATCAGGACGATGGGCTCAGGAGCCCTCCTGTTCGTGGCCTGGCAACCGAGTGAAACCCAAGCCTCGGGACGTGGAACTGAATTTCAGACAGCTTCTTTCGTCGTTTCATCTGCCGGCGCTCCAACCACGATCCTGCTGCAACCCTTGTCGAAATCGTGTTCGAGCAAAGTTCGTATAGCGGACTGATAATCAGAAAGACGAGCCTGAATATATTGGCGTTCGAAATCCGTTAGATGCGTCTGAAGAAGACGATGGTAGCGGCGGATGTTGTTACGGTAAGCCTCGACAAGAGCGGTCCCCAGCTCGGTCATGACATCCTCCCATGTTTTCTCGCAGGAGGTGTCACCGTGCAGTCGAGCCCGAACGGCGTTTTTGATCGAACTCAAATGGCTGGCGCCCGGATTCGGCTCATAGTTGACTATGATCAAGATTCCATCGACTGGTGGGCTGCCAAGCGATGTTGCGTTGAACCGTTCGGCCATCAATCCAGCGGAACGTTCAGACTGGTCCCCTTGACGATGATGCCGCCCCGGTTGCCGATCTCGATCGAACCGTAGCGCTGCCTGAAGCAATCGCGCAGCGGCCGGTCACCCTCCATGCTGAGCCAGAGGCGCAGCAGATGCCGCTTCTGGTTGGCATCGGGCCAGTCGCGAAATCCGGTTCGATCGTGCAGCAGAGCATGATTGGCGACGAACTGCATGTCGCCGGGCTGAAGCCGCATGCCGAAGTGCAGCGCAGGATCATTTGCGAGCGCGTCGAAGAGATCGAGCGCCTCGACGTGCTCCGGCGTCAGTCTGAGTGCACCGGGAAAGCGCTGCGCGCTGTCCGATATACTGGCGTTGATAGAAGCCGGTCAGGACCCCGCAGTTGCCGGCACCCGGTCCGGAAGTCGCCGGATGATTGTAGTCGTCATTGGCCCACGCGACGCCACCCCCTCGCCAGCACAGAACGCGTCCCACTTGTTGAGGTCGCCCTACTGCCACCGAGTGACCTCGAAATTGAACCGAACCTGCATGACTGGACCCGCTGCATCCCTCACCTCTATCGCCATGCATCGCGTCGAAAAATGGTGGGCGCCGTGCACGGCATCGCGGGCCATGTCGGCCAAGGACTTGGCTGCTTCTTCCTGCACATCCCTTAGATTCGAGAATTCCAGGCCTTCTTCGTCTAGAAGAAGAGCGTCTTCGTCGCGGAGGTCAAAAAAATACACGGTCATGTTGCGCTCCCAATGCAGGCGGGAGCGCACGCCTCTCTCAGCCACCGACGCCTACTGGCAGGGCCTAGGTCGATGATGCGGGAACAATACGCTTTGGCAGCACTCGTTGCTACGGAATTGGGTCACTGCCCAGCCAGCTGATGGTCGATGCAGCGAGGTTCAACTTAAGGCGGCCTTACTCCTCCCAGATCAGATTATGGCACTCCTTGCAGCGATAGACATTTACCACGGTACCTTTAGCCGTGTCCGGAACCGTTAGATAAAGTCGAGGGATTCCATCGCAAAGCGCGCAATGGGTTGGCGGTTCTTGCGATGAGGGCGGCTTTTGTTGCGTACTCAGAGCACACTCCCTCCAAAGGCGGGAGCGCGCGTCTCTCTCAGCCACCGACGCCTACGGGCGGACCTAGGTCGGTGATGCGAGAACAATGTTCCTATTTTCGTTCGGTTGCTAGCGGATTAACTAGGAACTGCCGGATTTAACTTAGGACACCTGACAAGTCGAATTGAGACACTGGGAAATTTGCAGGTGGCGGAGCAAGAGCGCCGCCCGCTTAAAACCAGCGCGAGCGGCGGCTTACCAGCCCCGGGAGGGAGATTGTAAAATCCCGATACCATAATGTCTGCACGCGCCGTGCAAAGGTTCAAGAAGCCCCGCGAGGAAGTGCAAGACAATGGAGGCAGTGAGGGAAATAGCCTCTATTTGACCTGATCATCGCTGGGCTCTTAGCGCGGCTGCTGAAATCGGGCGATGTATGGCCCGAGCTGTAGCGTAACCTTTGGCTCCAGCTATTAGACTGGAGGGGCGGCTTCAGGCTAATCCGCAAAGACGCCGGGACGGAGCGGACTCCGTCTCTGCCGAAATCACCAATGCCGGGCGTTACGCACCAATAAAAGAGGCCGTCAACTGAGGCGGCCTTAGTGCCTGGTGCTCGCGTTCCGATAGATTATGGAAACGCAGAACAAGCGTGCAGCCGTCGAGCGCACTTCCACGGCCAAATCGGGCCGCTCGCCTTTGAAGACCGATTCCCTTGCAATACCGGTCAGTGTTTGCATCGCTTCGACTTCGGCGGCTTTGAGATTGGGCAGGCGCAGGCCCTCCTCATCCGCAAAGAACTCGCGGCCACTTTGGATGTCAAAGAAATAGCGTTCCATCACGACGCTCCATCTCCATGTAGGCGGGAGCGCGATCAGTCTCTCTGCCACCGATGCCTACGGGCGGAGCCTCGACCGGTGATAGGACAACAATAAGCCGGCTGTCAGATAGTTGCTAGAACTACTCTGGTGGCTGCAAGCCGGGTGATCTTAGCCACTCGCTCATGCGAGCGCCGGTTTCGGCCTGTCTGGCTTTGCGGATGGCGTCCTCACGCCGAGGACCTGGGGGAAGGGACTTAGCTTTTTCTCGGAGGCGTTCGGCTTCTTGGGAAAGGCGCGCTTCGAGGGAAACGGTTTGCTTGAATCGGCGGCGTCGCTGCATGACACAACCTCGTCGTTACGGGTCCTAACCGCAGGGTTTGGGTTCTCGCAAATCTTAATATGCAGGCGGGGCGACTTCAGTTCCGAAGTGAACATTACGAATTAGGAAACCACCGGATTCAACCTAGGGCACTTGGGGTCAAACACGGGCAGTACCCACGGGCGGGTACTGTCCGTAATAGGCCGTTCGCAGATGCGAAATGGGCCAGTGGGATGGCACTGCGAGCGTTGACCTGGCAATGGGAGCAATTTTTCAGTTCCCGTGGCGGAAAACCATCATCATCAGCAACCGAGGAAGTCGGGGCCACGTCCGCCTTATTTTTGATAAGCGCAGACCGCCCGGCGAAACTTTGACGGCGAGAGGGAATTCGTCCAGTCCATCTCGTCGGCAGTTAAGGCGAACGTGTTACGCGACGCGGCCTGAAGTCGGCCATCAATCCAGCGGAACGTTCAGACTGGTCCCCTTGACGATGATGCCGCCCCGGTTGCCGATCTCGATCGAACCGTAGCGCTGCCTGAAGCAATCGGGCAGCGGCCGGTCACCCTCCATGCTGAGCCAGAGGCGCAGCAGATGCCGCTTCTGGTTGGCATCGGGCCAGTCGCGAAATCCGGTCCGATCGTGCAGCAGAGCATGATTGTAGACGAACTGCATGTCGCCGGGCTGAAGCCGCATGCCGAAGTGCAGCGCAGGATCATTTGCGAGCGCGTCGAAGAGATTGAGCGCCTCGACGTGCTCCGGCGTCAGTCTGAGTGCACCGGGAAAGCGCTGCGCGCTGTCGATATACTGGCGTTGATAGAAGCCGGTCAGGAACCCCGCATGCCAGTTCAGCACCGGGATTTCGAGATATGGCTTCTCGTTCTCCGGCACCTCGCCGCGGCGATCCGTCGCGATGGGATCGAACAAGAGAGCGGCAAGGTCGGGACGCCTGTCGAACATCTCGTTGTAGATGGTCGACGTGCTGACAAGAAGGGAATCCCCTCCCTCCATGGCCTCGCGAATGCACAACAATCCGACCACGTCGGACGAGTCCGTGTGGAATGTCTGCCGTTCCGAGGTCTGATAAATCCTGACGTTCGGATCCCTCGCGTCGGCGCCGACGTCGCGGACGTGACCGAGAATGTGGCCCGCTGCATTTTGCGACCGTGCCGATCCGAGATGCGCGCCCACGCCGCAAAATATCGTCGCGGCGAATTCCTGGCTGTAGTTCGCCACCGGGAGCCCGCGGATGACTTCGAAGCCAAGACCACAGCAGTCGTTTCTTGAGGCCTTCCAGGTGCGCACCGAATTGGGGAAGCGGAAACCTTTCCTTGGTGATCTCGGCGATGTTCTTGCTCCGGCCAAGGTAGGCCTCAGCCGCGCTCTCGAGTTCCGCTATCTCGCTTGTCCCGAGTGTCACCAGCCATCGATCAGGCTTGGCTTTCATCTCGGCGCCGAGCCAGGCCGACGGGATGTCGATCTTCCCTGAAGGGCGATTGATCGCGCGGGGCGCGGAGACATCGTTCATATGATTGGTTCCCGGGAAGTGTGGTCGCCAGACAGGGCGTCGAACAATCGACGGTATTGTGCCGACCGCTTGTTTGCAACTTGGCCAGGCGCATGTGCCAAGGGCTGAAGCTGGCCGTAGCTAACGATCGCCGGTTTCAACAAACTCAGCGAGATTCTCGAGAGTGGAGGCTATCCCGATTTCATGATCGGCTTTGCTTATGCCTTGCGGAACATTGTGTGCGACGATGCTGACAAGCGTCTTGTCGCCCGAGGGATGAAAGACCCAGCTCATTGTCATCGTGCCGGCGAATTCAGGTCGGTCGGATACGAAATCGATGGCCTGAACGATCCTCTGGTCCGGCACGAGCGTCAGGAATCGCCCGAGCACGACATCGGTCCGGGCTGACGACTTTCCAATATCGCTCCTGAACGACAAGATGATCTTGAAGTGGCCTCCCTGCCTGGGTTCGAATCTTTCGATCTCGGCTTCGGCGCCTTCGGGCGCAATCCAGCGCACGAGTTGCTCCGGTCGGATGAAGGCGCTGTAAATGCGAGCCGAACCGGCAGAGATCAGGCGAGACGATGCGTGGGTCCGGTCCAACTCGTTCATATTTGTTTCCTGCTTTTTGCCGACATCAACACGCCCCATGTCGTTGCAAGACGTCTGCAGTGGTCGCATTCCGACAAGTCAGTCTTCTGCTATTTCGAGAGCGGCCGGTGCGGCAGCAAGCGGGCCCGCGGTCTGGCACTTCCTGCTCCGCGCCGTCGTCAGGTGGTTACGGCCGGCCTTGTGTTGATCATGCTATCGATGACAAATCGTCAGATGGCTTTGCGCTCCGCGAATTGCTGGTATCGGGTTATTATGATACAACCTTTGGCTGTCGGGACGGCTGTTCCGGTCCCGCTTTGGGAGGCACCTCATGAGATTCTCGTTAGGCTTCGCCGTGCCGTCAGTCGTCGCGACCTTGTCAACTGTCTTGCTGTGCAGCAGCGCGGCAATGTCGCAACCCACACCGAACTCCTCGCTTCCCGCCATCTCGGTCGAAGCACCGAAGGCAAGACAAAACGTTGTGCCGAGGCCGGGGCCAACGACCGCGACATCCCATCACCGGACATCTGGCTCATCGACGGCTCAGAATCCGGCGTTCGCGCCGGGCACGCCATTGGCCCGGCTTGCCAAGCTGGAGCGATCCGCCAGCAGCTGCAACGGTGGTTGCGAAACCAGCTATCGAGTCGGCAACGCCCCGTGGGTCGGATGCAGCTTCGCCAGCGGCTCTGAGCCCTTTACCTCTCATTTCTCGCCGACGTGCCGAGACACGCTGACCTACAATACCTACGCGCAGTGCGTCGAGACCAAGTCCTTCCTCGGCGCATCACCCAGGGAGACCAGGTGGCTTTGCACCAGCCTGCTGGTCGGGGGCAAGCTGGCCGGCGAAAAGCAAGTCGCCGAAAGCCGCCGCTAGTCCACGCCCGCAATCGGGACCGCCGCCCGGAGTGCCGGGCGGCCGCTTCTGGTCCACCCCGCCGCGATCCCGTCAGCTGATATTGGCCGAAGCCCTTGGCGGCGTCACGGACGACGCCCAGCCGAGCTGGACGTCGATGCTGACAAGATCTGGCAGTAGGGCGTGATATCAGCGGGCATGTCGCGCGCTCAACGCCTTCTTGATGTGATCCAGCTCCTGCGCAGGCATCGTCGGCCCGTCGCGGCATGTCGGCTGGCAGAGGAGCTGGGTGTCTCGCTCCGGACGATCTATCGGGACATCGAGACGCTGAAGGGCCAGGGCGCCCACATCGATGGCGAGGCCGGCATCGGCTATGTGCTGCGGCCGGGGTTCATGTTGCCGCCGCTGATGTTCTCGGAAGAGGAGATCGAGGCGCTGGTGCTGGGCGGCCGGTGGGTTGCCGCACAGCCGGATGAGCCGCTCGGAAAGGCGGCCAGGAACGCGCTTGCGAAGATCGCCGCCGTGCTGCCGGACGATCTGCAGCGGAGCCTGGAAACGTCGGGCCTGATGGTCGCTCGACGCGATCCGGCGGCTGGTGACGCCGAATTGCCGATCATTCGGGCTGCCATCCGCGGCGAGCGCAAATTGCGCATCATCTACAGCGACGAACGGGACAACCGCACCCATCGCACGATCTGGCCGATCGCGCTCGGGTTCTTCGATCGGGTACGCATGGTGGCGGCCTGGTGCGAGAGCCGCGGCGACTACCGCCATTTCCGCACCGACCGGATCGTGTCGATCACGCTCACGGAGCGCCGCTACCCGCGACGCCGCACCGATCTGCTGCGGGAATGGCGGCAGCGGGAAAGCATTGGCGAGCACCCACCATGCTGACAGAAACTGGCAGCACCTTCCTGTAAGCGTCGGCCATCGCCAGCTGAACAGGAGATGCAAATGGCCGACTTCAACCTTGTGGTGCTCTACGTCAACGATGCGCAAGCGAGTTCCACGTTCTATCAGACCCTGCTGGGGTGCCCCGTCGCGCAATCATCCCCCAAGTTCGTTGTTCTTCCACTCGGGAACGGCGCCATGCTGGGCTTGTGGCAGCGGGATGCCGTCGAGCCGCCTTCTGCTTCGCCAGCCGGCAGCAGCGAGATCTCATGGGCGGTCGCAAACGCGGAGGCGGTGCGCACGACCTACGACACCTGGCTGACCCGGGGCGCCCGGATTGCGCAGCCACCAACAGCCATGCCGTTCGGGCACACCTTTGTTGCGCTCGATCCCGACGGTCATCGCCTGCGCGTGCTGGCGACCGCCGCTTAAGGGGTGCCCGGTCTCCGCCAGCGACACGTTTCAGGTCGCCGAATTCGCGCGGCCGAAGCGCCAACGCTGGACTGCTTCGCGCGAGAGGCTGAGCAGTTGGCTCTGCCACGACCAGCCTCTCTGTCGCCGCGCCTCGGGGCGATCTGTGTATGCCGATCGACGAAGCACCAATTGCGTTGAGCGAAAAGGCTGACTAGGAAATTCGGATGAATTCCGAATCGTCCCCAGGCTGGCCAGTCGTGGAGCCTCAACCTCTCCTTCCCGCGCCGCGTCGGCGATGGCCGCTCGCGCTCTTCCTGGCCATCGTCTTGGCACTCATAGGCGCGGGCACCTCCTATGTCTGGCTGAACCCTGGATTGTTCATGCAATCGGCGGGGCGCGAGGCAGGGGACGCGAATGCCAACGCCAATGACAGCGCGGTCATGACTGATCTGCTCGCCGCGCAGCAAAAAACAACCGACGACCTCGCCGCGATCGAAAGGGCCATCGCCGACCAGCAAGAGCAGCTAAAGGCGATCGTGAGCGAGCTTGCCGACCTCAGCTCGAAAATCGACGCTCTGAAGAGCCCGGCCCCGCAGGCACAGGTCGCACCATCGCCGTCGCCTGGGCCAACCGCGCCGATGCCATCGGCCTCCGTCCCTCCTGCTGCGCCAGTTCCGGCAGCGCGCGTCGTCCCAAGGCAAAAGAAGCCGCCGCGCGTCGCGACCCCGACCCCGACGGGTCCGATCTCGGTCGGAGGAGCGCCGCTGAACGTCGCGCCCAACGCGACGGTGCGCTGAGCATGCCCTAAGCGATCATCTGCTTCGCTGCCGCCGAGATCATCGCCAGCCCGCCGGCAATCACGGCAACGTCGAGGATCGCGGCGTGAATGTGCACCGGCATCCGCTCGACGAAGGCCTTTGCCAGGAATGCGCCGGGGATGGCGATGCCGCCGATCAGCAGCGCGAAGGCGAGCACCTGCGCGGTGACGGCGCCGGAGAGGCCGAACACCGAGATCTTGATGAGGCCGGTGCCGAGCGAGATCATCGCGTCGGTCGCGATCACCGCGGCGCCTTCGAGACCCGCGGCCATCAGCAGCGAGAGCAGGATCACGCCCGACCCCGACGTGCCGCCGACCAGGACGCCGTAGCCGACCGATCCCGCCGCCAGCCCCGTGTCGCCGATCCTGACCTGGCGACGACGCAGCACGCGGCGCAGCGGCACGCTCAGGATCAGCATGGTGCCGATCACGAGCGCCGCGCCGGCATTGGTGAGGCGCGTATAGCCGTAGGCGCCGAGCGCGGTCGTCACCGCCGCGCAGGCGAGCACGATCAGTGCGCGGCGACGGTCGACGTAGCGGAGATAGGCAACGGCGCGGCTGGAATTGGTGAAGAGCGCGGAGATGGCGATGATCGGCACCACCGGCTCGGCGCCGACGAGGGGCACCAGCACCAGCGGCATCAGGGCGCCGGTGCCGTAGCCGGCGAGACCACCGAGGATCGAAGCAAACAACGCCATCATCGCAACCAGCAGCAGCTGGAAAATCGAGATGTCGGCGAAGCCCGAGACGATGGTCAATTTTTCTCGCGAGTGGCGCGTGCTGTGGCTTGATCGGCGATAGCAGCGAGTGCGGCTTGCTCTAGTGGAAAATCCGCCGCAAGCCAAGCATCCTCGGCAAGCGTCAACACATGTCCGAGCACAGGCCCTTCCGCGAGGCCCCGTGCGATGAAGTCGGCGGCCTTCAGCGGGAATTTCGGCGCGGTCCAGCGCTGCGGCAATTCGGCAAGCTCGCGCCAGCGCGACGAGGTCGCGTCGCCGCCGCTGCGCGCCCAGGCCAGCAACACGCGATCGTGATAGGGCTCGGGCCCCAGCCGGTAGACCAGCCGCCGCGCATTGGCCTCGTCCCTGGTGGGGAAGCGCCACCAGCGATGGCCCATCGAATCCAGCGCCTTGGCTTCCGCATTGGACAGCCGCAAGCGGGTCGCGACACGCTTGGCGTCTTCGGTGACGGCCACCGTCAGCGCGGCAAGACGGCGCGTGCTGCTCGCGGGCAGGCCAAGCGCGCGCTCGATCGCGATCATCGCCGTCAGCGGCCCTGCATAGGCAACGCCGCCGATCATCGCCTGCAGCAGGCCGGCATCGACCATCGCAAGCACGGCGGCGGATGCACCCGATGCCACCAGCAATTTCAGCATCTCCATGCGCACCCGCTCGGCCGAGAGCGTGGCAAGGCCCGCACGGCCGCGGATGCAGGCGAGGGTGCCGTCGCGGTCGGGCTCGCCGGCGCCGAAGGCGGCATGGATGCGGAAGAAGCGCAGGATGCGCAAGTAGTCCTCGGCGATGCGCTGGTCGGGCTCGCCGATGAAGCGCACGCGCCGTGCCCTGGCATCGGCGATGCCGCCGACATAGTCGTAGACGACGCCATTCGCGTCGACCGACAGGCCGTTCATCGTGAAATCGCGCCGCTCGGCGTCCTTGACCCAGTCGCGTCCGAACACGACCTTGGCCTTGCGGCCGAAGGTTTCGGTGTCCTCGCGCAGCGTCGTGACCTCGTAAGGCACGCCGTCGATGACCAGCGTGACGGTGCCGTGCTCGATGCCGGTCGGCACGCTCTTGATGCCCGCAACCCTGGCACGCCGCACCACCTCCTCCGGCAGTGCCGTGGTCGCGATGTCGGTGTCGCCGGGCGGCAGGCCGAGCAGCGCGTTGCGGACGGTGCCGCCGACCACGCGCGCCTCCTCGCCGTCGGCGTTGAGCAGTTGCAGAACGCGCGCCGTCCCGCCTGCGGTCAGCCAGGGCGCACCGGCAAGAAACGGCTCGAGGATGGGCTCCGCGCTCATCGTCCGGCTCTTATCTTTCTCTTCCCGGCACGAGCTTGCCGTTCTCGACATGGGCGGGAATGTAGGTGGAGTTCGGCGCGGCGCCGGAGAAATGCGCGAGCCCGATCAGCCCGGCGATGACGAGCAGCAGCGCCACCAGGATCAGGCGCGCGACGATGGTGATCGGCCAGGACGATTGCACGAACAGGCCGGACCGCGTTGCGGCCAGGAACAGCGCATAGACGGCAAAGGGGATGAGGAAGATTCCGATCTCGGTCAGAACCGGCCGGATCATGACGAATAGATCCGCTCATAGAGCACGCGCAGCATTCCGGCCGTCGCGCCCCAGATGTAGCGCTCCGCAAACGGCATCGCATAGTAAAACCGCTCCATGCCGCGGAATTCCTTGCTGTGCACCTGGTGGTTCGCCGGATCCATCAGGAAGGATAGCGGCACCTCGAATGCGTCATCAACCTCGGAATGGTTGATGTCGAGTTGAAAACCCGGCCGGACCCTCGCGACCGTCGGCAGGATGCGGAAGCCGAACGCGGTGCCGTAGAGGTCGAGATAGCCGATCGGCTCGACGAAATCCCGGGACAGCCCGACCTCTTCCTCGGCCTCGCGCAATGCGGCATCGAGCGGCGAGGAATCGGTCGCGTCGATCTTGCCGCCGGGAAAGGCGATCTGGCCGGCATGGTCGTTGAGATGGGCCGAGCGCTGCGTCAAGAGGATGGTGGGCTCGGGATGGTCGACCACCGCGATCAGCACCGCCGCAGGGCGCACCGGCTGCTCGCGCGCGACGATCTCCAGCATCTTGTCGGTGCCGGGATCGCCCGACGCGGGGACGATGTTCGGATCGAACAGGCCCGGCGGAACGTCGAAGCCGAGCCTCGCCCTGGAGCGGGCGAAGAAATCCGCCGCGCGGAACGCGACTTGCTCGTTCTTCGCAATAGGCTTGTTCAAAGCGCGGCCCTCACCTGCTCCGCGTCCGCCATGGCGAAGAACTCGCCGGCCGACTCGACGCCAAACATCGGCTGGCCATCGACCATCCGCTCCTCGCCCATGTCAACCAGATCGTAATAGAGCGCGCGCGTGACCTTGGCCCAGAGATCGGCGCGGACATGCAAGTAAGGCGTCAACCCTCCGTCCGCCGCCTGCTCGAAACGCAGCCGGTGCGCGGCGTCGCAGGTGACCCAGTCGTCGACATTGGTGCGGAAGCTCAGCACGCGATGGTTGTCCTCGCCGGCCTCGAGCATCTCGACCGCCATGAACGGCGCGTCGTCGACGCGGATGCCGACCTTCTCGACGGGCGTGACGAGGAAATGCTTGTCGCCCTCGCGCTTGAGGATGGTCGAGAACAGGCGGACCAGCGCGTGACGGCCGATTGGCGTGCCCATGTAGAACCAAGTACCATCGGAGGCGATTCGGATGTCGAGATCGCCGCAAAACGGCGGATTCCACAGATGCACAGGAGGCAGGCCCTTCTTGGCGCCTTCGGCATTGGCAGCACTTTTGGCGGCGGCAGTCAGCCCCTCAAGACCGCGATCGGCGCTCTGCCCTTGGTTCGCCATGGTTTGCCCTGACTTTGTCCGTTGGCACGATTGGTGCAGGTCTACGTTGTACGTAAGTTCACGGTTCCACTCCGGGTTAGTCCGGTGTGGAGGTCTCCACTTCGTGATGCCCCACATAACCCGAAGCCGATAAGGTGGGGATAGGTTAATTCAACGAATACATGGCGTTCCTGCAAGTCTAGCATAGCGCCCATGACGCAGATTGATGCGATAAATTCGACGACGCAAGAAAGCCGCGTGGCGGACTTAAGGAGCGAACGTATGGCGGAAAGTGTCGAGAAACTCGAAGACGGGATCGTCCGTTCGGCCGAGCAGGTGTCGGCGCAGATTCGCGCGGCGAAGGACGCGATCGCGTCCGTCATCTTCGGCCAGGACCGCGTGATCGAGAATACGCTGGTCACGATCCTCTCCGGCGGCCATGCGCTGCTGATCGGCGTGCCCGGCCTTGCGAAGACAAAACTGGTCGAGACGCTCGGCGTCACGCTCGGCCTCGATGCCAAGCGCATCCAGTTCACGCCCGATTTGATGCCGTCGGACATTCTCGGCGCCGAAGTGCTGGACGAGAGCACCGCGGGCAAGCGCTCGTTCCGCTTCATCTCGGGTCCGGTGTTCGCGCAGCTCCTGATGGCCGACGAGATCAACCGCGCCAGCCCGCGCACGCAATCGGCGCTGCTGCAGGCGATGCAGGAGCAGCACATCACCGTCGCCGGCGCGCGCCACGACCTGCCGAAGCCGTTCCACGTGCTCGCGACGCAGAACCCGCTGGAGCAGGAAGGCACCTATCCGCTGCCCGAAGCCCAGCTCGACCGCTTCCTGATGGAGATCGACGTCGACTATCCCGATCGCGACGCCGAACGCCGCATCCTGTTCGAGACGACAGGGGCCGAGGAGACGCTGGCGAAGGGCTCGATGAGTGCGGATGCGCTGATATCGGCGCAGCGGCTGGTGCGCCGCCTGCCGGTCGGCGATTCCGTGGTGGAGGCGATCCTGTCGCTGGTGCGTTCGGCCCGTCCGGGCGCCGAGAGCGGCGAGGCTGGAAAATTGATCGCCTGGGGCCCCGGCCCGCGCGCCAGCCAGTCGCTGATGCTCGCCGTGCGCGCCCGCGCGCTGATCGACGGACGTCTCGCGCCCTCGATCGACGACGTGCTCGACCTCGCCGAGCCCGTGCTGAAGCACCGCATGGCGTTGACGTTCCAGGCACGCGCGGAAGGCCGGACGATTCCGGACGTGATCAGGCAGTTGAAGACGCGGATCGGTTGATGGCAGCAGAGAACAGGCACACAGCGAAGGAGATCATCGCGATCCGACGTGCCGATGGCGAAAGCCGTACGCTCGCCGCTTCCTTGCCGCGCCTGGTGCTCGAAGCCCGCCGCATCGCCGCCAACGTCATCCACGGTCTGCACGGTCGGCGCCGCGCCGGCTCCGGCGAGAATTTCTGGCAGTACCGCCGCTTCGTGTCGGGCGAGCCGTCGCAGAACGTCGACTGGCGGAGGTCGGCGCGCGACGACCATCTCTATGTCCGCGAGCTCGAATGGGAAGCCTCGCACACGGTCTGGATCTGGCCCGACCGTTCGCCGTCGATGGCGTTCGCCTCGAAGACCGCGCGCGAGTCCAAGCTGGAGCGCACCCTGATCGTCGCCTTCGCGCTGGCCGAGCTGCTGGTCGCGGGCGGCGAACGCGTCGGCATTCCCGGATTGATGGCACCGACCGCGAGCCGCAGCGTCATCGACAAGATGGCGCAGGCGATGCTGCATGACGATGCCGACCGACTGAGCCTGCCGCCCTCCTTCGTGCCCGCGGCGCTGGCCGAGACCATCGTGCTGTCGGATTTCTGGTCGCCGCTACAGGAGATCAGGGCCACGCTCGCAGGCCTGTCCGGCTCCGGCGCGCATGGCACGCTGGTGCAGGTCGTCGATCCCGCCGAAGAGAGCTTCCCCTATTCGGGCCGCGTCGAGTTCGTCGAGCCCGAGGGCTTTGGCATGATCACCGCCGGCCGCGCCGAGAGCTGGGCGCAGGATTACACCATGCGGCTCGCGCTGCACCGCGACCAGATCCGCGCCGAGACCAGCAAGCTCGACTGGCTGTTCACGACGCATGCGACCGACCGCTCGGCCGCCGAGCTCCTGCTGTTCCTCCATGCCGGCATGCAGGTGAGCAAGTCGGGCGCGCGCATCACCTCGATCAAGGCGGGGCCGGCCGCATGATGGGATTGCCGCTCGCCTTCACCGAACCTCTGCTGCTGATCGGCCTGATCAGCCTGCCGGTGCTGTGGTGGCTGCTCCGCGTCATGCCGCCGCGGCCGCGCCGCATCGAGTTTCCGCCGACGCGGCTGCTGTTCGAGATCGCGCCAAAGGAAGAGACGCCCGCACGGACACCGTGGTGGCTGACCGCGTTGCGGCTGCTCGCCGCAGCGCTGGTGATCTTCGCCGCCGCCGGCCCGATCTGGAATCCGCAAGTTGGCCTCGCCGCCAGCAAGGCACCGCTGATGATCATGCTCGACGACGGCTGGAGCGCCGCGTCGAACTGGGACACCAGGATCCGGGCCGCCGACGAGCTGATCGCCAATGCCGACAACGACCGCCGCGCGATTGCGCTGGTGCCGCTGTCCGAGCCGAACCGCGACATCACCCTGATGCCGGCGGGCGCGGCGCGGGTTGCGCTGCGGCAGATCGTGCCAAAACCCTATTCGATCGACCGCGTTGAAACCCTTGCCGCCATCGATCGTTTCCTGAAGGCGACCGGCGACTGCGAGATCGCCTGGCTGTCCGACGGCGTCGACACCGGCCGCGGCGACGAGTTCGTAACCGGGCTCGGCAAGACCATCGGAGACCGCAGCTTGACGCTGTTCGAAGGCGGCACCTCCTCTCCGCTGGCGCTGGTCGCGGCGGAAAACGCGGCGGCGAAGATGACGGTGAAGGTGCTGCGCACCGACAGCGGCATTCTCGCCGGCACCGTGCGGGCGCTCGACCAGAAGGCCTCGCCGATCGGCGAGGCGCGCTTCACCTTCGGACCGCAGGACAAGGAGACCGAGGCGGCATTCGACCTGCCGGTCGAACTGCGCAACGACATCTCGCGGCTCGAAATCTCCGGCGAGCGTTCGGCCGGCGCGGTGCAGCTGCTCGACAAGCGCTGGCGCCGCCGCGCCATCGGCATCGTCTCCGGTTCGACCAGCGAAACGTCGCAGCCTCTGCTGGCGCCGACCTTCTATCTGACGCGCGCACTGGCGCCGTTCGCCGACGTGCGGCTCGCCGACAAGGGCTCGCCGCAGCAGGGCATCACGCAGTTTCTGGACCAGAAGCTGCCGATGATCATACTCGCCGATGTCGGCACGGTCGCGCCGGAACTGCGCGAGCGTCTCAACGCCTGGATCGAGCAGGGCGGCGTGCTGGTGCGGTTCGCCGGGCCCCGGCTGGCGCAGGCCGAGGACGATCTCGTGCCGGTCAAGCTGCGCAAGGGCGGCCGCACGCTCGGCGGCAGCCTAACCTGGGAGAAGCCGCAGCATCTGGCCGCCTTCACCTCCGACGGCCCGTTTGCCGGCGTCGCCGTTCCCAAGGACGTCACCGTGAGCCGGCAGGTGCTGGCCGAGCCCGACGCGGTGCTCGCCACCAAGAGCTGGGCCTCGCTCGAAGACGGCACGCCGCTCGTCACCGGCGAGCATCGCGGCAAGGGCATCGTCAGCCTGTTCCATGTCAGCGCGGACATGCGCTGGTCGGATCTGCCGATGTCCGGCACCTTCGTCGAGATGCTGAGGCGGATCGTCGACATGTCCGGCTACACCGCCAAGCCCGGCGCCGGCGTTGCCGGCGAAGCCGGCGCCGAAACGCTGGCACCGCTGCATCTGCTCGACGGCTTCGGCGCTTTCGGCCCGCCGCCCGCCACCGCCAAGCCGCTGACGGCCGATTATCGCGACCGCGCCACGCCGGACCATCCGCCCGGCTTCTACGGTCCGGCAGAAGGACCGCTCGCCGTGAACACGCTCGCCAGCGCCGACCGCATCGCAGCCCTCGACACCGCGTCCCTGCACGCCCGGCGCGCCACCTACACCAATGCCGAGCCGCGGGACCTGCGCGGCTGGCTGCTGTCGACATCGCTCGCGCTGTTTCTGGTGGACGCCATCATCGTCGCGCTGCTCGGCGGCGGCATCGCCGCACTGCTGCGCCGTCGCGCCGCGCCCGCGATGATCCTGCTCGGCGTCTTGCTCGCAGGCATCGCGGTGCTCTCGCCGACGCCGTCGCGCGCCGACAGCGCGTCGGACGATTTCGCGATGAAAGCGACGTCGCAGACCCGCCTCGCCTATGTCGTGACCGGCAATGCCGACGTCGATTCCATCGTCAAGGCCGGCATGTCCGGCCTGACGCTGTTCCTGGCGCAGCGCACTGCGCTCGAGGCCGGCGATCCCGTCGGCGTCGATCCCGCACGTGACGAGCTCGCCTTCTTCCCGCTGATCTACTGGCCGATCGTGCCGGGCACGCCGAAGCCGCCGCAGGACGCCATCAACAAGATCGACGCCTATATGAAGCAGGGCGGCACCGTGATCTTCGACACCCGCGACGCCATCGAAGCCCCGCCCGGCGAGAACGGCGCCTCGCAAACGCCGGGCATGCAGGCACTGCGCGAGATCCTGTCCTCGCTCGACGTGCCCGAACTCGAGCCGGTGCCGCGCGAGCACGTGCTGACCAAGACGTTCTACCTGCTGCGCGACTTCCCCGGCCGCTTCAACTCGGGCCAGACCTGGGTCGAGGCGCTGCCGCGCGAGGACGACGAAGAGAACGCCCAGCGGCCCGCGCGCGGCGGCGACGGTGTCTCGCCGATCATCATCACCTCCAACGACCTCGCCGGCGCCTGGGCGCTCCGTCCCGACGGCCAGCCGATGCTGCCGCTGACCCCGGGCGAGCCGCGCCAGCGCGAATTCGCCTACCGCGCCGGCGTCAACATCGTGATGTACACCCTGACCGGCAATTACAAGGCCGACCAGGTGCACGCACCGGCCCTGATCGAACGTCTCGGCCAATAGGATCAAGATGAACTACGGCATCGCCTTCACGCCGCTCGTCCCCGCGATCGTCCTGTGGATCGCGCTCGCTGCGATCGTCCTCATCGCGATCGTGCTGCTGCTCGCACGGGCGCGCGGTACGGCGGTGCGCGTCGCTGCGCTGGCGCTGTTCCTGCTGGCGCTCGCCAATCCCTCCTTCACGCGCGAGGACCGCGATCCCCTCACCTCGGTCGCCGCTGTCGTCGTCGACAAGAGCCCGAGCCAGAATTTCGGCAAGCGCAACCAGGAGGCCGCGAAGGCGCAGGAGGCGCTGGTCGACAGCCTGAAGAAGATCAAGGGACTTGAGGTGCGCGTCGTCGATGCCGGACAGGCCGACGGCGAGACCGACGGCACCAAGCTGTTCGGCGCGCTGGCCTCCGCATTGTCGGACGTGCCGGTCGACCGCGTCGCCGGCGCCTTCCTGATCACCGACGGCCGCGTCCACGACATCCCGGCCAACGCCGCCGCGCTCGGCTTCCAGGCGCCGGTGCAGGCGCTGATCACCGGACAGAAGGACGAGCGCGACCGTCGCATCGCGATCACGGCGGCGCCGCGCTTCGGCATCGTCGGCCAGAACCAGACCATCACCTACAAGCTCGACGACCAGGGCGTCAGCGGCGAGCGCGCCAAGGTCACGGTCCGCCGCGACGGCGAGGTCATCAACGAGCGCACGCTCTCGAGCGGCCAGAGTGCAAGCGTCGACGTCGAGATCAAGCATGCCGGTCCCAACATCGTCGAGATCGAGGCCTCGCCGCTCGAAAGAGAATTGACCCCGGTGAACAATCGCGCCGTCGTCGCCATCGACGGCGTGCGCGACAAGCTGCGCGTGCTGCTGGTGTCGGGCGAGCCGCATTCAGGCGAGCGCACCTGGCGCAATCTCCTGAAGTCCGACGCCAGCGTCGATCTCGTGCATTTCACCATCCTGCGTCCGCCGGAGAAGCAGGACGGCACGCCGATCAACGAATTGTCGCTTATCGCATTTCCGACGCGCGAGCTGTTCCAGCAGCACATCAACGAATTCCAGCTGATCATCTTCGATCGCTACGCCCGCCAGGGCGTGCTGCCGATCGCCTATTTCGACAACATCGCGCGCTACGTGCGCGGCGGCGGCGCGGTGCTGGTCTCGGCGGGTCCCGACTACGCCTCCAACACCAGCATCTGGCGCACGCCGCTCGACACGGTGCTGCCGGCCGAGCCGGTCGGCGTCACCGAGAAGCCGTTCTATGCGCATCTTTCCGACACCGGCAAACGCCATCCCGTGACGCGCGGGCTCGAGGGCTCGGCGTTCGAGCCGCCGCACTGGAGCCGCTTCTTCCGCACCGTCGAAACCCGCAATTCGGTCAACCCGCCTGTCATGACGGGCGCGGACGGCAAGCCGCTGCTGTTCCTGTCGCGCTTCGGCGAGGGCCGCGTCGCGCTGCTGCTGTCCGACCACATCTGGCTGTGGGCGCGCGGCTATGAGGGCGGCGGTCCGCATCTGGATCTGCTCAGGCGCATGTCGCACTGGCTGATGAAGCAGCCGGACCTCGATGAAGAGGCGCTGCGCATGCAGGTGCAGGGCAAGGATCTCGTGGTCGTGCGCCAGACCATGGCTGACAGCGTGCAGCCCGTGAGCGTGACCTCGCCCTCCGGCGTGTCGCATGATGTGACGCTAAGCCCCGGCGACCCCGGCGAGTGGCGTGCCAGCCTGCCGGCCAACGAGCTCGGCCTGTGGCAGGCGACCGACGGCACGTTGAAGGCGCTGATCAATGTCGGCCCGACCAATCCGAAGGAATTTTCGGAAGTCACCTCCACCGCCGACACGTTGAAGCCTCTGACGCAGGCGACGGGCGGCAATTCAGTGCGGATCGCGGACGGCGGCAGCGTCGAGCTGCCACGCATCGTCCCGGTGCGCTCGACCAGCGTGTTTTCAGGTGACGGCTGGATGGGCGTTCGCATGCGCGACGCCAGCGTCGTGAAGGGCGTCGGCGTGCTGCCGATCTTCGCCGGCCTGATCGGCCTCCTGCTGCTGCTCGGCGCGTTTGCCGCGACGTGGGTTCGCGAGGGGCGGTAATCTTCGAGGGGCTCACCTAGCGCTCGGACGACGGTGCGTTCCCTCCTCCCTTGTGGGGGGAACGGAGAGTGTTCTCGTTGCCCGAACACCACATCGGCCAGCTCGCCTATGCGCGTCGATCCTCTCGTGGTTGACATCCGCCAGCCGATCGGGCGATGTTACATTATAACATCGCGACATCAGGTCGGCGGCTCGCGATGTAGGGTGCCTTTGGATGAAGTGGTTCCGGTCGAATATCAGGCACGGCGCCCGGCTCGCGATGTTCGCGATGCTGGTGCAGTTCGCGCTGACCTTCGGCCATAGCCACTGGTTCGCGCAGGCTGCTCCTCTCGCCCAGGCCCAACTGGCCGACGGCGCCAAGAGCATCGCATCGCCCGACAGCGCGGCAGTCCAGAAGCGGTCACCGACCAATCACGATCGCGAAAAGCCGGGCGACGACAATTGCGCGATCTGCGCACTGGTCGCGATGGCGGGAACGGTCGTGTTCGCGACGCCGCCCCTGCTGCATTTGCCGCAGGCGGTCGAACTGCTCTACCGCACCACCGATGCCGAATTCGTCCATCTGGAATCGGCAAGCCACGCGTTCCAGCCGCGCGCTCCTCCCGCCTCCTGATGTCGATCGATTGAGCTGCCTTCGGCGTCGGCCGCGCTTTGCGCCGATTCCGCGAGGCTATCGAACACGATCCGTCGCGTGTCGACGGCGCGTGCTGCCTGCAGGTGCTCCGGACGAGCGCGGCGGTACGCGATCGGAAATCAGGACAATGGTGTCTTCAAAAGCAATCCTGGCGGGCTCGAGCCTCGCCGCACTCACCCTATTTCATCCCGGCAGTAACGCCACGGCGCAGACAACGGCCCCCATGACGACGCTCCCCAGCGTCGAGGTCGATGCGCCAAAGCGAACGCAGGCGCCGCACCGCCCGAAAGTTCGCGTCGCCGTCGACAGGCGACGTTCAGCCTCGCAGGCACGGCCGCAGGCCGAGGCGCCCGCCGCCGTCGAGGGCCAGAGCAACCGGTTGGATGCCGCGCGCCAAAGCGTGCTTCCGCCCGGCGGGGCGACGGCTCACACGCTCACGCGCCAGGCCATCGAGGCGTTGCCGCAGGGCAGTAACGCCTCGCTCGACAAGGTGCTGCTGCAATTCCCCGGCGTCACCCAGGATTCGGCGGCGAGCGGCGACCTGCACATCCGCAACGAGCACGCCAATCTGCAATACCGCATCAACGGCGTGATGCTTCCCGACGGCGTCGGCGCGTTCGGGCAGATTCTCGACACCGGCATCGTCGGCAGCATGAGCCTGCTCACCGGCGCGCTGCCGGCGCAGTATGGCCAGCGCACCGCCGGCGTGCTCGACATCCAGACCAAGGCCGATGCTTTCAACAATTCCGGCGTGGTCGGCGTTTATGGCGGCAGCAACGGCACCATCTCGACCAACGTGGAATACGGCGGGACGGCGGGGCAGACGCAGTATTTCCTGTCGGGACGTTTTCTCCAGAACAATCTCGGCATCGAGAACCCGACGCCGTCGGTCAATGCGATCCACGACCGCACCAACCAGGAGAAGGGATTTCTCTATCTCTCCACGATGATCGATCCGACCAGCCGCCTCACCTTCATGAGCGGCGTGTCGAATGCGACGTTCCAGATTCCGAACAATCCCGGCCAGACGCCTGCGAATACGGCGTTCGGCGTCTCGAGTTTCGACTCGTCGCGGCTCAACGAGCACCAGAACGAGTTCAACCAGTTCAACGTCGTCTCCTACCAGACCTCGAACGGCGAGTTCGACACGCAGACCTCGTATTTCAATCGCACCAGCCTGCTGCACTTCTACCCCGATCCGATCGGCGATCTCGTCTTCAACGGCGCGTCCTCGGACGTCTACCGCCAGAGCGTGGTCAACGGCCTTCAGCAGGACACCGCCTGGCGCATTGGCTATGCACACACGCTGCGCTTCGGCCTGTCGGTGAGCGCGGAGCGAACGCTGGTCAACAGCGGGACCACGGTGTTGCCGCTGGTCGATCCCGCCGATCCGGGCGCAGGCACGATCGACGCGCCGTTCTCGGTGTTCGATTCCAGCGCCAAGACCGGCTGGCTGATCGGGACCTACGTGCAGGACGAATGGAAGATCACCAACAATCTTACCCTGAATGCCGGCCTGCGCTTCGACCAGATGTACCAATATGTCGATGCGAACCAGCTCAGCCCGCGCGTCAGCCTGACCTGGAAACCGTTCGAGGGCACCACGTTCCACGCCGGCTATGCACGCAACTTCACGCCGCCCTCGCAGGTGATCGCCGCGCCCGTCAATCTAGCGCTGGTCACTCCGCCCGGCGCGCCCGCGAACACGCAGACGCCGGAGGTCGGGCAGAACAGCCCGGTGCTGCCGGAGCGGTCGCACGTGTTCGACGTCGGTGTGACGCAGAAGGTCTATGCGATCCCCGGCCTCGAGGTCGGCGCCGACGCCTACTACAAGAAGGCGCGCGACCTGCTCGACGACGGCCAGTTCGGCGCGGCCTATGTGTTGAGCGGCTTCAACTACGATCGCGGCGAGAATGTCGGCGTCGAGCTGAAATCGACCTACAAGAACGGCAATTTCAGCGCCTACGCCAACCTCGCCTGGGCCAAGCAGATCGCGACCAACGTGGTCTCGAACCAGTATCTGTTCGGCGCGGACGAGCTCTCCTATATCGACGGCCACTACATCTACACCGACCACGCGCAGATGCTGTCGGCGTCGGCCGGCGCCTCCTATCTCTGGGAGGGCACGCGTTATAGCGTGTCGATGGTCTATGGCAGTGGCCTTCGCTCGGGCTTTGCCAACACCGATCATTTGCCCGGATACACGCAGGTCAATTTCGGCCTCTCGCACGACTTCAACATCGTCGCGCCGAACAAGCCGACGACGGTGCGATTCGACGTGGTCAATGCGTTCGACACGATCTACCAGATCCGCGACGGCTCCGGCATCGGCGTATTCGCCCCGCAATACGGACCCCGCCGCGGATTCTATTTCGGCGTCTCGCAGCGGTTCTAGAGCGGGATCGAGTCAGGCTCGATCGGCGTCCGGGAACACCTCTCCCCGACGGGGAGAGGTGTTCGGAGTTCGCGGACTATACTGATTCAACCAAAACGCATTCCACTTTAGCTAAACAGAGCATTTGCGCCTGGGCCTGCGGGCTCCGGCGCAACAGGTGGCGCTTCACTTGCGATAGGCGACGCAGTCGATTTCCACCTTGCAGTCCACCACCATGCTCGACACCACGCAGGCCCGCGCCGGCGGATTGGCGCCGAAATATTCGGCGAAGACCTTGTTGAAGCTCTGGAAGTCGCGGGGGTCGTCGAGCCAGACGCCGCAACGCACGACATCCTTCGGCTCGTAACCGGCCTCCGTCAGGATCGCGAGCATGTTGCGGATCGCCTTGTGCGATTGCGGGATGATGCCGCCCTCGATCACTTCGCCGTTCTCCATCGGCGTCTGGCCGGAGACATAGAGCCAGCCGTCGGCCTGCACCGCGCGAGCAAAGGGAAGGTGCTGGCCGCCGGTACCGGTGCCGCCGGCCGCGCCATATCGTTTCAGCGTCATTGCGAATCGTCCTGTGTGTGATGGCTGAGATTGCGGGGCCGTCATCCCGTGATCAAGGCCCGGCCGGGCCGCGCGAAGGTGCTGCGACCGCCTGCGACCACAGCCTCGCCGGCGACGAAAACCGAACGGATGCCCGCGGGCATTTCCGTCGGCGTCTCGAACGTCGCCTTGTCCATGATGGTCTCGTCGAACAGCGTGAGATCCGCGATCATGCCCGGCCGAAGAATGCCGCGGTCGGAGAGGCCGAAGCGTTGCGCCGGCATCGCGGTCATCCGCCGCACGGCATCTTCGAGCGTCAGCCAGCCTTGCTCGCGCGTCAGCCGGCCGGCGACACGCGGGAAACTGCCATAGGCGCGCGGATGCGGCTTGGTGCCCGGGCGGGGAATGCCGTCGGAGCCGACCATGTGCAGGCGATGAGTGAAGGCCGCACGCAGATCGGCCTCATCGAGCTGGAACATGATGATGCCGGTCTGGCCCTGGTCCTCCTCGATGCACCGAACCATCAGATCGAACGGGGAGATGCCGAGCTCGCGCGCGGCATCGACCATCGACTTGCCCTCGAGCGGCTTCAGCGCGGGATTGGCGGTGGCGGAGATGCGCACATTGTGCCAGCCGATCAGCACGATCTTGGACTGCGCGGCATGCGGATCGGGATCGCCCTCCTCCACCAGCACGCGCAGCGCCTCGCGCCTGGCCGGATCGCGCAGCCGCGCGCGCAGGGCATCGATACCGCCTTCGAGCGCCGCCGGCGGCAGCAATTGCAGCATGTAGGAGCTGCCGGCGGGGTACGGATACATGTCGAAGGAGATGTCGATCCCCTCCGCGCGCGCGGCCTCCAGCCGGTCGAGCGCCTTGGGGATCGCGCCCCAGTTCGGCTTTCCCGCCGATTGCAGATGCGACAGCAGTCCCGCTGCGCCCGAGGCGCGCAGGATCGCGATGAACTCGTCGATGGATGGCAAGAGGCCCGCTTCATAGCTGCGGACATGCGCGGTGAGCAGCTTGCCGTGCGCTCGCACGGTCTCCGCCAGCGCGTTCAGTTCGTTGGTGTCGGCATAAGCACTCGGCGGATAGACGAGGCCGAGCGACAGGCCGGCCGCGCCTTGCGAGAGCTGCTGCGCCAGCAGCGCCTGCATCGCCGCGATCTCCTCGCCGCTCGCCGCGCGGCGCTCGTAACCGAGCACGGCGAGCCTGATCGCGGCGTGTCCGACCAGCGAAACGAGGTTGAGCGCCACGCCTGGCCCTTCCAGGGCCTGCCGATAGCCGTCGAAACTGTCGAACACTTCGTCCGCCTGAGTCTCGCCGGCGAGTCCCGAGAAATGCAGCCGCAGCATCTCGGCGGAGCCCGCGGTCGCCGGATAGAGCGAGAAGCAGCAATTGCCGACCACGAGCGTGGTCACGCCCTGCAACACCTTCTCGGGCCTGTCAGGCTCGCGCAGGCAGATCAGATCGTCGTGGCAATGGGCGTCGATGAAGCCGGGCGCCAGATAACACCCGCGCGCGTCGACGATGTCGGCGTCCTCCGCCGGCAAGGCGGCGCCGATCGCCGCGATGCGGTTGCCGCTGATGCGCAGGTCGGCCTCGAACCACGGCGCGCCGGTGCCGTCGATCAGCCTGGCGTTGCGGATCAGCGTGTCCTTGCTGCTGGAACTCCGGGGCATGCCCCTCTCCTCAGTGAACAGGCACCGCGCCGGCCGGCGGTACCTCCTCGAAATCGGGAATCGGCTCGATGCGGCCGAGCACCACGACATAGAAGAAGATGCCGATCAGCAGCACGACGCCCGCGATCATGAAGGCACCGGCGAAGGATTGAGTCCAGTCGACCACCACGCCGGTCACGATCGGCGCGAGCACACCCATCATGTTGTTGGTGAAATTCAGAATGCCGCCGACGGTTCCCGCCCCGCCCTTGGGCGCGATCAGCGACACGATCGAGGAGCCGACGGGAGCTGCGGCTGACAGCCCCGAGATCGCGATCGACAGCCACAACAGCGCCCAGCCCGGCTTCACCGTGAAGGCGGCGCCGATCACGGCGAGCCCCATCAGCATGCCGACGATGATCACCGACTGACGCACCCGCGTCGAGTCGTAGCCACGCGCGATCAGATGATCCACCAGGAAGCCGCCGATCAGGAGGTCCGCCAAGGTCGCGAAGATCCACGGAATGGTCGAATAGCCCGCGGCCGACATCAGGTTCATGTGCATGGTCTGGGCGAGATAGCCCGGCAGCCAGGTCAGGAAGAGGTAGAAGGTGTAGCCATAGGCCGAAAAGCCGATGGTCAGGCCCCAGACCTTGCGGTTGCGCAGGAGGTAGCCGAGCATGCGGCTCTGTCCCACTGCAGCGGGACCTTCGGGCGTGCCGCCGCCGGCGATGATGTAATCATGCTCCGCCTTCGAGAGCTTCGGATCTTCGCTCGGGTTGCGATAGATGACGTAGTAGGCGACGAAATAGAGGAAGCTCAGCACGGCGGTGACGCCAAAGCCCCAGCGCCAGCCATAGAGAAAGATCACATAGGCGACCAGCGGCACGCCAATCACGTTGGAGAACTTGGCGGCGGAATCGAAGATCGCGGTCGAGCGCGCGCGTTCGTCGAGGGGAAACCAGTGGCCGGTCGCCTTCTGGCTTGCCGGAAACGCCGGCGCTTCAGCAACACCGAGCAGCAGGCGCGCTGCGGCAATGCCCCACAATCCGCTGGCGAGCGCGGTGATGGTGGCGGCGACAGCCCAGAGGAAGCTCGAGGCTCGGCCGACCATGGTGACGCCGAAGCGGTCGAGCACCATGCCGCCGGGGACCTGCAGCAGCGAATAGGTCCAGAAGAACGCGCTGCCGAGCAGGCCGATGTCGGTCGCGGTGAGGCCGAGTTCCTTCGTCAGCTCGGGCGTCGCGGCGGAGAGCCCGACCCGATCGATGTAGTTGATGAGAATTCCGACGCCGAGCAGACAACCGATCAGCCAGCGTCGTCCGGGTACCTGTTGTCCTGCATTCGCCATTTTCGAATCCTCGCTTGAACACGCAGGAACGCGTCTCCCGCCCCGACATCGGGACGAGAGAATCTCATCGCGCCTGCAGCTACGTTGTCTCTTATAGTGGACAATATTATCTTATAGCGACACGTTAGTTATTGCGGCGGCGTGATGTCAAGCCCGGACATTCTAGTCCCTCCCGCCGCGAGGCGCATTTGCCGAACGTTGTGCGCTGCGTGCGCGAACATCGGGACGCGCAACGACGACGCGTGACACGATGCGGGAACATCGGTCACAGCGCCGCCGAAAGGACTCAGCTCAGGTGCGATCGGAGAGTTCGGTTGCGGTGGCGACCAGATCGTCGAGCAGCGCGGTCCTGCGCTCCTTCACCGAATCTGCGGGAACCACGAAGCACAGCGTCGCAACCGCGACACCCTTCTTGTCACGGATGGGCGCCGCAAGACACGAGGTGAACCGATCGGACAGCGCCGTTGTCACGCATTTGCCGTCACGCCTCGCGCGTGCGACGTCCTTGATGAAATCATCGACATCGAGCACGCGGCCGTCAGGAAGACGAAAATCCTCTTTCGGAACGAACGCACGAATCTCCGCCGGGCTCATGTGATCGAGCAGCAGCCGGCCCGATGCCGTCCACGGCAGCGGCACCTCGATGCCGACATCCGTGGTGATCCGAAACAGGCCCGACCCGTCCCTGGTATCGACCACCACATATTTGCGGCCACGCAGCGCGCAGAGCTGCGCCGTGGCGCTGTGCTGGGTCGCGAGCCGGTCGAGCGCTTCGCGGCATCGGCGATGCAGCGGATTGGCCTCCGCATAGGCCCGCCCGTAGAGATGCACCGCCTTGCCGAAATAGACCTGGCCGCCGTCGCCGACGTTCTCGAGCAGGTCAGCTTCGATCAGGCGGTTGGCGATGGCATAGACGGTCGAGCGCGGCGCGCCCATCTGCTTGGCGAGATCGCTGAGTTTGGACGGCGCGCGCAAATGCAGCAGTGCTTCCAGGAGATCGATGGTCCGATCGATCCCGTTCTGGCGTTCCGCGGGCGAGGCGCCCTTCTTCGATGCAGCCAAACTTCACATGTCCTTCGTCAGCTTCGCCTGCCGCTTTTGGCATAAACAGCGCGAGCGGTATAGCGTGTCCGCCTTTGCGCATTCAGAATTCAGCTTGGATGTTATCCAGTTCACAAAGCTGCAGCCACTCAGCGACGGATTTGCCGCAAGCGTGATCAACCCCTCCTTCAAACCTGTGGTAGCATCTCCTCTTGAAGCTCTATTAGCGTGCAATTGTATTGAGCACCATGGCAGGTTGTGATTTCAACACTGCCCGTGCCGAATTCGGCCTGCAACGATCGCATTGCTTGCGTTCAACCTGCCGGACAACTAGCCAGATTTAATTGCGCGCAGGCGAGGCCAAGCGTCTGCAAGCCATAGCACCTTGAACTGCGGAATTTTCTCGAAGCCGCGCCTGCGCAAACCAGAAGCGATCGCGAGACATTTCAGTTTCAAGGAGTAGCAATATGGCTCTCAGCAGCACCAGCTTGACCGATATTGGACAAGGCGCCGGCAAGACCACCAATTTCTGGATACGATACGAGAATTCGCTCGCCGACCAGACCAACGTCATCAACAACGCCAATTCCCTGCTCAGCAACATCAGTCCCTCGCTGAGCGTCATCGAGAACGAGTTCAACGTCACCACCGGCTGGTTCGGCACACCCTCCAGCCAGTTCGGCACCGGCGCGCGGCAAGAGGTTCGCCTCGATCAGGCCGACTCTGCCCTTTCGGGCGGAGGCTTCTCCTTTCCCGGCGCCAGCAACAACGGCGTCGGCAATCCGATCAGCCTCGACTCGCAAAACCTGATGAGCGACGCGCCGCTGCCGGCGCAGCGCGTCGGCATGGTGTTCATTGCCGAGTGGGTCGAGGTGCTGATGGGCATTCGCGGCAATTGGAACGCCGGTGACAGCAGCGGCGAAGGCTTGTCGCATTGGTCGGCCATCACCCGCTTCCAGCAGGGCCATGACAATTATTACAGCTCGTTCGTCGCGAACTGGCTGAACGGAGACGGCAACCCCAATCAGGGAACGATCCTGCCGAACCCGGCGCGCGGCGACTGGGTCAACACGACCTATACCGGCTCGACCGTGAGCGACGGCACGTTCGTGCACGGCGACGGCGATCCCGTCAGCTACGGCTGCGCGCTCGGCTTCATCTACTACCTCAACGTCCAGCTCGGCTTCAGCATCAACCAGATCATTGCGAACTACAATTCCAACCTGGCTAGCGTCTATCACGCCGTGACCAGCGACAATTCCAACCCGTTCCCGATCTTCCTCGGTCTCGTCGAGAGTGTCTATCCGCCCGGTACGACCGCGTCGATTTCCGGCCCCAATAGAAACAATCCCTTCCCGATCGCGCGCGTCTCCTTCGGTGCCGGCAAGAACACGTTCGGCAAGGACGAGACGCAGGACATCATCAACACGCAAGGAGGCTACGTTCCCAACGCCTTCACGATCTTCATCGAGGGATTCAGCAAGAGCTCGTTCCTGTCGCTCGGCATCACGGTCGGAAGTTTCGGCGGCTCGTTCTCGAGCCTTGCCGGCGTGGCGATCACGCCCAGTCCCACCGGCGTGCAGTTCGAGAGCGGCGTCAACGACTTCACGCCGCAGCGTATCGAAATTCCCTACGACCTGCATATCGACACGCCGTTGCTGGCACAGTTCCCCCCAACAGGCGGCGAGACCGAATTCGACCTCACGGTCTCGCTGAATACCTCCGCGACCGGACAGGTCAGCGGCTCGCAGGCCTCGATGCAGTTCGAGCTGATCGCCGGCGCCGATCCTTACTTCACGAATTTGAACGCGGACCACAGCAACCTGCCCTATCTCAGCCAGGACCTGCGCGTCTTCACGATCACCCCGGCGCTGAATGCGGCGCCGATCCCCGGCGTGCCCGCACTCGCCGACAACGTCTCCGGCGCCTACACCTATATCCAGGACCTGCTGTCGCGCTGGAATTCCGCGGCCAACGGCTTCACCAATCCGAACGGCCCCGATCCGTTCACGACGATCCTGCCCGACCAGGGCGACGCCAACCAGGGCGACTCGTCCGTGAACCCATTCACCGTGCAGATCAGCGGCACGTTCCCGCCCAATATCAGCATCGAAAACAATTACAGCTTCGCCGTCGCGCGCGTGCGCCTGCGTGGCTCCGCGGGATCGATGGCCAACAATGTCCGCGTTTTCTTCAGGCTGTTCACCACCCAGACCAACGACACCGACTATGACATCAACGGCGCCTATCTCTCCAACAACGATGCCGCCGGCAAGCCGGGGTCGCCGAGGCTGGGTGCTGGCAACACCTCGATTCCGTTCTTCGCCACCAACAATTTTTCGAGCCAGACCGACTATGCCGGCGGCCCCAACATCCAGACGCTGGCGATCCCCGACCATCAGGATCAGCTCTGGGGATATTACGGCTGTTTCCTCAATCTCTACGACAGCGGCAACGTCATCAACGGCGCGCAGGTGCAGACCTATCTGAACGGCACGCACCATTGCATTGTCGCGCAGATCGCCTTCGACGATGCGCCGATTCCGCAGGGCGTCTCGCCGCTGTCCTGGGACCAGCTCGCACAGCGCAACCTCCAGGTGACGCGCTCCGACAATCCGGGCCCCGCAGCCACACATCGCATTCCACAGACTTTCGACACGAAGCCAGGCCGCGCCGTCCGTGCGCCGCTAGGGCCGAACACGATCTACCCGGACGAATTGATGATCGAATGGGGCAGCGTGCCGACAGGCTCAGTCGCCTCGCTGTACTGGCCGCAGGTGCATGCCAGCGACGTGCTGGCGCTCGCCAAGGCCTTCTACGGCGTCTCGCCGCTCGGCATGAGCGATGCCAATACGATCCGGATCCCGATCACGCGCGGCGTCAGCTACGTGCCGATTCCGCCGGGCGCCGGCGACAATTTCGCCGGCCTCATCACCATCGACCTTCCCCAAGGCGTTCGCAGCGGACAGGTGTTCGACGTGACGGTCAAACGGCTCGGCACGCGCATCGGCAAGCCATTGCCGCCTCCACCTCCGCCGCCCGGCCCCAAGCTGCAGACCGCGCCGGCATTGGTGCATGCCGACGGCAAGACGGCGCAGGTGGGAACCGCCAAGGGCAGCTCCAAACCCCATCGCACCAAGCCGACGGAGGTGGAGCGGCTGACTCAATGGCGCTACGTCGTCGGCACGTTCCAGATCCGCATTCCCGTGACCACGGGCGACAAGATCCTCCCTGCCGAAGAGACGACGCTCGCAATCATGAAATGGCGGCTGGAGCAGATGTCACCGTCCAATCGCTGGCACCCGGTGCTGGTCCGCTACATCAAGTACATCTCCGACCGCGTCGACGGCCTCGGCGGCAATGCGAGTGCCGTGCCGCCTTCGCTGACCTTTGTGCCACCCTTGCCGAAGCGGCCGCATGAACCCGAGCGAGAGCGTTGCGGCAAGGTCTGCGAGGTTCTGTACGACTGCCACGGCGAGTTCACCGGCTTCATTCTCGAAGATTGCAGCGAGACGCATGTGTTCCACAGCCGGGCCAGAAACATCGGCAATCTTGCCGTGGAAGCCTGTCGCTACGGATTGACGCTATGTGTCTGGGTCGACGGCAAGGATCGCGAGAAGATCCGCAAGCTTGCGATCAAGGCTTAGGGAGCCGGCGCGGAGAGACGATCCCGTCGATATGATGGCACAGCCGTGCGTAAGCGCGCTTGGCTCGAGAGAAGGCGCCGCGCACAGGGGCTTACACCTTGGTGCGGCGCCGGCGGATCAGGAGCCCTGCATATAGCGAACGGGATTTTCGGGATCCGCTTCGAAAATGCCGGCAACCTCTGCGAACAGCGTCGATACGGTATCCTGCTTGAGATCGTCGAACCGCTCGAAACTGAAATTGTTGCCGCCCATGCGCAGTTCGCCCAGCTTGCCGGCATAGCGGGACACGAGCGGCGCGCCTTGCCTGGTTACCGTCACGTACGCGCTGATGTAGTTCTTCTGGAGCGCAACGCCGATCACCGGCCAGTCCGTGCTTCTTCCCGACTTGATGGCGTAGCGAAACTTGCCATAGCCGATCATCTTCATGCGCATGCCCGCCTCTCCCGCCGGCGTTCCCTGATGGAAATGGCGCTTGAGGGCCGGCGCGGCGGCGACAATCAGCTCGTGCAACTCGGTCAGATCGCGCTTTCGCTCGGGATCGAAATCGAGATAGGCCTGCAATGAATCGGCTGTGACGCGGAACATGTGAGCCTCGACTTGTGGCTGGTCCGTTACCCCCGCGCCTTGCTCCAGTCCGGAGCAACCGCGCCCGAGACGCCCTCGAACGCGCCGTCAGCGAGCTCGAACACCAGGACGCGCGCGGCATCGACCGGGCCCGGCATGGTGACGCGGCCCTTGGGGACTAGCTTGAATCCAATGCGGCTGTAATAGGGCTCGTCGCCGACCAGCAGCACGATGCGATGTCCCTTGTCCTTGGCGTCCTTCAAGGCCCGCTCCATCAGCATGCGGCCGATGCCGCGGCTGCGGAACGGCGGCTCGACCGTGAGCGGCCCGAGCAGCAGCGCCGGCGTCTCGCCGATCATGATCGGCAATTGCCTGACGGAGCCGACCAGCAGCGTTCCGATGCGGGCCGTGAAGGAGACGTCGAGCAGATGGTCGACGTGCTCGCGGATGCGGTAGGCGCTCAGCACGAAACGGCCGGGGCCGAACGTGCGCTCGTGCAGCCGCTCGATCGCCTGGGCGTCGCCTGGGGCTTCGGGACGGATGGTGATGGAGAGATCGTTCATGTTGCCAAAGCGTTTTCGAGCGAAGTGAATCCCGGTTCGCGTTGAGAAAACGCGTCAATAGAGGAATCGGAGTAGCATCTGGACGTCCTGCCGTCCATGGGAGCGCGCTCGTCGTCAGCTCGTTTTCGGCGCCGGCTGGGACAGATAGGCCAGCATCTTCATCTCCCGCCGCCCCCGCGTCACGGTGTCGAGCACGAGGCCCGAGGAGACCGACAGCATCGCCATGATCATCAGGCCCATCGACAGCACGGCGGTCGGCAGCCGCGGCACCAGCCCGGTCTCGATGAAGGTGATCACGATGGGGATCGAGAGCAGGACCGACACCACCGCCAGCAGGATGCCGATGGCGCCGAAGAAGCGCAGCGGCTTTTCCGCGCGGTAGAGTTTCAGCATGGTGCCGAGAATGCGAAAGCCGTCGCGCCAGGTGTTGAGCTTCGAGAACGATCCCTCGGGTCGCGCGTAATAGGGCGTCTCGAGTTCGGCGACCGGCAACGACAATTCCAGCGCATAGACCGCAAGCTCGGTTTCGATCTCGAAACCATCCGACAGCACCGGGAACGATTTGACGAAGCGGCGCGAGAACACGCGGTAGCCGGACAGGATGTCCTGGAAATCGCGGCCGAAAGTCCAGGCCAGAAACCCGGTCAGCATGCGGTTGCCGGTGCGATGGCCGAGACGGTAGGCCGCCTGCGACTGGTCGATACGGAGCCCGACCACCATGTCGAGATGCTCGTCGAGCAGCTTGTCGATCATGCGTGGAGCGCTCGGCGCGTCGTAGGTGGCGTCGCCATCGACCAGCACGTAGATGTCGGCCTCGACGTCGGCGAACATGCGCCGTACGACATGGCCTTTGCCCTGCCGCCGCTCGCTGCGCACGATCGCGCCGGCCTCGCGCGCAACAGCCGCAGTGCGGTCGCGCGAATTGTTGTCGTAGACGTAGATCTCCGCCGCGGGCAGCGCGCTGCGAAAATTTTCGACGACGGTCGCGACCGCGGCCTCCTCGTTGTAGCAGGGCACCAGCACGGCGATGCGGGGTTGCGCCGATGTCATCGCGGCTGCGCTCCGAGGCCGGCCGCGTCGGTCCGGACCGGTGCCGCCTCACGCGCCTCGGCCGGCTGCAGCAGCCGGGCGAACGACAACGTCCACAGCGACAGCATCGCGATCGGCACGACATAGTACGGCGTGAAGATCGGATGGCTCATGAAGAAGCCGAGATTGACGACGAGGTTGCCGACAACCACGAAGGCTGCCTGACGCACATGGCCCTCGCCGGCCCGCAACAGCCAGGCCGTCGCGCCGATCGCAAGCACGATCAGCACGAACTGCATGTCGCGCAGATACTGGCCGAACACCGCAAGATCGAGGGCCGGCGCGACCACGTCGGCACTGCCATAGGTCGTGGCCAGCGCACTGCCGGCATTGATGGCCTGGGCGGCCAGCGTCGGCGCCATGCCGACAAGCACGCCGGCACCGAAGGCGAGTCCCTGCACGAAGGTCGCGAGCGAGCGCGTCCACAGGAAGGGAATACCGAGGAACAGGAAATAGCCCGCCGCGAGCAGCGCGTTCGGCAGCCTGAAATTGACGGACGCGCCGAGCAGAAGGCCGGTGAGCGCGATCAGCAAGATGCTGCGCTTGTCCCTGGCCAGCCACAGCGCCGTCAGGAAGCCGGCGACGGCGCACAGCGCCATGGTCGGCGCGACCGAATAGCTCGCCTTGGCCGGATTGATCATGAGGTACACGGCAAGCGCGCCGAACAGGCCTGCACGAACGAGCGACGGCAGCGTCCGCGCCAGGAAAATGCCTGATAGCGCGAGGCCGCAGACGATCAGGCTCGCGGCAATGTAGAGCGGCACCACCTGATGTCCCTCGGGAAACAGCGCCAGCAGAAAGCCGGTGCCGGGCGGATATTGCAACACGACCTTGCCGCTTGGCATCGGGTTGTGGCAGGGCCAGCGGATCGGATCCTTCCACTCGGCGAAACCGATCTCCTTCATCTTGCCTTCGAAATAGCGATCGTCATCCCTGATAGCGTTGGTATCGAGCCCGCCGGCGCCGAAGCGCTGGAACAGATGCGCCTGACGGAGATAGCAGATGTCGTCATAGACCCCGCGCGCCTCGCTCCAGCGCGACATTGTCCAAATGTTGCTGGCGAGGATTGCAAGGCAGATCAGGCCTAAGGCAAGTTTTGCAGCTTTCATCAGGTTTCCGTGGCGCCCGTTCGGACGGGTTACTAGCATAGCCGGCCCTCAGCGCCACGTCGTCATCAGCGGCTTGCCATCCAGCACCTCAGCGAGCCGCAGCCGTGTACCGTTCGTGGTCCCCTCGGGCAAGCAAGCGGCGTCGAAGAAGCCGCATTCGATGATCTCGCGATTGGGCTCCGGCAGGCGGTCCTGGCGGAAATGCCTGACGACGTAGACCGCGACATGGTCGCGGCGGGAGACGTGGCTGTTGAGGAAGATGCCGTGCAGCATGGCCTCCCCGGTCAGGTCGATATCGCCCTCCTCCTTGAGCTCGCGGCGCATCGCCTGTTCCATGGTCTCGCCAAAGTCGACGCCGCCGCCCGGCAGATACCAGCCCGAGACGTAGCTGTGCTTGACCAGGAACACCCTGCCGTCGGCATCGAGCACCACGGCCCGGACGCCGAGCGTCATGCCTCGGACCACCAGGAAATAGGCGTGGAAGAATCGCCGCAGCAGCGGCTCGAATCTCCGTCGGATCTGGTCCAGGCGCTTCGCCATTAGCCTCTCGTGATGCGCCTTCTCAGGCTTCGCTTGCGCGTTGCCGGCGACCTTGCCATTACAGCAGGGGAATAGCGAGGCAATCGCGCGCGATGACATCTTTCTTGGCACCCTTCACGCTCGCCCATCTGTCCGACCCGCACCTGCCGCCGTTGCCGAAGCCGCGGCTGATCGAGCTCGCAGGCAAGCGCGCGCTCGGCTACGTCAACTGGACGCGCAACCGCCACAAATACCAGCGCCGCGAGGTGCTCGACGCGCTGGTCGCCGATTTGCAGGCGCAGGCGCCGGACCACATCGCCGTGACAGGCGATCTCGTCAATCTGGCGATGGAGGCGGAGTTCGCGCCGGCGCGCGCCTGGCTCGACGAGGTCGGCCCGCCCGATCGCGTCACCACGATCCCCGGCAATCACGACGCCTATGTCCGCGCTACCTTTCATCGCTTCGGCGAGACCTTTGCGCCCTATCTTGCCGGCGACGACGGCCGCATCGGCTTTCCCGGCGTGCGCCGGCGCGGCCCAGCCGCGCTGATCAGCCTCTCCAGTGCCGTGCCGACGCCGCCCTTGATGGCGACGGGCACGCTCGGTCGCGATCAGCTCAAAGATCTTGAAAACGTTCTCGACCGGCTTGCTGCCGAGGAAGTCTTCCGCGTGCTGCTGGTGCATCATCCCCTCAAGTCCGTCGCGCGCCAGAAGCGGCTGACGGATTCCGCAGGCCTGCTGGCGCTGCTCAAGCGCCATGGCGTCGAGCTGATCCTGCACGGACACGACCACATTCATTCGACGATGTGGTTCGAAGGCCCCAACGGCAACATTCCCGCGATCGGCGTGCCGTCGGCCTCGGCGCTCGCGCACGGGCGTTATCCGGCGGCCGCCTACAATCTGTTTGAGATCGAGAAGGACAATACCGGCTGGCGCTGCGAGCAGATCGTGCGGAGCATCGATCATGGCTTGCAGATCCGGGAGATCAAGCGCGCGCGGCTGCTCTGAATCGCGCGTGTCGGCGCGAGCACGGACTGCGCAAGCAATCACCAGCTCCGCAACGCCGCGAGCACGGCGACACCGAACAGTGCGGCGGCACCGAGGATGAAGCCGAACAGGAACGGCCAGACGCGCGAGCGGCGCGGCTGCTCCGCGATCTCCTCCTTCGGCTCTGACGGCACCACCATCGCACGCTCGCGCTCGATCATGCGGCGGGCGACGTAGTCGGTCACGGCGTCGACGATCACCGCCGTGTCGTGCGATTCGGCGAGCACGATGCGGCCGAAGCGGGTGTCCTGGACGAAGCGGTACTGCCGCTTGTCGCGCCCCATCATGATGTGGGCGACGACGTCGATCCAGAGCCTGGGCGTATCGCCCTGGCTGATGCCGCGGTCGAACAGATCGATCTGGTCGGGCACCTGGGCGAACAGCGGATCGAGCGCGTCGTTGAGGATCTCGAGCCGCGCTACCTCGGCGTCCCTGAGATCGACGACCACCCCGGTCCGGTCGGCGGCTTCGATCCGCGCGCGCAGCAGCGCATCGCGCAACCGCATCGGGCGCGGCTGGCTGGGATGGGTACCGCTGGTTTCGGGCTCTGACATTGCCGGCCTCGTCCTCAACTCTCCCCATTAACCTATCAGCAACCATAAGGTCCGCAAAGGGCTCGTTATTCCAGACACTTACCGTGCCCACAGGCCGTTGATGTGTGCCAAAAACAGACGATCCCACCCGGCTTGCGCCGGATGGGACCCTCCGTCCTTGGACGTCTTCTTAGAGTTTGTCAGCCAGCCGTCAGGCCGAGACCCGCGACGGCTCTTCCACGATCGAGAAGCGGACGCCGGCCTTGTGGCGGTTCTCTTCCGAAACCGAGCGCCAGGCGTCCTCGGCTTCCTTGCGGGTCTTGAACGGACCCTGCACCTGCGCCGAGCCCTCGACCAGCTTGTGGAAGTTCATCGAGCCGAACTCGCCGCCGATCACCCAGAAATTGCTGCCTTTGGTCATTGTCAGTCTCCTCTTGGATGGCGTTAGCCGAACTGGTTCATCGTGTTGTGAGCGCCGCCCGCCTTCAGGGCAGCCTCACCTGCGAAGTACTCCTTGTGATCGTCGCCGATGTCGGAGCCGGCCATGTTCTGGTGCTTGGCGCAGGCGATGCCCTGACGGATCTCCTGGCGCTGCACGTTCTTGACGTAACCGAGCATGCCCTGCTCGCCGAAATACTCCTTGGCGAGGTTGTCGGTGGACAGTGCCGCGGTGTGGTAGGTCGGCAGCGTGATCAGGTGATGGAAGATGCCGGCGCGCTTGGCCGAATCCGCCTGGAAGGTCCGGATGCGCTCGTCGGCTTCGATCGCCAGCGGCGTATCGTCGTATTCCGGCTTCATCAGCTCGGCGCGGTTGTACTTGCTGACATCCTTGCCGGCTTCCTTCATCGCGTCGTAGACCTGCTGACGGAAGTTGATGGTCCAGTTGAACGACGGCGAGTTGTTGTAGGCCAGCTTGGCGTTCGGGATGACCTCACGGATGCGGTCGACCATCTTGGCGATCTGCTCGATATGCGGCTTCTCGGTCTCGATCCACAGCAGGTCTGCACCGTTCTGGAGCGAGGTGATGCTGTCGAGCACGCAGCGGTCCTCGCCCGTGCCGGGACGGAACTGGTAGAGGTTCGAGGGCAGCCGCTTCGGACGCATCATCTTGCCGTTGCGGTTGATGATGACGTCGCCGTTGCGGGCGTTCGCCGCGGTGACTTCCTCGCAATCGAGGAAGCTGTTGTACTGGTCGCCGATGTCACCGGGCTTGTGGCTGACGGCGATCTGCTGCGTCAAACCAGCGCCGAGCGAGTCGGTGCGGGTGACGATGACGCCGTCTTCGACGCCGAGCTCGAGGAAGGCGTGGCGGCAGGCGCGGATCTTGGCGATGAACACTTCGTGCGGAACGGTGACCTTGCCGTCCTGGTGACCGCACTGCTTCTCGTCCGAGACCTGGTTCTCGATCTGGAGCGCGCAGGCGCCCGCTTCGATCATCTTCTTGGCGAGCAGATAGGTCGCCTCGGCATTGCCGAAGCCCGCGTCGATGTCGGCGATGACGGGAACGACGTGAGTCTGGAAGTTGTCGATCTTCGCGATCAGCTCCTTCTCGCGCGTCTTGTCGCCTTCCTTGCGCGCCTTGTCGAGCGCACGGAAGATGTCGTTGAGCTCGCGGGAATCCGCCTGGCGAAGGAACGTGTAGAGTTCCTCGATCAGCGCCGGCACCGAGGTCTTCTCGTGCATCGACTGGTCGGGCAGCGGTCCGAACTCGGAGCGCAGCGCGGCGATCATCCAGCCGGAGAGATACAGGTAGGTGCGATCGGTCTTGCCGCCGAAATGCTTCTTGACCGAGATCAGCTTCTGCTGGGCGATGAAGCCGTGCCAGCAGCCGAGCGACTGGGTGTACTTGGTCGGATCCTTGTCATAGGCCGCCATGTCGGCGCGCATCAGCGCGGCGGTGTAACGGGCAACGTCCAAACCGGTCCTGAAACGGTTCTGAAGGCGCATGCGCGCGACAGCCTCGGCCGAGACCCCGTTCCAGGTCGGCTGGGTCTCGAGGAGCGCCCGGGCCGCGTCGATCTCGCTCTGATACGAGGCCGGGCCCTGGAGGGTGTTGATACCGCGGGGCTGGTAGTTCATGTGCCTGATCCCTTTTGACGGATGGCAAAGCGAAAGGCCTTGTCATCGACATTTTTGACAATGCATTGCGAAATGCGTGTCATGAGATAAACGCGAGAAAGAGAAGTTCGTACAGAGGCCTTGTATTTGAATGGTGATGTCATGTAACATCAGAACATGTAATAGATGTTACTTTGTAAAAATTGTAACATATAGGTCAGAGAGACTGACCTTGATGTGCCAGGAGACGTGAAAATGCCCGCCGAATCCGGGAAAAAGCTGTTTGTCGGCCCGCGCTTCCGGCGGATCCGGCAGCAATTGGGGCTGTCGCAGACCCAGATCGCCGAGGGGCTCGGGATCTCGCCGAGCTATGTCAATCTGATCGAGCGGAACCAGCGACCCGTGACCGCGCAGATCCTGCTGCGGCTGGCCGAGACCTACGATCTCGATCTGCGCGACCTCGCCACCGCCGACGAGGACCGCTTCTTCGCCGAACTGAACGAGATCTTCTCCGATCCCCTGTTCCGCCAGATCGACGTGCCCAAGCAGGAACTGCGCGACCTCGCCGAGCTCTGTCCCGGCGTCACCCATGCGCTGCAACGGCTCTACGCGGCCTATACCGAGGCGCGTCAGGGCGAGACGCTGGCGGCCGCGCAAATGGCCGACCGCGATGTCGGCACGCGCTATGAGGCCAACCCGGTCGAGCGCGTGCGCGAACTGATCGAGGCCAACCGCAATTATTTCCCCGAGCTCGAGCAGGCCGCGGAAAACCTGCGGGACGAATTGAACGTGCCGGCCGAAGGGCTCTATGCCGCGCTCGTGGAGCGCCTGCGCGAAAAGCATTCGATCCAGACCCGCATCATGCCCGTCGACGTGATGCGCGAGACGCTGCGCCGCTTCGACCGCCACCGCCGCCAGCTCCTGATCTCGGAACTGGTCGATCCGCCCGGCCGCGCCTTCCAGCTCGCGTTTCAGCTCGGGCTTGGCGAATGCGCGCAAGCCCTGGAGACCATCATCGGCCGAGCCGGGCCGCTCGACGACGCGCCGCGCCGGCTGTTCCGCATCACGCTCGGCAATTATTTCGCCGCTAGCGTGATGATGCCCTACCCGGCCTTCCTCGCCGCTGCCGAAGCGCTCAACTACGACATCCACGTGCTGGCGCAGCGCTTCAATTCCGGCTTCGAGCAGGTCTGCCATCGCCTCACCACCTTGCAACGGCCGAACGCGCGCGGCATCCCGTTCTTCCTGTTGCGTGTCGACAATGCCGGCAACGTCTCGAAGCGATTTTCGTCAGGCACCTTCCCGTTCTCGAAATTCGGCGGCACCTGCCCGCTCTGGAACGTGCACTCGACCTTCGACACGCCCGATCGCCTGCTCAAGCAGGTGATCGAGCTGTCCGACGGCACGCGCTATTTCTCGATCGCGCAGATGGTACGCCGACCCGTGGCGCCGCACCCGCTGCCGCAGCCGCGCTTCGCCATCGGCCTCGGCTGCGAGATCCGGCACGCCGCACGCCTCACCTACGCCGCCGGCATGGATCTCGAGAAGTCGGAGGGCACGCCGATCGGCGTCAACTGCCGTCTCTGCGAACGCGAAAACTGCGCCCAGCGCGCCGAACCGCCGATCACGCGCACGCTGATCCTGGACGAGACGACGAGAAGGGTGAGCTCGTTCGCGTTTTCGAATGCGCGGGAGTTATGAGGGGGCACATGCTCCTCGTCATTGCACAGCAATGACGAAGGCCTCACGCCAGCGTATGCACGATCACCGGCCCCGCGGCGGCGCTGGCATGCCCTGCCAGCAACGGGCCGAGATCCTTCTCGATCCAGGCGATGGCGCGCCTGTTCGCCTCCTCGGCCTGCTCGAACTTGTCGAAGATGGAGATCGCGGTCACGGTGTCGTCGCCGGCATAGACCACGTAGTAGGCCCTGAAGCCGTCGACGTCGCTGATGATCGGAACGGCGCCGTCCTTGATGCGGCGCGCCAGCTCTTCGGCGCTTCCGCTCTTCGCCTTGGCCTGACGGATGGCGGCATACATGGCATCCTCCTCCGGCTATCGATGTGGGGCATGGGGTGCCCGAGGGATGATGTTACGCCGAAGCGCGCCGCCGATCTACGGCTTGGTTAACCCTGCCCTAACCCGCTGCCGCGATCTGCAACCAAGGATTAAGCACGCCTCAACATCGGTGCCTTAGTCTCGCCCCACTCACTTTTCGCAAACAACGGCAGCCTATCCTGCCGCGCGAAGTGACATCAGGGGGTTCATCATGCGCATTGCGTTGCTGCTGACCGCGACCATCGTCGGCGCGCTGTTCGCCAATCCGTCCTACGCCGGCTCGCTCGACGTCGCATCAGCGGATGCCGCGAAATCGCTGCCGCCCGGCTTCCAGAGCTATCGCGGCTACATGTTCGACGTGTCGGAGGCGTCCGATCGCAAGGACCTCGACAAGCTCACCGACAATCTCAAGCGCCAGATCGACGTCGTGGAGGCCGCCGGCCTCTCGCCGCGCGTGATGCGCTTCTTCCGCACCGTTCCGATCATCGCCAGCGAACTGGCCTGCCTCGACGAAGGCGCTGCGACCGCGTGCTACGGCCGGGTCACGCCGGACGTCCAGCGCACGACGCCGCGCACCTTGACGGTGTGGGACCACGACCAGCAGCGCTGGACCAATCCGAACGCGGTCGACCTCGCGGTCGATTCCGGGCTCGGCGTGATCATGGTCCGGCCGGATATGATGCGTTACGAGAAGGAGGCCGTGCTGCTCCACGAGATGCTGCACGCCTATCACGCGCGGCTGCTGCCGGACGGCTACGCCAACAAGGGCGTGATCAGCTATTACGCCTATGCCAAGTCCAAGGATCTGCTGCCCAAGGAAGCCTATGCGATGAAGAATCACATGGAGTTCTTCGCCGTGACGGCCAGCATCTTCCTCGCCGGCAAGAGCGACTACCAGGATCCGAAGACCCGCGAGGCGCTCAAGGAGAAGATGCCCGACTATTACAAATACCTGGTCGGCGTGTTCGGCTTCGATCCCGATCCATCGGCCAACTCGAGCGGACCGGTTGCCTCGCTGAAATGAGGCGGCAGCAAGCCCTCAAGAAGCCGCGCGAAACGCGCGGCTTTTTTGTTTTGGGGGACTCGAAGCTGCGGATGACGGCCCGGCAGGAATTGCCAAGGGAGGGCCCGATCTGCATAGTCCCGCCGCATCGATTGGGACTGTTTCGAAGAGGATAGAAGACATGGCGGACGCCGACCTGGATGTCGTGATCCGGCAACTGGCCAGACAGCTGCATACGGGCCTGATGTCCCGCGCCAAGCAGCGGCGGGATCGTTTCAACGGCCTTGCGGCCAAGGCCAAGGGCAAGGAGACCGGCACCCGCTTCAAAATGATGGCCAAGGCCACCATGGAGCAGGCCACCGCCGCCGCGAGGCGCCTCCAGATGTCCGCCGACAACGTCGCCGACAGCTACGCCCGCGCCATGCGGCTGGCCGCCAGCACACCCATCGAGGTGAAGGCGGAGAAGCCGGCCAAGGACAAGCAGGCAAAGAAGGCTGCAAAGGCCAAGAAGGCCAAGAAGGCCAAATAGTCGTCACCCCTCCCGAAGAAGCGACGAACGTTCACCGCCGCGGCGTGGAGACCTCGGTCGACTCGGCGTGCGCGAGCTCGGCGAGCTTTGCGCGCGCGGCGCTACGTGTCCGATCGTCCTTGCCGGGAGGCAGCGCAAGGGCCGCCTCGAAATCGGCGCGGGCATCGACGGCCTGGCCGCGGGCGAGGAACGCAAGACCGCGGTCGAGGCGCGCCTGCGCGTCGGCGGGGTCGAGCCGGACCGCCGTGCTGTAGCTCAGGATCGCGCGGTCGAGATCGCCCTTAGCGGCGAGCGCGAGGCCGCGCTGGTGATAGGGCGCGGCAGGCTTGGGATCGAGCGCGATCGCCTCGTCATAATCGGCGATCGCAAGGTCCAGATCGCCGTTCTGCCGGTAGGCCTGCGCGCGGTCGCGATAGAGTGAAGCACGGTTGGGATTGAGGTGGATGGCCTCGTTGAAATCGGCGATCGCCCGGCGGTTGTGGCCGTGGCGCAGCGCGATCCGCCCGCGCCCCTCATAGGCGAAAGCGATCAGAGAGCCGCGCAACGGCGAGAAGCCGATCACGGCTGAGCAGATGTCCGGCTCGTCCTCATCGCCGCAATTCACGACCGTATGCGTGGACAGGCCAATGGCCACGCCCAGGACGATCAACAATGGCACGGCGGCTCTGGTCATCTTCGACGGCGACCGGCGACGGGCCGGCCACGCATCCCCTTTCGAAGGAACACTCTCGGTTAGCTGTTAACACCGGCCGAACCGGAGCTCTGTGCGCCAGGTCACAAAGCCAGGCAAAATCCAGCCGGCTCCGTATCAGCCCCAAGGACCCCGCGAAGGACCACGCGATGGTCCTTGCGAGGACGAGCGGCCCCACGGGCCCCGCGGCGGATAGTTCTCGTTGGCGCCGACCGACGGCGCCGCATGCGCGCCGAGCTCGGCCGCAAGTTGCTGGAGCGCGGCAATGCGGTTCTGCGTCGACGGATGGGTGGCGAAGAGATTGTCGACGCCATGGCCCGATAGCGGGTTGATGATGAACATGTGCGCCGTCGCGGGATTTCGCTCGGCGTCATAGTTCGGCACCTGGTGCGCGGCGCTCTCGATCTTGACCAGCGCCGATGCCAGCCACATCGGCTGGCCCGCGATGCGCGCACCGAGATTGTCGGCGGCGTATTCGCGGGTGCGGCTGATCGCCATCTGCACCAGCATGGCGCCGAGCGGCGCCAGGATCATCATCAGGATCGAGCCGACGATGCCCGGGCCGTTGTTGTTGTCGCGGTGACCGCCGAAGAACATGCCGAATTGAGCCAGCATGGAGATCGCGCCGGCGATGGTCGCGGTGATGGTCATGAGCAGCGTGTCGTGATTCTTGATATGCGCGAGCTCATGCGCGATCACGCCGGCAAGCTCCTCGCGGCTGAGCTGGTTCATCAGGCCGACGGTCACGGCGACCGCGGCGTTCTCGGGATTGCGGCCGGTCGCGAATGCGTTGGGCTGCGCCTCGTCCATCACGAACACGCGCGGCATCGGAAGGCCCGCGCGGCTCGCAAGCTCGGCGACGAGCCCGACCAGCTCCGGCGCGCTTCGACGATCGACCTCATGGGCGCCGTACATCGACAGCACCGCACGGTCGGAGTTCCAGTAGGTGAAGAGATTGGTCGCGGCGGCAATGACCAGCGCGATCATGGCGCCTGAGGCGCCGCCGATCAGATAGCCCACGCCCATGAACAGGGCGGTGAGCCCTGCGAGAAGCATCGCGGTACGCAGATAGTTCATGACCGTCTCCCAAGGCGGCCGCGGGCAAGCCTCTGGCCGGCGTCCTCGAGGTATGAACGCCGCGCGCCGCTGCAAGGTTCGTGCGTCGCCGGGCCGCAGATAAGTGGGTCATCCGCCAGCCTTTCGCGCGTCGCTAAAGCTTGACCGGGATTTGCGCCAAAACGCGCGCGGACGCTTAGCAACCTGGAAAGCGCAGCATCGGCTAAATCCGCGGTAACCGGGCACGCTGCGCGGCCCTTGCGCATTGACCGGTTCCATTGGCCCCCCGTCGCAAGGTGACCGTCATGGCAGACCGCTCGCGCGCCGCTTCCGTCGACCCAGGATCAGTTTCCTCGCCTCAGGATACAAGGAATGATGCGAAGGGCTTGCAGGAGGCATTGCACGAGCAGCTGTTTGCCAATGACGAGTCCGGCCATGCGCCCGAAACCCAGACGCCACCGGAAACCACGCGCCGCTGGCCGCATCTGCGGCGCGGCGCCAAGATTGCCATCGGGCTTGCCATCATCGCCGTGTTCGGCTGGCTGCCGCTGCGTGCGATCTGGGAAAACTCCAGCGTCGAGGCGGTGCTGAACTCCCGCCTCGTCACGCTGCGCACGCCGATCGGCGGGCGTGTGTCCGCGGCCCAGCACGTCACCGACCAGGCCAGGCTCGATGCCGGAACCGTGGTCCTGCGCGTCGTGAATTCGCGCGGCGATCGCACACGGCTCGACGATCTCCGCCGACAGAAATCGCGTCTCGAGAACGAGCGGCCGAGCCTGGCCGCCAAGCTGGCCTCGGCCCAATCGGCACAAAAGGATCTGGCGCGGCAGGCTTCGCAATTCCGCGACGGACGCGTGCTCCAGTTGGAGGCCCGCATCGCGGAGATCCAGACCTCGATCGAGGCGGCGACCGCACGGCGGGACGAGGCCAGCGCCGCGGTCGACCGCGCATCCTCGCTGGCGAAGTCGGGCAATGTCTCGACCGTGGAGCTGGCGCGGCTGACGCGCGAGCTCTCGGTGTCGCAGCAGACCGAGCTCGGCGCGCGCAAGCGGCTGGACGCCGCCAAGGTCGAGCTTGCCGCGGCACAGAACGGCTCGTTCCTCGGCGACAGCTATAACGACCGGCCAAGCTCGGTGCAGCGCGAGGAGGAGATGCGCCAGCGTGCCGGCGATCTCGAAGCCGATCTCGCACGCACCGACACCGAGATCGCCTGGCTCGCCAACGAGATCATCGTCGAGGAGGTCCGCTTCGCCGACCTCTCCGAGGCCAACATCACGACCCCCGTCGCAGGCCGCGTCTGGGAGATGATGACCTCGCCCGGCGAGGACGTGCAGGCCGGTCAGCCTCTGCTCAAGGTGCTCGATTGCAGTGGCGCCGTCATCACCGCCAATGTCACCGAGAGCGTCTACAACCGCTTGCAGCTCGGCGACCGCGCCACCTTCGAGCCGAACGACGACGGCGCGCCGATCCCCGGCACCGTGATCAATCTGACTGGTGCCGCCGGTGCGCCCGCCAATCTTGCCATCAATCCTGACGCGCTGAGCAAGGAGCCCTATCGCGTCACCGTGGCGCCGCGCGATGCCGCCTCGCACGCCTGTGCCGTGGGACGCACCGGCCGTGTCGTGTTCGAGCAGCGCGAGAGCGCGCCGTGACGACGGCACTCACGCCGGGCCTGCTGACGCTCGGCGCCTTCATGGCGATCGTGCCGCTGCTGCGGCGCGACAGCACGCAGGCGCGCGCGTTCCTCGCCATCGTGTCGGTGGCTTTGCTGCTCCGGTATCTCCACTGGCGCCTCACATCGACACTGCCGCCACCGCACCTGACCGCGGATGCCGCGATCGGTTATCCCTTCATGCTGCTCGAGGCGGCATCGCTGGTCGCCGTCGCCCTGTCACTGCTGTTCCTGAGCCGGACGATCGACCGCACCAAGGCGGCCGGGATCGACGGCCGCACCACCGATCCAGGCGCACCGCTGATCGATGTCTTCATCTGCACCTACAACGAGGAGCGTTCGATCCTCGAGCGCACCATCATCGGCGCGACCGGCATGGAATACGGCAACTATCGCGTCTGGGTGCTGGACGACGGCCGGCGACCGTGGTTGCGGCGGCTCGCGAGCGAACTCAACTGTCACTATCTCACGCGGCCCGACAATCACCACGCCAAGGCCGGCAACATCAATCATGCCCTCAGGCATGTCGGCGCGCTGCCGGAGCGACCGGACTTCGTCGCCATTCTCGATGCCGACTTCGTGCCGCGGCCCGACTTCCTCGCGCGCACCATCTCGCTGATGGACGATCCCACGGTCGGCGTGGTGCAGACGCCGCAGCACTTCATCAATCCCGATCCGATCCAGACCAACCTCGCCGCGACCGACGTCTGGCCGGACGAGCAGCGCTTCTTCTTCGACATCCTGATGCCGGCGAAGGACGCCTGGGGCGTTGCCTTCTGTTGCGGCACCTCGTCTCTCATTCGCTATGCCGGGCTGGTGCAGATCCGGGGCTTTCCGACCGACTCCGTCACCGAAGACTATCTCGTCACGCTGCGCCTGAAGGAATACGGCCTCACCACGATCTACCTCAACGAGCGGCTGACGATCGGGCTCGCGCCGGAGGGATTGAAGGAATACATCACCCAGCGCGCCCGCTGGTGCCTCGGCTTCATGCAGATCATCCGCGGCCGCAGCGGTCCGTTGTCACGAACGTCAAAGCTCTCCTTCATCGACCGGCTTTCGCTGGTCGACGCCTTCATGAGCTGGTCCGCCGTCTACACCTCGAAAGTCGCGGGCCTCGTCGTGCCTTGGCTATTCCTGCTGTTCGGCATCAAGGCGGTGCAGGCGGACCTCACCGAACTATTGCGCTTCTTCCTGCCGTTCTATGTCTGGCACGGGCTCACCATGGCCTGGCTGTCGCGCGGCCGCTCGCTGGCGATGATGACGGATGTCTCGCAACTGATCGCCGCGCCCGCCGTGCTCAAGGCGGTGGCGGCCGGCCTGTTGAAGCCGAAGGGACACAAATTCAAGGTCACGGCGAAAGGCGGCGACCGCGACAGACGATTTGTCGAATGGCCGCTGCTGCGGCTCTACGGCAGCACGCTCCTCGTCACGCTCGCTGCCGTCGCCTATGCCTTCATCCTGCATCTGCGGGGCGAGAACATCGCCTATGGCGGACTGGCGCTGGCCTGGAGCCTCTACAACGCGTTCATCCTTGCGGTGGTTTGCTTCGTCTGCATCGAGCAGCCGCGCAAGCGCAAGGCGGAGCGGTTCGATCGCAACGAGGCCGTCCTGCTGCGCCAGGACGGCAAGTCGCATCTTGCGCGGCTTGCCGACATCTCCATTACCGGCGCGCGGCTGATCGACCCCGATCCACCGCTCCCCGGCAGCACGATCGAATGCCGCATCTACGGCCGGTCGATCGCCGCAATCGTGGTCCGCCGCACCCCCGATGGATTCGCGGTGCGCTTCGAGGAGGGCATGGACACGCGTGTGCACGCCATCAGGGCGTTCTATGCCGGCGAATATGTGCGGGCCTATCGGGGTGTCCGGGCGCTCCCGGTCGGAAAAGCGCTGCTGATGCGGCTGTTTGGCTAGGCGGGGGTGGCCAACGGCGTTTAGTGGTTCCGCTCCGGGCGTTTCGAACTTTGTTAAAACTTGCTGGGTACCTCTTCCAGGCAGAGTGACCTGGAGTACGACATGGCTAAGCGAGCCAAACGCAGAAAGGCAGAGACGCTCGCACTGCCAATGGCGGGGAGAGTTGCGATCGGCGCCGTAGCCGCCGCGGCAGTGGGGTACGGTTTGCTGTCTCACCCGGCGACCGTTCAGCCGATGCGAAAGGCGTCGGTGCACGAGGCCCAGGCATCGTCGTCTCCGGTTTACGTGGCAACACCGGTTCACGCGGCGGCGCCGGCCCCGGCTCCGAGTCCGGCCCCGGCGCCTCTGGTCGAACCACCAAAAGCCGTCGATGGCCCCGGAGCATTCGTCCGGCAGGTGGTTGACTACGCCAGCCACCAGACGCCGGGCACCGTGATCATCGATACCAGGAACACGTTCCTCTATTTCGTGCTGAACGACGCGCAGGCAATGCGTTACGGGATCGGTGTCGGCCGCGAAGGTTTTTCATGGTCCGGTGAACAGACTGTGGCCCGCAAGACGGAATGGCCGGATTGGCGTCCGCCTCCGGAGATGCTTGTGCGCCAGCCTTATCTGCCGCGGTTCATGGCAGGCGGTCCCACCAACCCGCTCGGCGCCCGGGCGATGTATCTGGGCGAGACCGAATATCGAATTCACGGGACCAACAAGCCAGATACGATCGGCAAGCGGGTGTCGTCCGGCTGTATCCGGCTGACCAACGAGGACGTCGTGGACCTCTATGAGCGGGTGAAAGTCGGAGCGAAAGTGATCGTGCTTCCGGCCTCGGCCCGATCCTCGGCGTCCAACACACGGATGCCGTCGCCCGGACCGAAGATTGCCGAAGCCCAGTAACTTGATCCTTTGCGCTCGGTCTTCAACCGAGGAGCCGGCGTGGCCTCGAGGGGATGGTTTGCGGCCGCCACTTCCCCTAGACTTCGGACGAATCCACGCCTGTCCGCCGCCGGAACCCCTATGCTCCTGACCCGATTTGCGATCGCGGCCGCTACCCTCGCAGCGTTCTCCATTCCCGCATCAGCCCAGTTCGCTCCCGCAAGGCCCGCAGCCCCCAAGGCGACGGCGCCGAAGGCCAGCACACCCTCGCCGCGTTCGGCGTCGTGCCACAATGGAGCGAATTTCGACCGCTTCCTGGCCGAGGTGAAACAGCAGGCGGTCGCCGCGGGCGTGTCGCAGCGAACGATAGCGGAGGCTTCGCCCTACCTCGTCTACGACCAGGGCATCGTCAACCGCGACCGCGGTCAGCGCGTGTTCGGCCAGATCTTCACCGAATTCGCCGGCCGCATGGCCGCGCCCTACCGCATGCAGAACGGCCAGCAGCACATCAGGCGACACGCATCGGCATTCGCGCGCGCCGAGAGGGAATATGGCGTGCCGCCGGCGGTGATCGCGGCATTCTGGGGCCTGGAGAGCGACTTCGGCGCCAACATGGGCAATCTGCCGACGCTGAGATCGCTGGTGTCGCTTGCCTATGACTGCCGGCGCTCGGAGATGTTCGTGAACGAGACCATCGCCGCGCTGAAGATCATCGATCGCGGCGATCTCACGCCCGACGAGATGATCGGCTCCTGGGCCGGCGAGCTCGGCCAGACGCAATTCCTGCCGACGCATTACGTCAACTACGCGGTCGACTATGACGGCGACGGGCGGCGCGACCTCCTGCGCAGCGAGGACGACGTGATCGGCTCGACCGCGAACTACATCGCCAACGGCTTGAAGTGGCGGCGCGGCGAGCCGTGGCTGGAAGAGATCAAGGTGCCGCAGAACCTGCCATGGGATCAGACCGACCTCAGCGTGCAGCTGCCGCGCTCGAAATGGGCGCAGTTCGGCGTCACCTATCCCGACGGCCGGCCGCTGCCAAACGACAATCTCGCGAGCTCCGTGCTGCTGCCGATGGGACGCTTTGGACCGGCCTTCATGGCCTACCAGAATTTCGCGGCATACACCGAGTGGAATAACTCGCTGATCTATTCGACCACCGCGGGCTATCTGGCCACGCGCATAGCGGGCGCAGCCCCGATGCGCAAGCCGACAGGCCAGGTAACTCAGCTGCCGTTCAACGAACTCAAGCAATTGCAGCAGCAGCTGGTTCAGGCCGGTTTCAACGTCGGCAAGGTCGATGGCGTGCTGGGCCAGCAGAGCCGCGCCGCCGTGAAGGCGATGCAGATCAAGTACGGCCTGCCGGCCGATTCCTGGCCGACCGCCGAGCTGCTGGCGCGCATGCGTGGCGGCACGGCACAGGCGCAGCCGCAGGCGACGGTCCGGTAGAATTTTCGCACCGCACAGGCCGTTTTCGCAATTGTATTATTCCATGACGCTCCCATGTGAGTGGCTCAGGTTTCCTCCTGAGATTCCCACCATTGAAGCGAGCATCACATGTCCTTCTACGACGCCGTCGTCCCCGCCTACTTGCAAATGCTGAACAGCCTGACCGGCCTGCTCACCAAGGCCGAGGCGCATTGCGCAGCCAAAAAGATCGATCCGAGCGTGCTGCTCGGCTCGCGCCTCTTCCCGGACATGCTGCCGCTGTCGAAGCAGATCCAGCTCGTCAGCGACTTTTCGGCCAAGGGCTGTGCACGGCTCACGCATACCGACGTGCCCTCCATGCCGGACACCGAAACCAGCTTCGCGGAATTGAAGCAGCGGCTGGCGAAGACCATCGACTTCGTGAAATCGTTCAAGCCCGAACAATTCGAGGGCGCCGATACCAAGGACGTCACGTTCCCTGCTGGTCCCGACCGGACCGTGACTTTGAAGGGCCAGCAATTCTTCAGCTCGGTATCGCTGCCGAACTTCTATTTCCATGCCGCCACAGCGCACGGCATCCTGCGCCACAACGGCGTCGAGATCGGCAAGCGCGATTTCCTCGGCATGAGCTGATTTGCGCAATCGCACGGCCGCGGCAGCGAAATCACGCCGCCGCGGCGAACGATGCGCATGAATTATGCTGCGCGGAGCCTGCCGCGCAGCTCGCCTGCACTTTCCGTATGGCTCGTCCCTTGCGCTCGATGTCGCAATGCACAAGTGTTCCGGACCTCTTAACTCCTGGAAGCACCCCAATGAGCCGTTCGACCAAATTGTTCGAGACCTACAAGCTCGGCCCGATCACGCTGGCCAACCGCCTGGTGATGGCCCCGCTGACGCGTAACCGCGCCGCGCCCGGCACCTTCGTCCCCTCGCCGCTCGCCGCCGAGTATTACGGTCAGCGCGCGTCCGCAGGCCTCCTGATCACCGAGGCGAGCCAGGTCTCTCAGCAAGGCCAGGGCTACCAGGACACCCCCGGCATCTACTCGAAGGAGCAGGTCGCGGGGTGGCGCAAGGTCACCGACAAGGTGCATGAGCGTGGCGGCAGGATCTTCATCCAGCTCTGGCATGTCGGCCGCATCTCGCATGTCGACCTCCAGGCGAATGGCGTAGCTCCCGTCGCTCCGAGCGCGATCCGCGCCAAGGGCAAGACCTTCGTCAACGGCACGTTCGCCGACGTCTCCGAGCCCCGCGCGCTCGAGCTCTCCGAAATTCCCGGGATCATCGACGACTTCAAGCGCGCCACGAAGAACGCGCTGGAGGCCGGCTTCGACGGCGTCGAGATCCACGGCGCCAACGGCTATCTGCTCGACCAGTTCGCCAAGGACGGCGCCAACAAGCGCACCGACGCCTATGGCGGCTCGATCGAGAACCGCGCCAAGCTGATGCTGGAAGTCTCCAAGGCCGTCGTCGCGGAAGCCGGCGCCGACCGCACCGGCATCCGCATCTCGCCGGTGACGCCCGCCAACGACATCGTGGATTCCAACCCGCAGGCGCTGTTCGATCACATCACCGACGGCCTCAACGCCTTGAAGCTCGTCTATCTCCACGTCGTCGAAGGCGCCACCGGCGGTCCGCGCGATTTCGCGCCGTTCGACTATGGATCCTTGCGCAAGCGCTTCTCGGGCGCCTACATCGCCAACAACGGCTACGATTTCGATCTCGCCACCAAGGTGCTGGATGCGAACGCGGCCGACCTGATCGCTTTCGGCAAGCCGTTCATCTCCAATCCCGACCTGGTGGAGCGCCTGAAAAAGGGCGCGGCGCTGAACGATTGGGACAAGAACACGTTCTACGGCGGTGGCGCGAAGGGATACACGGATTACCCGGCGCTCGCGGCCGAGCCGGCGGAATAAACCTGCTGCTTGCGCAGCAACGCGAACTAACAAAAAGGCCGGGATCGCTCCCGGCCTTTCGTTGCTGGATGCAACCACCCCAGCGATATTGCTGTGACCTGGCATCCTTGCTCTAATGCGGCGATGGATGACACCCAGACACTCGTTCGCCGCGCGGCTGCAGCGGTCAATTCGGGCAAGCCTGATGAGGCGCAGCGTCTGTGCGAACAGGGCCTTGCCCGCGATCCCGGCGATCCGGTGTTGCATCATCTGCTGGCCGCCGTGTTGTTCTCCAGAGGCGTCATCGTCCCGGCTCGCGCCCATATCGACGTCAGTCTTGCCAAGCGACCGAACAACGCGCCGGCGCGGCTGCTGGCCGCCCGTATCGAGCGAACCGAAGGCCAGTTCGACGCCGCGCTCGTGCATCTCGATGCCGCGATCGCCATCAGTCCGCAGCGCGAGATGTTCGTCGAGAAGGCCCGGACACTCGATATGGCAGGGCTGCGAGATCAGGCACGCGGCGCCTGGCAGGCGATCCTCAAGGTCATCCCTGGCCATCAGGAAGCGACGGCGCAGCTTGGCAGGATGGCATGGGAGGACGGCGATCCCGCCACCGCCGCAACCCTGCTCGCGCAGGCGACTGCGACCGACGCACCGGCTTCGGTGTGGTTCAATCTCGGCCTCGCGCGACAGGATTTGCGAGACCACGACGGTGCAGCAGATGCTTACCGCAAGGCGTTCGCGCTCAAGCCCGACCATGCCGAAGCCGCGCTCAATCTCGGTATCTCACTCCAGGAGGTCGGAGACATGGATGCCGCCATGGATGCATTCGGCAAGGCCTATCGCCTGCGCCCGCAGCTGTTCGGCTCCATCGCGATGGCTTTGACCTCCGCCTCTCACGGGCGGCTATGGCTCGACGAGGACGCCCTGCGGCGTGCGCTATCGGGTTAGGCGCCCGCGCTTGGCGCGAAACTGCTTGCGGTAGACGTTGGGCGCAGCCAGCACCTCGGCGACGACCCTGGCATAGGATTGCTGGTGCGCCGCGTCGAACGGCTCGAACACGAGTTCGGGCGCCTGGCGCGGAACGGCAAAGCACTGCGCAATCGGTGTCCCTTTCTTCAGGACGCCTGAAAAATCGGGCTTGATCCAGACGGCTGGAAAATTGATGCCGCCGTCGTGAAACCGGTCCGCGTCGACCAGGCCCGAGACGAGCCGAAACGGCAGGTCGTCGCGGTTGACGGGATGTGTCGCGAACAGGGACCAGCCGGGCTCGAGCTCGATGGTCCAGAAACTGTTGAATTTGAGCGCGGACCGTCCGTTCGAGAACGGTGCCTCGGCAAATTGTGCAACCGGATGGAAGCTGAGCGGTGCGCGCGGATGCCCCGCAGTCTCCGGCTCCGGGATGTCCCAATCCCAGGAAAATTCGCCGCCCCGGATCCCGACGTCGCACGGCAGCGGAATCATGACCCCATACGCCATCGCATCCACGAAGGGCGGGCATTGCTTGACCGTGCGGATGTCGCGGCCGTGGATCTGCGAATGCGCCGTCGCGGGCATCGCCCGCAGCCAGTCGGGCAAGGCCGTGCGCGCCGGGAACGGCCGCACCAGATGACCGGCCAGCTTTGGATCGCAACGGAAGATCATGCGCATGGCAAACGCTCGCTTCTGGATCGGACCCATTGAAGGTCGGACCTAATGAAGGTCAGATCTCGGCAATTCAGATCACCACCGCCGATAAGGCAAGAGGACAACACGACAAAAGGCCGGGATTGCTCCCGGCCTCCTGCTCTCATGGATGGCCAGGATGAACCCGGCCATGATGACGTCGGCGAATTACTTCGCGTCGGCGCGCTTGGGCGGGCTGGCCGGCCACGACTTGATCAGCGTGTCGTAGTCGACGGTTTCGCCCTTCGGCTTCTCGTTCGCCAGCTTGCGCTGCGGAGCGATGTTGCCGTCCTTGGCCGACTTGTCGTACCAGAACTCAGCCGTCTTCTTCGGGTTGAGCTTCGGTCCGCAGGCACCCTGCACGCCCGACTTCTCGAGACGCTCCATCACCGAGTCCTGAGCGGCAGCCAGCGCATCCATCGCCGCCTGCGGCGTCTTCGCACCGGACGACGCATCGCCGATGTTCTGCCACCACAGCTGAGCAAGCTTCGGATAGTCAGGCACGTTGTTGCCGGTCGGCGTCCACTGCACGCGCGCGGGCGAACGGTAGAACTCGATCAGGCCGCCGAGCTTCGGCGCGCGTTCCGTGAAGGACTTGTCCCAGATGTCGGATTCGCGGATGAAGGTCAGACCGACATGGCTCTTCTTCAGCGACACCGTCTTGGAGACGATGAACTGGAGATACAGCCAGGCAGCCTTGCGGCGATCGAGCGGGGTCGACTTCAGCAAGGTCGCCGATCCCACGTCCTGGTAGCCGAGCTTCATGCCGTCCTTCCAGTAGGAGCCGTGCGGCGACGGAGCCATACGCCACTTCGGCGTACCGTCCGCGTTCATCACGGGCAGGCCGGGCTTCACCATGTCGGCGGTGAAGGCGGTGTACCAGAAGATCTGCTGGGCGATGTTGCCCTGCGACGGCACCGGACCCGATTCGGAGAAGGTCATGCCCTGAGCCTGCGGCGGAGCATACTTCTTCATCCAGTCGAGATACTTGACGATCGAGTAGACCGCCGCCGGGCCGTTGACGTCGCCGCCACGCTCGACCGACGAGCCGACCGGACGGCAGCCTTCCATGCGGATGCCCCATTCGTCGACCGGCAGGCCGTTCGGGATGCCCTTGTCGCCGTTGCCGGCCATCGACAGCCAGGCGTCGGTGAACCGCCATCCGAGCGAGGGATCCTTCTTGCCGTAATCCATGTGACCATAGACGCGGACGCCGTTGATCTCCTTGATGTCGTTGGTGAAGAACTCGGCGATATCCTCATAGGCCGACCAGTTCACGGGAACGCCGAGATCGTAGCCGTACTTGGCCTTGAACTTGGCCTTGTAGTCCGGGTTGGTGAACCAGTCGTACCGGAACCAATACAGGTTCGCGAACTGCTGGTCAGGCAACTGGTAGAGGTGACCGTTCGGCGCGGTCGTGAACGACTTGCCGATGAAGTCGTTGACGTCGAGCATCGGGTCCGTGACGTCCTTGCCGTCCTTCGCCATCCAGTCGGTCAGGTCGACCGCCTGGCCGTAACGGAAGTGCGTTCCGATGAAGTCGGAGTCGTTGATCCAGCCGTCATAAACGTTCTTGCCGGACTGCATCTGGGTCTGGATCTTCTCGACGACGTCACCTTCCTGGATGATGTCGTGCTTGACCTTGATGCCGGTGATCTCCTCGAACGCCTTCGCGAGCGTGCGGGATTCGTATTCATGCGTGGTCAGCGTCTCGGAGACGACGTTGATCTCCATGCCCTTGAAGGGTTCAGCGGCCTTGATGAACCACTGCATTTCCTTCAATGCGTCGTCCTTCGACAGGGTCGACGGCTGGAATTCGCTGTCGATCCACTTCTTGGCGGCGGCTTCGTCCGCGCGCGCCGGCGCGGCGATCGTCATCGAGGCCGCGATCAGCGCGACGGCGCTGGTCATGGTCAGAAGACTGTCCTTGGTCGTTCTCAAGTGTCGCATTAGTTTCCTCCGGTTGAAGCGACAAAACTAAAATCCAGGCCCGGGTAGACCCCGGATCTGCTCTTTCTCGCCTGCCTCAGACGGTGCGAAAGATCACCACGCCCGAGGCAAGCGAAATCACGGTTGCGAGCCATAGGCTCGTCAGCTCAAATCCTTCCTCTCCGATCGGAAGCGTCGCGATCGGATCGGTACCGACGAAGCCGATCCAGACCAGGTGGATGACGGCAGCCACGATCAGCGAAATGAACAGGCGGTCGCCACGCGTGGTCGGGATGCGCAGGATCCCGACGCGTTCGGCCTCGGGATAGGCGGCCGCGAGCCAGGTCATGACGGCCAGCGTGCACGCCAGCGCCACGAAGAAAATCGCGGTCGGCAGCGTCCAGGCCATCCATGCGATGGAGTCCATGAAAACCTCCTAGACCCGGCCGAGCGCGAAGCCGCGCGCGATGTAGTTGCGGACGAACCAGATCACGAGCGCGCCCGGGATGATCGTGAGCACGCCGGCAGCCGCGAGCAGGCCCCAGTCCATGCCCGCCGCCGAGACCGTTCGCGTCATGACCGCAGCGATCGGCTTGGCGTTGACCGAGGTCAGCGTGCGCGCCAGCAGCAGCTCGACCCACGAGAACATGAAGCAGAAGAACGCGGCGACGCCGATGCCGCTCGCGATCAGGGGCACCAGGATCTTGATGAAGAAGCGCGGGAACGAATAGCCATCGAGGAAGGCGGTCTCGTCGATCTCGCGCGGCACGCCGGAGACGAAGCCTTCGAGAATCCATACCGCCAGCGGCACGTTGAAAATGCAGTGCGCGAGCGCAACGGCCCAGGGCGTATCGAACAACCCGATCGCCGAATAGAGATTGAAGAACGGCAGCGCATAGACCGCGGCCGGCGCCATGCGGTTCGACAGCAGCCAGAAGAACAGGTGCTTGTCGCCGAGGAACCGGTAGCGCGAAAACGCGTAGGCCGCCGGCAGCGCCACGGAGATCGAGATGACGGTATTGATGACGACGTATTCCAGCGAATTGATATAGCCGGAATACCAGCTCTCGTCGGTGAAGATGCGCCTGTAGTGCTGCAGCGTCGGCGCATGAGGCCACAGCGTCATCGTCGAGATGATCTCGCCGTTGGTCTTGAAGCTCATGTTGACGAGCCAGTAGATCGGCAACATCAGGAAGATCAGGAACAGCCCCATGATGAAGCGGCGGCCGGGGATCGAGTGCATCACGCGGCTCCTTCCTGGGGTTTGCGTTCGTTGCCGGCGTTGGTCATGACGGTGTAGAAGATCCAGCAAACGATCAGGATGATCAGGTTGTAGACCAGCGAGAGCGCCGCGGCCTTGCCGAGGTCGAACTGGCCGAGCGCGATCTTGACGAGCTCGATCGACACGAAGGTGGTCGAGTTGCCGGGGCCGCCGCCGGTGACGACGAACGGCTCGGTGTAGATCATGAAGCTGTCCATGAAGCGCAGCAGCACCGCGATCAGCAGCACGCGGTTCATCTTCGGCAGCTGGATCGCCTTGAATACGGCCCAGCGCGAGGCGCCGTCGATCTGGGCTGCCTGATAGTAGGCCTCCGGGATCGACTTCAGCCCGGCATAGCAGAGCAGCGCGACGAGGCTGGTCCAGTGCCAGACGTCCATCACGATGACGGTGACCCAGGCATCGACATCGTTGGAGACGTAGTTGTAGTCGAGCCCGATATGGTTGAGGACATAGCCGAGCAGGCCGATGTCGGGCCGGCCGAAAATCTGCCAGATCGTGCCGACCACGTTCCACGGAATCAACAGCGGCAGCGCGAGCGTGACGAGGCAGGCGGCGACGGTCCAGCCCTGACGCGGCATCGACAGCGCGACGACGATGCCGAGCGGCACCTCGATGGCGAGGATCACCAGCGAGAAGAAGAGATTGCGGCCGAGCGAGGCCAGGAAGCGGCCGCCGAGATCGGTCGAGGGATCGAGCAGTTCCTTGAACCAGCCGACGCCGTTCCAGAAGAACTGGTTGTTGCCGAAGGTGTCCTGCATCGAATAGTTCACCACCGTCATCAGCGGCAGCACCGCCGAGAAGGCGACGACCAGGAACACCGGCAGCACCAGGAACCAGGCTTTTTGGTTGACGGTCTTGTCCATCAGGCGGCTCCTTCCACCAGAAGGCTGTCGGCATAGACGTGGACGTGCGCGGGATCGAATTTCAGCCCGGCATTGCCGTCGGAGCTGGTGAAGCCCGCCGGCGCGCGCGCCGCGATCTTGGCCTCGCCGATGCGCACGCGCGCGAAGCGGATTCGGCCGAGGTCGTCGATCCGCTCGATTTTCGCAGTGAGCACGCCGGGCCCGGGCGCAACCGCGTCCACAAACTCCGGGCGCACACCGATCTCGATCTTGGCACCGGCCGGAAGGTTGTCGTAGCTGCGGTTCAGCGCGATGACATGGCCGTCGACCTTGGCTTCGCGCCCCCTCACCTCGGCCGGCAGGATGTTCATGCCGGGCGAGCCGATGAAATAGCCGACGAAGGTGTGGGCGGGCTTGTCGAACAGCTCCGCCGGCGTGCCGCTCTGCACCACGCGCCCGTCATGCATGACGACGACGGTGTCGGCGAAGGTCAGCGCTTCGGTCTGGTCGTGGGTGACGTAGATCATCGTGAGGTCGAGCTCGCGATGCAGCGCCTTGAGCTTGGAGCGAAGCTGCCATTTCAATTCGGGATCGATCACCGTCAGCGGCTCGTCGAACAGCACGGCGGCGACGTCGGAGCGGACGAGACCGCGGCCGAGCGAGATCTTCTGCTTGGCATCGGCCGTCAGCCGGGTCGCCTTGCGATTCAGATAGGGTTCGAGGTCGAGCAGGCGGCCGATCTCGGCGACGCGCCTGTCGATCTCGGCCTTCGGCACACCGCGGTTCTTCAGCGGAAACGCCAGGTTCTGCCCCACCGTCATGGTGTCGTAGATCACCGGAAACTGGAACACCTGGGCGATGTTGCGCTTCTGGGTTGACAGCGGTGTGATGTCCTGGCCGTCGAACAGGATTTTCCCGCGCGACGGCGTGATGATGCCGGAGATGACGTTGAGCAGCGTGGTCTTGCCGCAGCCGGACGGGCCGAGCAGCGCATAGGCGCCGCCCTGCCGCCAGGTCATGGTCACCGGCTTCAGCGCAAAGGTTTCCTGTGGCGCATCGTTGCCGCCGTAGGAATGGGCGAGATCGACGAGGTCAATGCGGGCCATATCGCATCTCCCTCACGAGCCGGGTGCCGCGACGAGGCGATCGGCCGCGTCGAAGACGAAGACATCATTGGGATCGAGCACGGCGTCCAGCGTCTGGCCTGGCTCGAACTCGTGCACGCCGTGCAGCACCGCAACCCAGTTCGATCCGTCGCGGGTCAAATGCACGAAACTCTCCGAACCGGTGATCTCGGTCACCGTCACCGTGGCATGGAATGCGTGGCGATCGGCCTCGCCATTGGCAAGCCCAAGCTGATGGGCGCGGAAGCCGACGCGATAGGTGCCGTCGGCCAGCGATGAATAGAGGCCCGAGGCCGGCGACGCCGTGCCGCCGGCATATTGCACGGCGCCGTTCTTCTTCTCGATGCCGACGAGGTTGAGCGGCGGATCGGAGAACACCTGCGCCACGCGCAAGGTCTGTGGCCGGCGATAGACATTGGTGGTCTCGCCGATCTGGAGCGCCTGCCCTTCCCACATGCAGACCGTGTTGCCGCCCAGCAGCAGCGCTTCGGTCGGCTCGGTCGTGGCATAGACGAAGATCGCGCCGGAGGCCTCGAAGATGCGCGGCAGCTCGGCGCGCAGCTCCTCGCGCAGCTTGTAGTCGAGATTGGCGAGCGGCTCGTCGAGCAGCACGAGATCGGCCCCCTTCACCAGAGCGCGCGCGATCGCGGTGCGCTGCTGCTGGCCGCCGGACAGCTGGAGCGGCGTGCGCTTCAGGAACGGTTCGAGCCGCAGCAGCCTGGCGGCCTCTGCCACGCGCGCCTCGATCTCCTCGCGCGGCTTGCCCTGTACGCGCAGGGGCGAGGCGATGTTCTCGTAAACCGTCAAAGAGGGATAGTTGATGAACTGCTGATAGACCATCGCAACCGAGCGTTGACGCACGTCGGCGCCGGTGACGTCCTTGCCGCCCACCAGCAACTTGCCCGTGGTCGGCTTGTCGAGGCCGGCGAGCAGCCGCATGATCGATGTCTTGCCCGACAGCGTCGGTCCGAGCAGCACGTTGAGCGTGCCGCTCTCGAGCGTCAGCGAGACGTCGCGGATGTGTGGGACCCCATCGACGATCCGGGTCACGTGATCGAGAGTCACGCTCATGAGCGTCCTCCTGCCTGCAGCAGAGGACTTTGCGACACGACGTGAGTCTTGATCCAGTCACTCAGGGCGGCAATTTCGTCGACAGATAGCCGCAGGCCGAGCTTGGAGCGGCGCCAAACGATATCTTCGGCGGTCACCGCCCATTCGTTGGTCATCAGGTAGCGAACCTCACGTTCCGTCAGGGTTGCGCCGAAAGCCTGGCCGAGATCGGCGGCCGACTTGGCGTCGCCCAGCAGCTTGATGGCGCGTGTGCCGTAGGCGCGCGCGAGGCGCCGCGCGTGCTCATGGCTCAGGAAGGGATAGCCGCGCTGGAGCTCGGCGATCAGGCCATCGACGGCCGACACGTCCATGTCGCCGCCCGGAAGCGGCCATTTGGCGGTCCAGCCCTCACGCGCTTTCGCACTACGAAGATAGGGCGCGAGCCGCTCAAGCGCTTCCTCGGCGAGACGACGATAGGTCGTGATCTTGCCGCCATAGATCGACAGCAACGGCACCCCGCCGGGCGTATCGAGTTCGAATACGTAATCGCGAGTCGCGGCCTTGGCTTCGCTGGCGCCGTCGTCATAAAGTGGTCGCACGCCGGAATAGGTCCAGACGACATCCTCTGATGTCACGGGCTTGGCGAGATATTCGCTTGCGGCAGCGCAGAGATATTGGATCTCCTCGGCGGTCGCCTTCACCTTGGACGGATCGCCGTCATAATCGCGGTCGGTGGTGCCGATCAGCGTGAAGTCGTCCTGATAGGGGATGACGAAGATGATGCGACCGTCTGCGTTCTGGAACATGTAGGCGCGGTCGTGGTCGTAGAGCTTCTTGACCACGATGTGCGAGCCCTGCACCAGGCGCACTTTGGCTTTCGCGTTGACGCCTGCACCGCGGCCGAGCACGTCCTCGACCCAGGGGCCGCCGGCATTGACCAGCGCGCGAGCCTGGATCTGCGAACGCGCGCCGGTCAGCGTATCAACCATGCCGACGGTCCAGATGCCGTCGGACTGCTTGATATCCGTCGCGCGGGTGCGGGTGCGGATCTCAGCGCCCTTGTCGGCGGCGTCACGTGCGTTCAGCACGACCAGGCGAGCGTCATCGACGAAGCAGTCGGAATATTCGAACCCGCGGCCATAGCGATTCGGAATCAAAGGCTTGCCGACCTCGTCGCGCCGGAGATCGACCGAGCGGGTCGCCGGCAGCAAATGACGACCGCCGATGTGATCGTAGAGGAAGAGGCCGAGACGCAGCAGCCAGGCGGGGCGCAGGCCGGCGTGATGCGGCAAAACGAAACGCAGGGGGCGAATGATGTGGGGCGCAATGCCCCAGAGGATCTCGCGCTCGATCAGCGCCTCGCGGACCAGACGGAATTCGTAATATTCGAGATAGCGCAGGCCGCCGTGCACCAGCTTGGTCGACCAGGACGACGTCCCGCTCGCCAAATCGTTCATTTCGCACAGGAAAACAGTGTTGCCGCGACCCACCGCGTCACGCGCGATGCCGCAACCGTTAACACCGCCTCCAATGATGGCGAGGTCGAAAATACGCTCCAACAGACGCATCCCCCGAAAACCGCTCGTTCCGTCGCGCGGCAACTTTCGCTTTTGATTAGATCACACCGGAAAACGAAAGCAAGACGAAAGAGAGACGAATGGAAGTGAAAGTGGAACTTTTCCATCGCCAAAGTGGTCGAGAAATCGGCAGCCTCACGGGCGGATTCTGGGGCAGTCGGCTTGATCGAGCGGCACGCGGGCCAACGAGCGAACTCGCAGCCTTGAATGTAGCAACATAACTACATATCATTTGCGCGGGTATGACGACGCCGCTACCGAGAGGGGCTGACGATGGTGACCACCCTCACCAGCCGGGAATTCAATCAGGACACCAGCGGCGCGAAAAAAGCTGCATCGCAGGGACCAGTCTTCATCACAGACCGGGGTCGCCCGGCCCACGTGCTGCTGACGATCGAAGATTATCTGCGCCTGAGCGGCGGACACATGAGTCTTGCCGAGGCTTTGGCGCAAACGAGTGCGGACTTTGATTTCGATCCGCCTCGCATATCCGGCGGGGTCTTCAGGCCCGCCGGTCTCGACTGATGTTTCTGCTGGACACCAATGTCATTTCCGAACTCAGGCGACCAGCCAAAGCTGACCGCCATGCCGTCGCCTGGGCCAATGCAGTTCCCGCGGCAAGCTTCTTCGTGTCCGTCATTTCGATTCTCGAGATCGAACTCGGCGCGCGCCTGATCGAGCGCAAGGATGCTGCACGAGGTGCTATCTTGCGCAGTTGGATCGACGGCCAGGTCCTGGCGCGCTTCGAGGGACGGGTCCTGGCCATCGATACGGCCGTAGCGCAGCGCTGCGCGCAACTACATGTTCCCAATCCGCGCGCTGAACGTGACGCTCTCATTGCAGCGACCGCGCTCGTTCACGGCCTGACAGTCGTTACCCGCAATGTGAGGGATTTCGAACCCATGGGCGTGCGGCTGCTCAACCCGTGGGACGGCGCTTAGCGCAGCCGCACCACCGGCGCTGCTTCAGGGGCTGCATCCTGCGCATCGGTCTGGGTTTCGTCGATGTCAGCGCCCTTCGGCATCGCCTCTACCACCTCGATGCCCTTGCTGTGGCAGATGGTGGCGAGACGCTCGGGCAGCTCCTGGTCGGTCACGAAGGTCTGGATCTGGGTCATATGCGCGATGCGGACCGGCGCGCTGCGGCGAAGCTTGGTTGAATCTGCGACCAGCATGACACTGCGGGCATTGGCGATGATGGCCTGCGCAACCTGCACCTCGCGATAGTCGAAGTCGAGCAGCGCGCCCTCCTCGTCGATCGCGGACGCGCCGATGATGGCGTAGTCGACCTTGAACTGGCCGATCAACTGAGTCGCGGTCGAGCCGACCACCGCGCCGTCAGCGCGCCGCACCGTTCCGCCGGCCACCACCACCTCGATGCGGGGATGGCGGTAGAGCAGCATGGCGACGTTGAGGTTGTTGGTGATGACGAGCAGGTCCTCGTGCGAGGTCAGCGCGCTCGCGACCTCCTCGGTCGTGGTGCCGATGTTGATGAAGAGCGAGCACCCGTTCGGGATCAGCGAGGCGGCCGCAACGCCGATGGCTTTCTTTTCGTCGGCGGCGACGAAACGGCGCGCCTCATAGGCGAGGTTTTCGACGCCGGAGGCGATGATGGCGCCGCCATGGATACGGGTGAGCGAGCGGCGCTCGCAGAGATCGTTGAGATCCTTGCGGATGGTCTGCGCCGAGACTTCGAACCGGCGCGCCAGTTCCTCGACCATGACGCGGCCGGAGGCGCGGGCGATGTTGAGAATTTCAGCTTGGCGATGGGTCAATCCGGTCACGGCAATGGCCTCAAATCAGAATGGTGCATGGTGCGGCTTCTCGCGCGCGCGGTCAATGCGCACGCCGATCACGGTTAATGGATGCGACGCTCACCATGCCAACGCGCGCGCGAGCCGCACGAGCAGCACCGGATCGTCGAAGGCGCTGGCGGAGGCGACCGCGCCGGCGCCAACAAGGTCAGCATCGCTGAGGCTGGTCCGGATGCCGATGGTCGGAATCCCGGCGGCCGTGGCCGACTGCACCCCGGAGCGGGAATCCTCGAACGCGATCGAGGCAGCCGCGCTGGCGCCGACGAAGCGCAGCCCCTCCTGGTAGGGTAGCGGATGCGGCTTGCCATGCGGCAGTTCATCGCCGATCACGAGCGTCTTGAAGCGATGCGTGATGCCGAGACCCGACAGCAGCAACTCGGCATTGAGCCGCGGCGCGTTGGTGACGGCGACCATGGAAATGCCGGCCGCATCCGCGCGGTCGAGCAGCGCCATCAGACCCGGGAGCGGTTCGATCTGCCCCGCGACCAGCGTCCGGAACACTTCTTCCTTCTCGCCGAGAATTTCGGCGCGCCGCTCCAACGTCTCGTCAGGCAGAAAGCGCTCACCGATCGACACATTGGCGAAGCCTTGCAACTCTCTGGAGAAACGCGCGTGGTCGAAGACATGACCGCGGGGACCGAGCACCTGATTGAACGCCTTCAGGTGGAGCGGGTCGGTGTTGGCGAGCGTTCCGTCGATATCGAACAGTAACGCTTTGCCCAGTCCCTGCATCATTTCGATTTTCCTCTCGCGCACTTGGCAACGATGCGGAGACGTATCAATTCGCGCCGACCGACGCAATGCAGCGCATTGCGACGACCACCGGACCCTCGACAAAACCGAATGCGGCTGCAACAGTGGGCGCAAGTTCAAGAACGGAGAATACGATGACACGCAATCGCGATCAGGCTGCCGCGACGGACGACGAGGCGGTGGCAAGAAAAGTCGAGGCCTTTCGCCTCGCCCAGATCGCGGCCGATCCGAAGGCGCTCAGCGCGCTGTGCTCGGAGGATTTGAGCTACAGCCATTCCAACGGCTTCCTCGAGGACAAGGCAGCCTTCGTCGCCAACGCCACCGACGGCAAGACGAAATTCCTGTCGATTACGTACAAGGATCCGACCATCAAGATCGTCGGCCCCGCCGCGATCGTGCGCTTCCACTGGATGGCCGAGATGATGACCGACGGCAAGAAGCTGGCAAACAGCCTTCACATCCTGATGAACTGGCAGAAGCAGAGCGATGAGTGGAAGCTGTTGTCGCGCTCCGCAACGAAGTTGTGATCGACGATGTCGTTCGGGACGCGCCAACGGCGCGGGCCCGGCATCCATTGGTCGGCAATTTTTGCCGCAGGCTCGATTCGGGGTTCGCGCTGCGCGCGCCCCGGAATGACGGGCGGGCGAACTACGCCGCCTCCTTCACATCGCCATCCAGCAACCTGCGCGCGGCGCGCTCGGCTTCGCGGGCGTTGCGGAAGAGCTGGCCTTCGAGCCGATTGAACTGGTGGGACGAGGCGAAGAAGCAGTAGCCTCCGTGGCCGCGAACGACGATACCCGCGGTTTCTGAATTCACTTCGATGATGTAGCTGTCCGGCATGGCCCGTGGATTCCTCAGTGCGGGCAAATAACGGCATCTCCGCCCAAAGGTTCCTAGGGCCAATCAGCCGGTTTCCACCCCGAATCGACGAGCCATTGAGTACGCCGGGACCTCATCCGTTTTGTGACCCGTTCTTGGCAAAGAAGCGACGCGATGACGCGACGGCGCCGCGTTTCCCCCGCCAGCAAGTTTTCGTGAGAAGGGACCGTTCGCCGCGCGCGGTTACGTCACGATCGGCGGATCGATTCGCTGGATTGCCTGCGGATGGCCAATGTCGTCGATCGAGACATAGGTGAAATTGCCGTCGGTCACGAGGATCGGTTGCACCTCGCGCCGCCGCAGCGCCCAGGCTTCGAGATGGACGGTGAGCGAGGTGCGCCCGACGCGCACGAGGTTGGCGTACACCGAGACGAGATCGCCGACATACACCGCTTTTCGAAAGTTCATCGCATCGATCGCGACCGTGACGGTACGCGACTTCGCGACTTTCGAGGCGAACACGCCGCCGCCGACGTCCATCTGGCTGAGCAGCCAACCGCCGAAGATGTCGCCATTGGCATTGGTGTCGGCAGGCATCGCCAGCGTGCGGATGCAGAGATCGCCGCTCGGTTCGGTGTCGGACTTCTCGGTCATGCGTCGCTCATTTGAAATTGTCCCAGCCCGGGTCGGGCGCGAAGCGTCCGCCGAATCGTTCGGCCAGCGTACGCAGGGTGGATACGACATTCTCCACCCCCCGTGTGCGTGCATAGTTCAGCGGGCCACCGCGGAACGGTGCATAACCCGTGCCGAAGATCATCGCCCCGTCGACCGTATCAGGATTGTCGACGATGCCCTCGCGAAGGGCGGCGACGCAGACATTTGACATCGGCAGCACCAGGCGGTCGATCATCTGATCGGTGACGCGGGGACCGGTCTCGGGCAACGGCGCCTTCTCCGCCTTGCCGTCCTTCCAGGTGTAGAAACCCTTGCCGGACTTGCGGCCGAGTTCGCCCTTGGCGACCTTCTCGCGCAGCCAGGCGGGCGTCGGCGGCAGGAGATCACCGAACTTTGCGCGCAGCATGTCGCCGACGTCGAGACAGATGTCGAGCCCGACCTGGTCGGCAAGCTCGATCGGCCCCATCGGCATGCCGAACTGCTCGGCCGCGGCGTCGATCAGGCGCTGGTCGGTCTTTTCGTCCAGCATCACCATGGCTTCGAGCATATAGGGGGTCAGCGCGCGGTTGACGAGGAAGCCGGGCGAGCTCCTCACGGAGAGCGGCAGGCGGTCGATCGCGCCGACGAAAGCGAGCACCTCCTTCAGCACCTGTGCGTCGTTTCCGTCATGGCTGACGACCTCGACCAGTTGCAGCCGCGATACCGGATTGAAGAAATGCAGGCCGACGAGCCGCTCGGGACGCGCCAGCGTGGTGCGCAGGTCCTGGAGCGGAATGCTCGAGGTGTTGGTCGCAAGGATCGCGCCCGGCTTCATCCTGGGCTCGAGGCTGGCATAGACCTTCTGCTTGAGCTCCAGCTTCTCAGGCACCGCCTCGATGATGAGATCGGCGTTGCGCACGCCCTCCCCGTCCAAGTCGGGGATCAGGCGGTCGAGCGCGTCGCGCACCTCGGTCGGCTTGCGGATGATCTTGCCGTAGAGCTCGGCGGCGCGCTTCACTGCAGCCGCGATCGGCTCGGCCTTCATGTCGGCGAGCGAGACGCGCAGTCCCTGCCCGGCGACCCAAGCCGCGATGTCGCCGCCCATGGCGCCGGCGCCGATGACGTGAACATGCTTGACCGTGTTGCCACTGCCGGCCGCCTTCTTCATCTGCTCGCGCAGGAAGAACACGCGGATCAAATTCTGCGCGGTCGGCGTCACCATCAATTTGGCGAAAGACGCCTGCTCCGCCTTCAGCATCGCGGCCTTGCTGCCGCCATGAGTCTCCCAGAGATCGATCAGCGCGTAGGGCGCCGGATAATGCTCGCGGGGCGCGGCCTTCGCCGCCTCCGCGCGCATGCGTTTGGCGAGCAGCCCGCGCACGGGGCCGAGATTGGCCCCGCGGGTGAGAAGCCCGGGCTTTGCCCGCTTAAGCCGGCCGAACAACACGTCCTTCACGGCGCCCCGGACGTGGCGCTCCTGCGTCACGCTGTCGACGAGGCCGAGCGCCTTGGCGCGGCGGGCGTCGATGGTGCGGCCGGTCAGCATCAGCGCCATCGACTGGGTCGGATTGACCAGCGCGGTGAACCGCGCGGTGCCGCCGAGACCGGGATGCAGGCCCAGCATCACCTCAGGAAAGCCGAAGCGCGCGCCGTCGATGGCGATGCGTGACTGGCAAGCGAGCGCGACCTCGAGCCCGCCGCCGAGGCAGAAGCCGTGGATCACTGCCACCGTCGGCAGCTTGAGCGCTTCCAGATGGTCCACCACCGCATGCGCGGCGCGGATGCGGGTTTCGACCATCTCAGGATCGGTGGCGCCGCGGAATTCGTTGACGTCGGCGCCGGCAATGAAGCCGGACGGTTTTGCCGAGCGGATGACGAGGCCTGCAGGTCGCTCGGTCTCGATCGCGGCGAGCACAGCGTCGAACTCCTCCATCACATCGGCGGACAGCGTATTGGCGCTGGAATCGGCACGATCGAACAGCAGCCAGGCGACGCCGTCGGCATCACGCGTCAGCTTGAAGTGCTTGTAGGGGCCGTCGGCCGACGGTTGGGGCCCGAGCGAGAGCACGCGGTCGCCGAGCGCGGTCATTATCTTGGAATCCATGGTCACACCGCCTCGATCAGCATGGCGCCGCCGAGCCCGCCGCCGATGCACTCGGTGGCAATTCCGCGCCGCGTGCCGAGCCGCTTCATCGCATTGACGAGATGCAGCACGATACGGTTGCCCGAGGTGCCGACGGGATGGCCGAGCGAGATGGCCCCACCATCGACATTGAGCTTGCCACGATCGATCTCGCCAGCCGCGCCATCAAGCCGCAAAATCTCGCGACAGAACTTCTCGTCGTTCCAGGCGGCGAGACAGCCGAGCACTTGAGTCGCAAAGGCCTCATTCAATTCCCAGGTCTCGACGTCCTGGAGGGTGAGGTTGTTGCGGGTCAGGAGCGGCGTGGCCGACATCACGGGGCCGAGCCCCATGATGCTTGGATCGAGCGCAGCCCAGTTGCTGTCGACGATCGCAGCCTTGGGCGTCAGCTTGTGCTTTGCCACCGCGGCATCGGAGGCGAGGATCACCCAGGAGGCGCCGTCTGTGATTTGCGAGGAATTGCCGGCGGTGACCTGTCCCCACGGGCGCTCGAACACCGGCCGGAGCTTTGCCAGCGTCTCGGCCGTGGAGTCCGGACGCACGCCGTCGTCGTGGTCGAAGAATTTGCCGTCGCGGGAGAACGCGGTCTCGACCTCGCCTTTCAGAAAACCTTCAGCCTGCGCATGCGCGAGGCGGCGATGGCTCTCTGCGGCATAGGCGTCGGACTGGGCGCGGGTGATGCCGAAAAGATGGCCGACGACCTCGGCGGTCTGACCCATGTTGAGTTCGGTGATCGGATCGGTCAGCCCGCGCTCGAGGCCGATGATCGGCTTGAGATAGCGCGGGCGCAGCTTGAACGCGGCGGCAAGCTTCGCGGCCACGCCCTTGGCGGCGGCAAGGCCAGCGAACCAGCGCACGCCGGAATTCGGCCAGACCAGCGGTGCGTGGCTCAGCGCCTCGGTGCCGCCGGCGAGAATCATGTCGGCATGGCCTTCGCGGATGTAGCGGTAGGCGGTGTCGATCGACTGCATGCCGGAGCCGCAATTGATCTGCACGGTGAAGGCCACCATGTCCTCGCCCATGCCGAGCCGGAGCGCAGCGACGCGGGCCGGGTTCATCTCGTCCGCGATCACGTTGACGCAGCCGAGGATGACCTGGTCGAAATCAGCCGGAGAGAAGGGTTGGCGTGCCAGCAGCGGCCGACCGCACTGCACCGCGAGATCGACCGGCGTGAACGGACCCGGCCCCGAGCGCGCCTTCAAGAACGGCGTCCGACTGCCGTCGACGATGAATACCGGTCGTGCCATCAGCTCGCCGCCCTCTGTTCACCGAGTTCCTGGAAGAACTGATGCACGTCGCCGGGTTTCTTGTAAATCGGCGACAGCGCCTCCGGCGCAAAATCGTCGACCTCGATGACTTTTGTGAGGGCTTCGTGAGCCGCGGCAAGCTGCTCGCCTTCGGCCTGCGTGATCACGCCCTTGGCGACGGCGTCCTTCCAATCGCGGATATGCGCCGCGCGCACGCGCTTGGCGATGGCGTCGGTGCTCGTCACCAGCTTGAACGCGCGCTCCAGCCGGGAGAAGCCGCTATCGTCATCGACGTGGGCCAGATCCGGCGTGAGGCGTTCGCGTGCCGCCGTGGGCTCCAGCACGAGGCCTGCACATTGGTGCACGACGCGGTCAGAGGGCCCGAGGACGCGAGCGCCGAAGGGCTGCACCACGAGCTTGAGGATCAGCGCGACGAAGCGGTTCGGCAGACTGGCGAGGATTTCGGCCAGCCTGATCTCGATGGTCCTGAAGCCGGTCGCCATGCACCATTCCAGCGCGGCAAAATCTTCTTTCTGCCTTCCCTCGTCCTGCCATCGCTTCAGCGCGGCCGAGAGCAAGTACAGTTCCGAAAGGATGTCGCCGAAGCGCGCCGACAGCATCTCCTTGCGCTTGAGCGCGCCGCCGAGCGTGAGCAGCGCCATGTCGGCGCAGAGCGCAAACGCGGCGGAGTAGCGCGAGAGCTGGCGGTAGAACGGCGTGGCATCGCCCGCATCGGGCGCAAGCGCGAAGGCACCAAAGGTCCAGCTTCGGCCGAAGGCACGGAACAGCGTCTGAAAGCTGTGGCCGACGTGCTTCCAGAACGCCTTGTCGAACGCGGCGAGTCCGCGCTCGCGGTCCGCGTCGGCCAGCGCATTCATCTCGTCCAGCAGGTAGGGATGCGCGCGGATGGCGCCCTGCCCGAACACGATGAGATTGCGGGTCAGGATGTTGGCGCCCTCGACCGTGATGCCGACGGGCACGGCGCGGTGGAGATTGCCGATGTAGTTTTGCGGACCGTCGATCACCGCCTTGCCGCCGTGGATGTCCATGGCATCGTCGATCGCGATACGCATCCGCTCGGTCGCGTGCAGCTTCATGATGCCGGAGATCACGGCCGGATGGACGCCCGCGTTCAGCGCAGCGCAGGTGAGCCGGCGCGCTGCGTCGAGCTGGTAGGCAGTGGCGACGATGCGCGCGAGCGGCTCCTCGACGCCCTCGAACTTGGAGATGGAGATGCCGAACTGCTCGCGGATACGGGCATAAGCACCGGTGGTGCGCGCCGCGTAGGCGGCACCGGCCGCGGAAAGCGACGGCAGCGAGATGCCGCGGCCGGCGGCGAGCGCCGTCATCAGCATCTTCCAGCCTTGACCAAGCCGCTCCTTGCCGCCGATGACATAGTCGAGCGGGATGAAGACGTCGCGGCCCCAGTTCGGGCCGTTCTGGAAAACCTGCATCGACGGCAGATGGCGATGGCCTATCTCGACGCCGGGCAGGTTGGTCGGGATCAACGCGACCGTAATACCGAGCTCGTCCTGATCGCCGACGAGATGGTCGGGGTCATAAGCCTTGAACGCAAGGCCCAGCAACGTCGCGACGGGTCCCAGCGTGATGTAGCGCTTGTGCCAGTTGAGCCTGAGGCCCGTGACCTCGCGACCCTCGAACACGCCCTTGCAGATGATTCCGGTGTCGACCATCGAGGCAGCGTCGGAGCCGGCCTCGGGGCTGGTGAGGCCGAAGCAGGGAATGTCGCGGCCGTCGGCAAGCCGTGGCAGCCAGCGCTCCTGCTGCTCTTTCGTTCCGAAGCGCAGAAGGAGCTCGCCGGGCCCAAGGGAGTTGGGCACCATCACGGTGACGGCGGCCGCGATCGAGCGGGTCGAAATCTTGCGCACGACCTCCGAATGGGCATAGGGCGAGAAGCCGAGGCCGCCAAACTCCTTCGGGATGATCATGCCGAAGAATTTTTCGCGCTTGACGAAGGCCCACGCCTCCTGCGGCAGGTCGCGCCATTCCCAGAAGATCTTCCACTCGTCGAGCATGACACAGAGCTCGTCGACCGGTCCGTTGAGGAAAGCCTGCTCCTCGCCGGTCAATTTCGCCTGCGGCGTCTTCAGCAGCTTCGACCAGTCAGGGTTGCCGGTGAATAGATCGGCGTCCCACCAGACGTCGCCGGCCTCCAGCGCCTCGCGTTCGGTGTCGGACATTGCCGGCAGCACGCCGCGCGCCCAGGAGAAGATCGGCTTGGTGATGGTGTCGCGGCGAAAGCTCATGGCGGACCTCATGCAACGGCGCGGTGACGGGTCATTTTAGCGGAAAGTGGCCGGGGTGGGTGAAGACTTCGCCCGCACAATCGTGCGAATTGGCGCGACCGGGCGGCCGCCCCCCGGAGGCGATAACGGCCGGGCGTGGGTGCAGTTCCGGGAGGGGGCAGTGAGATGCCCCTACACCGTCATTCCGGCGCGACGCGTAGCGTCGAGCCCGGGATCCATAGCCACGATCGTGAGTATGGACTCCGGGCTCGCGCCTGTCGGCGCGCCCCGGAATGACGGAGTGGAGAGAGGCCCGGCCTAGTCCGGCCGGACCATCTCGAACATGTTTTCCGGCTTGATCTCGAAATAATCGCCGCGGCGGCCGGCGCGCACGATCGGGCGGGCGGCGGCGGTTTGGTAGACGCCGTCCTTGATCATGGCCTTGTCGATGTGGACGGCGACGACCTCGCCCAGCGTCAGCCAGGCATCGGCCTCCTTGCCATTGGCGCCCTTGAGGCGGACGATATCCGACACCCTGCACTCGAAGGCGACGGGGCTCTCGCCAACGCGCGGCACGTTGACGAGCTTGCCGGGGACTGCGGTGAGGCCTGCGATCTCGAACTCGTCGACTTCAGGGGCGACATGCGCGGCGGTCGCGTTCATTTGCTTGGCGAGGTCCATGGTGGCCAGATTCCACACGAACTCGCCGGTCTGCTTGATGTTCGAGACCGTGTCCTTCCAGTTGGTGGAGGAGAAGCCGATGATCGGCGGGACGTAGCAGAACGCGTTGAAGAAGCTGTAGGGCGCGAGGTTGACGTGGCCCTTGGTGTCACGCGAGGAGATCCAGCCGATCGGCCGCGGCGCGATGATGGCGTTGAAGGGATCGTGCTTGAGGCCGTGGCCCTTGGCGGGCTCGTAGAAGTACAGATCCTTCTCGGTCACGCGCTGCTTCTCCGCTATCCCGCCAGTCCGGGCCATGCGAAGCAGCTTATAGGGCAAACGCCCTGCCCCGTCAGTGGCGCGGCGACAGACCGGCGATGACGAAATCGATCATCTGGTCGATGGTCGGGCCCGGCTTGGTGGCGCACTGGGCGATCATCTGGGGGTGGAAGAAGCGCATCATGGCGGTACAGGCGCAGAGCGAGGCCAGTTGCAGGTCCGGCGCCTCGAACTCGCCGGAAACAGCACCTTGCGCGATCATCTGTCCGACAAATCCGGCGATGCACTCCATGTGGTTGACACAGACGTCCCAATCCTCCTGCATCGCGATCTCAACCATCTCATGCAGCTTGTTGTCCCCGACATAACGCTCGGTGTTCATGCGATGGATGGTGGTGAGCAACTCGCGAAAGCGCTCGAGCACGGGACCGGGCCGCGCCACGATCCGCTGCGCCTCGAGCTCGACCTCGCCCATCAGCGAACGCGCCACCGCCTGATGGATCGCCTTCTTCGATTCGAAGAAGCGATAGACGTTGGCGGGGCTCATCCGGAGCTCTTTGGCAATGTCCCCGACCGTGGTCTTCTGGTAGCCGATCTGGCGGAACAGCCGCTCGGCCACCTCGAGAATACGACCCCGGGTGTCGCCTTCGATATGTTCCGCAACCAGTGTCATGTGTCAGGACTCGTCCGTCGTTAGTCTTCTCATTTATTCAGCCGCTTCAGCAAGCGGAATTGCGTGCTGGTCATCGCTCCCATGCTGCGGCGCGGCAGGCTGTTCCGGCGTACCGGCTTCGTCGAGGCTCTTCCTGAACCAAAGCGCATAGAGGCCCGGCAGGTAAAGGAGTGTGAGGAAGGTCGCGACGAACAGGCCGCCCATGATGGTGATCGCCATCGGGCCCCAGAAGGCCGAGCGCGACAGCGGGATCATGGCTAGGATGGCGGCGAGCGCCGTCAGCACCACCGGACGGGCGCGGCGGACGGTAGCCTCCACGATCGCCTCCCGGCGGGTCAAGCCGTGAGATACGTCGGTCTCGATCTGGTCCACCAGGATGACCGTGTTGCGCATGATCATGCCGGCGAGTGCGATCAGACCCAGCAGCGCCACGAAGCCGAATGGGGCGTTGGCGACGTTGAGACCGAAGGAGGCACCGACGATGCCGAGCGGTGCGGTCAGGAACACCAGGAACAGGCGCGAGAAGCTCTGCAGCTGGATCATCAGCAGCGTCAGCATCACCATGACCATCACCGGGAAGAGGACGAAGATCGAGGCATTGCCCTTGGCCGATTCTTCGAACGCGCCACCCGGCTCGATGCGGTAGGCCGGCTCGAGGTAGTCCTTGATCTGCTGGAGCTTCGGCGTGATCTGGTTGGTCACGTCGGGCGCCTGCACGCCATCGACCACGTCGGAGCGCACGGTGATCGCCATGTCGCGGTTGCGCCGCCACATGATCGGCTCTTCGTGCGAATATTCGATCCTGGCGATCTGCTGGAGCGGCACCGCGACGCCGTTCTTCGAGGTGATGGTGAGATCGCCGACGCCGCCGAGGTCGAGACGTTCGGACGGGATCGCGCGGGCGACCACGGCGACCTTCTCGATGCCGTCGCGCACCGTCGTGACCTGCGCGCCGGAGATCAGCATCGACAGCGCCTGCGACACGTCCTGCGGGGTCAGCCCCATGGCGCGAGCGCGATCCTGATCGACGACGAGCTTGAGGTAAGGCGACTGCTCATTCCAGTCGAGCTGGACGTCCTTGACGTTCTTGTTCTGCCGCATGACGTCGCGAACCTGGTAGGCGATCTCGCGCACCTTGTTGGCGTCCGGGCCGATCACGCGGAACTGGACGGGAAAGCCGACCGGCGGACCGAAATTGAAACGGTCGACGCGGACGCGCGCCTCAGTCAGCATTCCGTCGGCAACGGCGCCCTCGATCTTGGCCTTGACCCGCTCGCGCGCCTCGACGCCCTTGGCGACGATGACGATCTCGGCGAACGACTCGTTTGGAAGCTGCGGATTGAGGCCGAGCCAGAAGCGCGGCGAGCCCTGGCCGACATAGGACGTATAGGTCTCGATGTCCTTGTCGTCCTTCAGCAACGTTTCGGCCTTCTCCACGGCCTTCTCGGTCACGTTGAAGGCGGTGCCCTCGGGCAGGCGCAGCTGCAGGAACAGCTCGGGCCGCTCCGACAGCGGGAAGAACTGCTGTTGGACATGGCCGAAGCCGACGATGGAGGCGATGAAGACGCCGACGGTCGCGACGACGACGGTGATGCGGTGATTGACGCACCATTGCACGATGGCGCGCAGGCCGCGGTACATGCGGGTCTCGTAGACCGCATGCGGATCGTGGTTGTGGTGGACTTTGATCTCCGGCAGCAGCTTCACGCCGATATAGGGCGTGAAGATCACCGCCACGAACCAGGAAGCGACCAGCGCGATCGCCACGATCCAGAAGATGCTGCCGGCATATTCGCCGACCGCCGAATTGGCAAAGCCGATGGGGAGGAAGCCAGCGGCCGTGACCAGCGTTCCCGTGAGCATCGGAAACGCCGTCGATTCCCAGGCGAAGGAGGCCGCGCGCATGCGGTCCCAACCCTGCTCCATCTTCACAACCATCATCTCGACCGCGATGATGGCATCATCCACGAGCAGTCCGAGCGCGATGATCAGGGCGCCGAGCGTGATGCGATGCAGGTCGAGCGACATCGTGTTCATCACGATGAAGACGATGCCGAGCACAAGCGGCACGGAGAGCGCGACCACGATACCGGTGCGCCAGCCCAACGCCAGGAACGAGACGAACAGCACGATGACCAGCGCTTCCATGAAGGAGTGCACGAACTCGCCGACGGCGTGCTCGACCACCTTGGGCTGATCGGCAATCATCGAAACATCGATACCTTGGGGCACCGCCTTCATGAACTCCGCAGTCGCCTTCTCGACGTCCTTGCCGAGCTCGAGGATGTTGGCGCCCTTGGCGGTGACGACGCCGATGCCGATCGCAGCCTTGCCTTCCTGGCGGACGACGAAGCTCGGCGGATCGACGTAGCCGTGAGTGACGGTGGCGATGTCACCGAGGCGGAACACGCGACCGTTGCTTTCGACCGGCGTCTCGGCCACGGCCTTGGCGCCGTCGAGCGCGCCGGTGACGCGCAACGGCACGCGCTGCGCCGAGGTCTCGACCGTCCCGGCCGGCGTCACGTTGTTCTGCTTGGCGAGCGAATCGAACAACGCCTGCGGCGTGATGCCGAGCGTGGCGAGCTTGGCGTGGCTGAACTCGACGAAGATGCGCTCGTCCTGGTTGCCGTACATGTCGACCTTGGTGACACCTGGCACCTTCAGGAGGCGCTGGCGAAGACCTTCGGCGACCTTCTTGAGCTGGGCGTAATCGGCGCCGTCGCCGGTCATCATGTAGAGGATGGAATCGACGTCGGAGAATTCATCGTTGACGACGGGGCCCAGAATACCCGAGGGCAGCTGGCCCTGCACGTCGACCAGCTTCTTGCGCAAGAGATAGAAGAGATACGGCACGTCCTTCGGCGGCGTGGAATCGCGGAAGGTGACCTGGAGCGCGGTGAAGCCGGGCTTGGAATAGGTCTGCACCTTCTCGAAATAGGGCAGCTCCTGGATCTTCTTCTCGATGGGATCGGCGACCTGCGCCTGCATCTCTTGTGCGGTCGCGCCGGGCCACAGCACGGAGACGTTCACCACTTTCACGGTGAAGAACGGATCTTCGGCGCGGCCGAGCTTCTGATAGGAGAAGAAGCCGGCGACGCCGAGCATGAGCATCAGGAACAGGACCAGCGTCGGATGGCTGACGGCCCAGGCCGAAAGGTTGAAGCGCTTCATCGCACTCTCCGGAAAATCGATCCAATTGCCAAAACGACAGCCGCTCTGTTCAAACCGTCGTCGCGAGGCAGCGAAGCAATCCAGGGGGCTGGGCAGGTTCTGGATCGCTTCGCCGCTTCAGCCTTCGCGTAGGGGCAAAGGCCGAAACTCACCTCACACGACGTAACTCGTGGAAAACTCAAAACTCAGAAGGACAGCGACGACACGACCCGCACCTTCTGGCCGGGATCGAGCTTCTGCACGCCGAGGGCGACGATCTTGGCGCCCTCGTCGACACCGCTCGTGATGACGACGTCGTTGCTGTCGTAGGACTTCACGACGACAGGCTTCAGCGTGACCGCGCCATTGTCGTCGACGACATAGAAGGACGGCTTGCCGCCCTCGTTGAACAGCGCCGACAGCGGCAGCCGCGCGACGCGCTCGGTGGCGGCGTCCGACAGGGTCAGCGTCGCGGTCATGCCGAGCGCGACCTTGTCGTCGGCCTCGGGCAGCGAGAACTTTGCGAGATAGGTGCGCGTGGCGGGATCGGCGGCCGGTGCGATCTCGCGCAGCTTCGCGACGTACTTCTTGTCCGGCTCCGACCAAAGAGTGACGCTGGCAACGCCCGACTTGGCGCGTCCAACCAGCGTCTCAGGGATCGCGACGACCGCTTCCTTTTCAGCAAAGCGGGCGACACGGATCGAAGCCTGGCCTGCGGCGACCACCTGGCCGGGCTCGATCAGCGTTGCGGTGACGACGCCACGGGCGTCGGCAACGAGCGTCGCGTAGGAAAGGGAGTTCTTGGTCAGTTCGACCGAGCGGACGGCACGATCGAGGCGCGCGCGGGCCTCGTCGGCGGCGGCGCGGCTCGAATCCATCGCGGCATCCGTGGTCCAGCCCTTGGCCTTCAGTTCCTTGGCGCGCTGCTCGGCGGCGGCGGCCTGGGCCAGCACGCCGGTGGCGGCGGTCTGCTCGGCGACGGCCTGCTCGGCCTGAAGCTTCAGGTCGACCTCGTCGAGGGTGGCGAGCGCCTGGCCGACTTCGACGGTCTGGCCGACCTCCACGAGACGCTTGTCGACCTTGCCGGCGACGCGGAAGCCAAGGTCGCTTTCGATGCGGGGCTTGATGCTGCCGACGAAGCTGCGCTCCGGGGTCTCGGCATCATAATGGGCTGACGCGACCAGCACCGGCCGCGGCGGCTCGGCCTTCTGCGCCACGGTTTCGTTGCATCCGGCCAGGGCCGTGGCCATCAGGGCCAGCGACACACCCGCCAAGAGCCTGGAATAGCTGGACAAAACGGACCGAACGAACATCGGAGGACACTCCTGCGTCTGCAATGAGAGGAATGTCGACTAATCACTGATAAAAGTCAATAATCGTCAGTTATCAGGAATGCGTGATCGTTAAGGGCTGGTAAGGATTGGCCAGCCTTTCGAAGAAGGTGCGATTGTAGGGTGGGGAGCGGCACCCGGATCGAGCGCGATGTCCGGGGGCCCATCCAACGATAGAGCGAGTCCTGGATTTCGCCGCGCTCCGTCCAGGCTACGCAAGGACGGCTGTCGTCCTCACCGCCCCTGCTCGACAAACTCGTGCTTGGTCTCGTGGCCGCCGATGAACACCAGGATGCCGGCGAGCAGCGGCAGCACGGCGAGCACCAGAAGGCCCGTCGAGGTCTGCCCCGTCGCTTCCTTGACCCAGCCGATCAGGTAAGGGCCGCCGAAGCCGGCGAGGTTGCCGATCGAGTTGATCAGCGCGATGGCGCCGGCCGCTGCCGTGCCGGAGAGCCAAGAGGTCGGCAAGGTCCAGAAAACGCCGAAGACGCAGAACACGCCAATCGCGGCGAAGGTCAGCGCCACCATCGTCATGGTGGGATCGGTGATGTAGCTGGAGACGGCGAGCGCGACCGCGATCAGGATCATGGGCGCGCCGACATGCATCACGCGCTCGCGCGTGGCGTCCGAATGCCGTGCCCACAGGATCATGGCGATCGTACCAAACACATAGGGGATCGCAGTGACGAAGCCGGTCTGGGCGTTGGTGAGGCCGAACGCCTTGACGATCTGCGGCAGCCAGAACTGCATGCCGTAAAGCGCGCCCACGAAGCCGAAGTAGATCAGGCTCAACATGATCACCTTGGGCGAGGACAGCGCCTCGCCGAGCGTCAGATGCTTCACGGCCTGCTTGGCCGCGATCTCGGCGTCGAGCTTGGCCTTGAGCCAGGTCTTCTGCTCGGCCGAGAGCCAGTCCGCCTTCTCCGGCCTGTCGGTGAGGTAGAACCAGGTGACGACGCCAAGCAGCACCGAGGGAATGCCCTCGAGAACAAACAGCCACTGCCAGCCCCTCAATCCCATCGCGCCGTCGAGCCCGAGCAACAGGCCGGAGATGGGCGCGCCGATCACGGTCGAAACCGGCACGGCAATCGCAAAGGCCGCAAGGAAGCGGGCGCGATATTCGGCCGGATACCAATATGTAAGATAGAGGATGATGCCTGGGAAGAAGCCGGCTTCGGCGACGCCGAGCAGAAAGCGCAGCACGTAGAAACTGGTCACGCCGTTGGTAAGCGCCATGAGGGCCGAGATGATGCCCCAGGTCACCATGATGCGGGCGATCCAGCGGCTCGCGCCGAACTTCTCCAGCGCCAGATTGCTCGGCACCTCGAAGATGAAATAGCCGATGAAGAAGATGCCGGCGCCCCAGGAGAAGATCAGCGGCGTGAACTTCAACTCGGCGTTCATGGTCAACGCGGCGAAGCCGAGATTGACGCGGTCGAGATAGGAGAAGAAGTAGGCCAGCACCAGGAAGGGGATCAGGCGCCAGGAAATGGCGCGGATGGTCGAGGTTTCGATGGCGCTTTTCGCACCGGCGTAACCGGTATAGGTCGTGGTCTGGCTCATATCTTCCCCAGGGTTGTTTCTTTTATGGGCTGAGGGCGGTTTTGGGCATCAAGAGCAAAGAGTCAATGGAAGCCATGCACGGCGCGCAGCCGGTCAACACCAATACGCTGCGGCGGAGATCGATGATCCGCGCCGCGCTGGCGCTGGCCGTAATCGCCTGCGGGCTGTCCCTGCGCTGGTACGGCTTTCCGCTCGGCCTTCCCGCCTTCGCAGTGAAGTACGGCGGCTCGCTGCTCTGGGCGACGATGGTGTTTCTGCTGGTCGGGGCGCTGCTTCCGCGGCTGACGCGGAGCCAGCTTGTGGCCATCGCGATGGTGATCGCTGTCGTGGTCGAGTTTTCGCGGCTGGTGCATACGCCGTGGCTCGATGCTTTCCGGCTGACGACGGCGGGCGCGCTGCTGCTGGGGCGGATCTTCTCGCTGTGGAATGTGGTGGCGTATGCGGTCGGGATTGCGTTCGGCGTATGGATCGATCGGCTGGCCGCGGTGGCGAACACTCACTCTGCAAGCTGAAACCGCTCGAACCGATCGAGTTCGTCCTCGATCTTCTGCTTAAGCTCCCTGCGCCCTGCCGTCTTCTTGCCCTGCCCGAGCCAGGTCCATTTCTGCATCAAGAGCTTTTTGGCCTGCCGGTCGGTCTTGAGGTCGAGCGCGGCCACGATCTCGTCGCCGACCAGCACGGGCAGCGCGAAATAGCCGAGCTTGCGCTTGGCCTTCGGCACATAGGCTTCGAACAGATGGTTGTAGCCGAAGATGAGATTGGTGCGCTTGCGCTGGATGATCAGCGGATCGAACGGCGAGAGGATGTGGACGAGATCGGGCGATACCTCGTGCGGTTCCAGCGTGGCAGGCTGCGCCCAATGCTCCTGCTTGCCGGCGCCCTCGATCGCGACGGGCACGAGTTCGCCGCGGCGGACGCGCGAAGCGATCAGGCTCGCCACCGCCTTCTTGCTGGGGGCATCGAGGTGGCAGATCGAATCGAGGCTGACGACGCCTTGCGAGCGCAGCGCGCGGTCGAGCAGATAGGCCGTGATCTCCCTGGGCGACGCCGGCTTCGGCAGCTTGTCCCAGCCGAAATGCCTGACCATCAGATCGTAGGTCTTGAGCATGCCCTGGCGCGCGCTGATGGTGGCGACGCCAGTGTAAAAGGCAAGCTGAAGCGCCCGCTTCGAGGGTTTCCGGCTCTGCCACAGATGCTCCTTCTCGGAGAGCACGTCGTCCTCGATGTCGCGGATGGTGAGCGGGCCGGCGCGCAGCAGCCGCATCACCTTGCGCGTATCGGCCGGCGTCACCGAGGCGTACCACCTGTGCCCTTCGCGCTTGTGCTCGCGCATCGCCGGCAGGAAGAAGCGAAAATCACCTGAAGGAACGTAGGACAGCGCATGGGTCCAGTATTCGAACACGCTTTTGTCGACGCTCTGGGCATGACGCAGATCGGCGCGACGGTAGGACGGGATGCGGCTGAACAGGATGTGGTGATGGCAGCGCTCGATCACATTGATGGTGTCGATCTGTACGTATCCGAGATGGTCGACCGCCTCGGTGACGGCCTGTGCGCCCTTCCCGAACGGTTCACGCGTGTCGAGCCTTTGGGCGCGCAGCCAGATCTGCCGGGCCAGTGTCGTCGGAAGCGAAAGGGGTTTTGGTGCACGGGACATTGCGAGAGGCAATGTAGCGGGATTCGGGCAAAGCAGAAGCAGAACGAGCGACTGAACAGGGCGAAGAAGAGCCGCGCTGCCATCTGCTGACAGCGCGGTTGGATGGTGAGGCCGGGGCCTACTTCATCATCATGGCCTTTTGCGCCTTCATGTAGTGCATGCAGGCGCCCTTCATCTTGCCCATGCTCATGTCCGTGTTGGCCATGGCCATTTCCTTGTTCATGGCCACCTTGGCGGGGGTGTCGGCCGTGCCGCCCATCATGGCCGCGGATTTCATCATGTTATCGCTGGTGCACGCCATCATCGCGGCGGACGCGGGCGAAACTGAAAGAGCGAACGCGACAAAGGCTGCGGTAGTGAGCAAGGTCTTCATCGAAAAGTCTCCTGAAGTAAAACGAAACCGGCGTCATGCCGGCATTCGCAATTACGTATCCTCAAGCGAGAACGTTTCGCGGGGAAGACAATTTCCTTGCTGCAACGCGAAGCAAAACGGCCTCAGTGGCCGCTCTTCGGCAGCTTGGGCCGGTCGCCGACGCTGCCGGTAGCGATGTCGGGCTCGCAGGAGGCCTTGCCCCGCCCCTCGGCCTGACAGCGATAGACGTTGCCCGTCAGGCGATCGACCAGCCACATATTCTCCTCAGTCGGCGCTTCAAGACCGACATAGCGGGAGGTCAAGCCCGCGATCAGCGTCGAGAGCAGGATCGCCACCGCAATCATCGCCGCGCCGATATAGATGGGCATGGCATTGAGAGACACGGTCCGATCCGGCGGGCCATTACGATAGAACTGATGATCACTTGGCCTCGGCACTGAACGGAACTCGGCTCCCTTCGCCCGTCATGTCTGATGAGGGGTGTTTGCTAGGCGCGCATCTGGCCGAAAGCTTGTTCGCGAGCAGACCATGCCGCGACCGCTTTGCGACGAACGATGTCCGCGCGTTTCAGCAACGTCCCGCCACGATCCGTCAGCGCAAAGGCGGAAGCACAGCAGGTCCTGTTCCGGGCGGGAGGCAGGCTACCCCGGAAGCCCCCGCCCCCAACGTGACGAATATCACATCCGAGCCTTTGAACCTTCCCTATGCTCGCAGCATCAAATCGCCATCAGGCGTTAAAGCGAGGATACGACGATGACCCATTTCACCAAGTCTTTTGGATTAAAGGCGATCACGCTCACGGCCGTGCTGTCGATGACGGCGAGCCTGGCTTTCGCCGGCGACACCAACGTCTCGTCCAGCCAGATCCTGGATGCGTTGAAGCCCAGGCCGACCACCCGTGGTCTCTCCGCCGGTCCCCAGGCCGACCCGACCGCGCAGGCCAAGGAAGCGACGTTCCTCAACACCGTGCGCAACCGGCAGACCCGTTCGCTCTCGATGGGTGAACGTGACCAGATCGCCGAGCTCGCCGCGACCAAGCCGAACATCGACCTGGAGATCCAGTTCGACTACAACTCGGCCGACATCGCCAAGACTTCGGTAGCGTCAGTGCAGGCACTCGGCAAGGCGCTGTCCGACCCGTCGCTCAAGGGCTCGACCTTCGTGGTCGCCGGCCATACCGATGCGATCGGCACGGAAGAGTACAACCAGGGCCTCTCGGAGCGCCGCGCCGACACGATCAAGAAGTACCTGGTGCAGAACTACGGCCTCAACGGCAGCGATCTCGTCACCGTCGGCTATGGCAAGACCAAGCTGAAGGACACCGCCAACGGCGCCGACCCGATCAATCGCCGCGTCCAGGTCGTCAACATGGACACAAAGACTGCATCGAAGTAGTCGTGACGATCGACAAATCGCCTGCCGCTTTCGCGGCGGGCGGTTTTCCCTCGTCAGATCCAGCTCTGGAACAGCATCAGCCGGTTGAAGGTCTGCATCGACGTGCCGATGAAGGCGGCTGAAATGGGCAGCATCACCGCAAAGCCGATGGCGGCGATGCCGACATAAGCCCACAACAGCCAGCGCGGCAGGCCCTCTCGTCGCAACACATAGACCAGCGCGAGCGAAGCCGCCGTTGCGGCCGGCAGATAATAATAGCTGAACCCCAGCGTGCGCGGCAGCAGCGCCCAGGCGAGCCAGGGTCCGAAATAGAACGCTGCGATCAAAAACGCGTCCCAGCGACGCGCGACGATGAAGTCGCGGAGCACCATCAAGAGCGCGAGCAGCGCCGGCCATAGCACCAGGGGATTGCCGAGGAAGACGATCGCCGAGACGTTGTCATCCGAAGTCTTGTCGAACAGAAACCACACGGGACGCGCGAGCAGCGGCCAGGAGGGCCATGAGCTCATATAGGTGTGCCCGGCGATCGCGGTTGTGGTGTTGTCGGCAAAGATCCGGCGCTGCGCCTCGATCAGATCAGGCAACGACACCCCGTAAAGCGGAACGAATGCGGGCAGATAAGCCACGACCGGCAGCAGCACGAAGCAGAGCGCGGCATGATGGGCCTTGAACCCCGGCCAGAGATCGGGCCGGTACCAGTCATCTGGCCTCGCGTCGGCAAACAGCGTGTGCCAGCTTTGCATCAGGCGGGTCATCGCAACGATGACGATGCAGACGCCGAGCGGAAACAGGCCGCTCCATTTGCAGGCGGCGGCAAGGCCGAACAGGCTGCCCGCGAGCGCGAACAGCGCCTGTGGCCGCTCGCGGCGGAAGCCGTGCATGAAGGCGGCGATGGCGAGCAGACCGAAGCCGAGCGCAAAGATGTCGAGCATCGCGATGCGCGCCTGTACATAGAGCATCTGGTTGAACGCCGCGATCAGCGCTGCCGCGATCGCAGGTCCTTGCGAGCCGAACAGCGCGAGGCCGCAGAGATAGATCGCGACGATCGCGAGCGCACCGAACAGTGTCGCCGGATAGCGCCAACCCAACGCATTGTCGCCGAAGGCCGCGATGGATGCCGCGATCAGCTCCTTTGCCAGCGGCGGATGCATCAGATTGAGCATCGGCTGCGACGCCGTGGAGCCCAGCATCTGACGCGCCGCCGGCACGTAATGCACCTCGTCGAAGACGAACTTTTCCGGTGTCACCAGCCCGATCAGCAGCGCGAAATGTGCCGCTAGGAAGATCGCGACAGCGATCACTGCGCTTCGCGACACCATCGGAACCGCCTGTGCTTCACGCGACTGCTGTGAGACTATTTTGCGTGGCAAATCTGCGTCACCGCGGAATAAAACAAAACTCAGCCGATCCATTGAACGCATTCTGCCGCAAGTGTCACTAAGCTAGCGCTCGTCTCACGCCCCTTGTGATAATTCTGCCACAACACGGGCGTGCACGATCCGTACGGCCAGGGACTTCGATCGGTCACGAAATGATTTTGCGTTTTCTGCTTTTCCCCACACTGCTGTCGGTTGCACTGTGCGCTGCGCCTTGCGCGCAAGCCCAGACGCGCGTCGGCGAAGCCGTCCTCGTCCAGAACGAGGTGGTTCGCCTCGCCGCGACCGCGACGCCAATCAATGTCGGCGACAGCATGCTGCGCGACGAGACCGTGCGCACCGGCGCCGACAGCGCGGCGCGCTTCGTGATGGCCGACAGCACCAATCTGTCGCTCGGACCGAACGCGACGCTCAAGCTCGACCGCACGGTCTTCAACGACGAGCACAGCTACCGCGATGTCGCGATCCGCATGACCACCGGCGCCTTCCGCTTCGTTACCGGCCATTCGGAGAAAGCGGCCTACAAGATCACGACCCCGCTCGCGACCATCGGCGTTCGCGGCACGACGCTCGACATCCTGTCGCAGCGCGGTCGCTCGGTCGTCGTGCTTCAGGAGGGCGCGGCCAGCGTCTGCACGCTGAGTTTCCAGTGCGTCCAGCTCACCCAACCGGGCGACACTGCGGTCATCACCTCGACCGGCGGCAAGGTCACCATCGCCAAGACCAGCACGCCGCCGTGGACTTTCGCCGCCAACTGCGCTGCGAATTCGGGGCTTTGCGCCGTGAACCAATATGCCGACGCCTCACCGACCATCACACCTGGCGTCCGTGACGACGACACGCTGTGCGGGCGTTGACGATGGCAAAGCTCGGCTTCAAACGGCTCCTTCTGGCGGTCGCATTGGCCGCAACCACGGCGCTTGCCTTGTTCTCGCTCGATACGCGCTCGGCAGGCGCGGCCAGCTTCTGCGAGTCCGAATGCGGCGAGCCGACACCCTATCCGTCGCCGAACCCGTACCCATCGCCGAGCCCGACCCCGACGGGCGCCGACTCCAGCGGCAGCTCGGCCGGCGGCCTCGCAGGCCAGCGCTTCAACCAGATGATCACCAACCGGGTACTCGGCACCGTGCTGCTTGGCGTCAACGAGCAGGTCAATTGCAGCGACTGCGTCAGCGCATTCGGTTCGGCGGGCTCGTTCTCGGCCGGCATTCATGGCCGCAAGGAGCTGACGTCCAATCTGTCGCTGCTCGCTGGCCTCGCCTACACGCAATACAGCGAGGGCGGCTACCACATCACCAGCGCACCGATCGGCGCCTTCGCGCTGCGCTATGACTTCACCGATTGGGGCTCGTCGCGTCCATTCTTCGACGTCGGCACGATCCTGACGCCGTGGGAGAAGGCGCGCTACACCCGCAACTACGACACCAGCCTCGGCCCGGTGAGCGTGACGAGCTCGACCAATGCGGCGAACTACGCGGTCTATGGCCGCGCCGGCTGGATGAGCCGATTGTCGCCGCGCGACGAGGTCGCGGCCTCGATCGAGGTGTGGCAGCTCTGGCAGCGGGTCTCGGGCTATGCCGACGACACGGTCGCCTTCAATCCGTTCGACGCCAGCATTGCTGATGGCACCGACCGCACCAGCCTGGTCAAGATCGGCGGCCAATGGACCCATCTTTTCGCCGGCAACATCGAGACCAACATCAATGGCGGCTGGGTGCAATCGTTCGCCAGCCACAGCGGCATCGTCGCCACCGTGACCGGCGACGGCACGGTGGTGCCGACGATGGGCAACCAGGGCTGGTTCGAATATGGCGGCCGCCTCGGCTTCCGCGTGCAGAAGGGCTGGGTCGTGGACCTCTTCGCCAACGGCACGCTGGGCCCGCAGCCGGTGGGCAACACGATCCACGGCGGCGTGGGGTTGAGGATCAATTATTAGCGTGGGGTTCGCGCGGAGCCGCGAATTCCGCCGCGATGCCCCGGCTTCGACCGAAGCATCCAGTACGCCGCAGCCTTACGGTTCAACTGCCGTCGTCACGGAGTACCGGATCGCCCGGTCAGGCCGGGCGATGACAGTGCGCAGGTAGCAAGGCCGAAGCCCTCACGCAGCCGACTTGCCCTCGAACGCGCGGCGCAGCACCTCCACATCCAGCTTCACCATCTTCATCATGGCCTGCATCGCGCGGGCGGCGGCAGCCTTGTCCGGGCTCGCGAGGAACTCGAACATGACCTTCGGCACCACCTGCCAGGCCACGCCCCAGCGATCCCTGATCCAGCCGCACTGCTCTTCCCTGCCACCATGGGCCAGGAACGCATTCCACACGCTGTCGACCTGGGCCTGGTCGTCGCAATGGATCATCAGCGAGATCGCGTGCGTGTACTCCATGGTCATGCCACCGTTGAGCGCGACCAGGGGCTGGCCGGCCACCGTGAATTCGACGACCAACACCGAACCTTCCTTGCCCGACGGGCCGTCCGAAACGTTGTGCTGAACGTGCGTGATCTCCGAATTCGGCACGATCGAGACGTAGAACTTGGCGGCTTCCATGGCATCGCCGTTGAACCACATGCAGGGGACGAGCTTGGACATTGCGAATGCTCCTCTTCAGCCTTCGATCAGGCGTGCGCCATGGCGGGCTCGGCGGGGACGGCTGCCATGTCCAGCCAGTTCACGCCCCACATATGACCATCCGGATCTTCGAAGCTGCGGCCATACATGAAGCTGCAGTCGTCGACCGGGCTGGGATCGGCGACCGCGCCGGCAGCCGCGGCCTTGCCGACGATCTCGTCGACCTCGTTCCGGCTATCGGCGGACAGGCAGAACAGCGCCTGGTTCGAGGTCTTTGCATCCGCGATCGGCTTCGGCGTGAACTGACGGAATGTGTCGTGGGTCGTCAGCATCACGTAGATGGTCTCGGACAAGACCATGCAGCTGGCCGTCTCGCCGCTGAATTGCGGGTTCCGGGTTGCGCCGATCGCCTCATAAAAGGCGGTCGCTCGCTTGATGTCCGTCACGGGCAGATTGAGGAAGATCATCCTGGGCATCGGAAGCTCCTTGGGCGAGGTTCTGCCCAAGGACGGATGGCCGAGCCGCCATCCGACACGGCGGCTTCCGAATATTTTTGCGCACGGCCTTGCGAAGTTTGGTCACACCAACCCCCGCGCAGTCGTCAGCCTCATTTCTTCTCGTTCGGATCCCGATGCACCGGATCGATCCACAGCACGGTTTCGGGCTTCTCGACCGGCTCGATATCGAGATTGATCGCGACCGCCTCGCCATCGCTGCGCACCAGCACGCATTCCAGCACCTCGTCGGCGCTGGCGTTGATCTCCTGATGCGGCACGTAGGGCGGCACGAAAATGAAATCACCGGGGCCCGCCTCGGCGGTGAATTGCAGGCTCTCGCCCCAGCGCATCCGCGCCTTGCCCTTCACCACATAGATGACGCTTTCGAGATGGCCGTGGTGATGCGCGCCGGTCTTCGCGTCCGGCCTGATGCTGACGGTGCCCGCCCACAATTTCTGCGCGCCGACGCGCGCGAAATTGATCGCGGCAGCGCGGTCCATGCCGGCCGTCGACGGCACGTTGGTATCGAGCTGGTTGCCGGGAATGACGCGCACGCCGTCATGTTTCCAGCGATCATCGTGATGATCGTGGTCATGGTGGGAATGGCTGTGGTCATGGCCGGTCATGATTCTTGCTTTCTGTTGGTTCCGTGCGCGCGAAACTAACCAAAGCCGGCCTATCAAGCCATACCAAATTCGGAACCCTCATAGCCGCCAGACGTTGTCTTCGCGAGCAATCTGGAAGGAGAGTTTCATGGGTACCACGAGCGACAAGATCAAGGGCACCGCCAACGAAGTCATCGGCAAGGCCAAGCAGGGCATTGGTGAAGCCACCGGTTCCGAGCGTCTGCAGGGCGAAGGCGCGGTCCAGGAAGTGAAGGGCAAGGGCCAGAAGGCCATGGGCGATGCCAAGGATGCCGCGAAGGAAGCGATCGACCGCGCCGCTGCGGCTGCACGTCGCACAACCGAGTAGACTGCGTTGTACTGAAAGCGAAAAGACCGGCCGCGAGGCCGGTCTTTTTGTTGGTGCGTTATTTCACGCCGAGCAATTCCACGTCGAACATCAGTGTCGCGTTCGGCGGGATCACGCCGCCGGCGCCGCGCGCACCGTAGCCGAGCTGCGGTGGGATGATCAGCGTACGCTTGCCGCCGACCTTCATCGTGGCAACGCCTTCGTCCCAACCGGCGATGACGCGGCCCTTGCCGATGGGAAATTCGAACGGCTCGTTGCGATCGACGGACGAGTCGAATTTCTTGCCCTTTTGGCCGTTCTCGTAGAGCCAGCCGGTGTAGTGCATCACGCAAATCTGGCCGGGCTTCGGCGAAGCGCCGGTGCCGACGACGCTATCGGTGATCTGCAAGCCTGAAGCTGTGGTCATGGTCTTTCCTGCGGTCTGGGCCGAGGCCGTGGTGGAAACGAATGTCGACACGCCGCCGATCAACGTGATCACGAGCGCCGACACGATGGCGAGAAGCATGCGCTGGAAACGCTGCATAAGACACCTTCCGTTCGAGGCGGAAGGTGTCTAGCGCAAGGCGGTGATCGTTTCCAGCCCTCGGAGGATCAATAGCCGAGCGCGCAGCCGTCCTTGCGCGGGTCGGAACCGCCGGTCAGCGTACCCTTCTCCCAATCGATCCAGATCGCCTGCGCACCGCCGAGCGGGCCGACCACGCTGGTGGTCTTGTGGCCGAGCTTCTTGAGGCCTTCGACGATGTCGGCCGGCACGCTGTCCTCGAGCTGATACTGGCCCTCGTAGTGCAGACCGCGCGGCATGTCGATCGCCTCCTGCACGTCGCAGCCATAGTCGAGGATGTTGGTCAGGAGATGGGTCTGGCCGGTCGGCTGGTACTGGCCGCCCATCACCGCAAACGACATCGTGGAGCGGCCGCCCTTGGTGAGCAGGCCCGGCATGATCGTGTGCAGCGGACGCTTGCCGCCCTCGATGCAGTTGGGATGGCCCGGCTGGATGCGGAAGCCGCCGGCGCGGTTCTGTAACAGCACGCCGGTCTTGTTGGAGACGATGGCCGAGCCGAAGGAATGCGCGACCGAGTTGATGAACGAGCAGACGTTGCGGTCCTTGTCCACCACGGTGATGTAGATGGTCGAAGGATTCATCGGCGGCGCGACGTTGGGCAGGTCGAGCATTCCGTCCATGCGGATCTTGCTGATGTACTCGTCGGCAAAACCCTTCTCGAGCATCTCGGCGACGTTGATCTTCATGTGCGCAGGCGAGGCGACGTGCATCTCGCGGTTCATGTAGGCGATGCGCGCGGCTTCGGCCTCGAGATGGAAACGCTCGACGCTGACCGGCGCGTACTTGGTGAGGTCGAAGCGCGACAGGATGTTGAGCATCAGAAGCGCGGTGACGCCGGGGCCGTTCGGCGGGCACTGCCAGACGTCGTAGCCCTTGTACATGGTGCCGATCGGCGTGGTCACTTCGGTCGTGTGCGCGGCGAAATCGTCGAGCGTGTGCAGGCCACCGATACCTCTGAGGGTCTCGACCATGTCCTCGGCGATCGCGCCCTTGTAGAAGCCGTCGCGGCCATCCTTGGCGATTGCGCGCAGCGTTTTGCCGAGTTCTGCCTGGCGGATGACGTCGCCGGCGACCGGCGGCTTGCCGCCCGGCAACAAATAACGGACGGTGTTGGTGCCGTTCTTCAACTTCTCGAACTGGTTCTTCCAGTCGAACGCGATGCGGGGCGCGACGACGTAACCTTCTTCCGCCGCCTTGATCGCCGGCTGGAGGAGCCGGTCGAAGCCGAACTTGCCGTGGTCCCGCAGCACGGTCGCAAACGCGTCGATCACGCCGGGGATCGAGACCGCATGCGCGGAGGTCAGCGGCACGGAGGTGATCTTTCGCTCGAGATACCAGTCGGCATTCGCGGCTTTGGGGGCGCGGCCGGAGCCGTTATAGGCGATGATCTTGCCCTCGCCTCGTGGCTGGATCAGCGCGAAGCAATCACCGCCAATGCCGGTCGATTGCGGCTCGATCACGCCGAGCACGGCCGAACCCGCCACCGCCGCGTCCACCGCCGTGCCGCCCTCGCGCAGCACCTCGATCGCGGCAAGGGAAGCCTGCGGATGCGAGGTCGCGACCATCGCATTGGTGGCGTGGACCGTGGACCTGCCGGGGAAATGGAAGTTTCTCATCGAAGTTCTGCTCTCTCAGGGGCGTCTAGACGAAGTCTTGGGTGCATGCCGCACCGTCTCGGAAAATCGGGTCTTCATGACACATTCAGGGCCGCCCGGGCAATGCTGGCATACCAGGGAAATGGCTGCCATTCGCTGGGAATAGAGCTATCGGTTGCGGGTTTTCCGGGCGGCGGACGCCTGCTAAACGAGCCATCATGACGTACAAGGTCTGCGCCTTCTACCAATTCGCCGCCCTGCCCGATTACCGCGAGCTACGCGAGCCGCTGCGCGCGTTCTGCGCCGGCCTGGCTCTCAAGGGCAGCGTGCTGCTGGCGCAGGAGGGCATCAACGGCACCGTCGCGGGCGCGCCCGGCGCCGTCGACGCCTTCGCCGGTGAGCTCGCGCACGGGACGATGTTCGGCGGCAGGCTGAACAATCTCGAACTGAAGTGCTCGACCGCAGAGGCCATGCCGTTCGGCCGGCTCAAGGTGCGGCTGAAGAAGGAGATCGTCACGCTCGGCGATGCGGCCGCCGATCCGACCCGGCAGGTCGGCACCTATGTCGATGCGAGCGAATGGAACGCGCTGATCGCCTCGCCCGACACGCTGGTGCTCGACACCCGCAATGCCTTCGAGGTGGCGATGGGGACATTTGAGGGCGCAGTCGATCCTGAGATCAAGAGCTTCGGCCAGTTCAAGGAATTTGCCAGCCGGCAGCTCGATCCCGCAAAGCACCGGCGCATCGCGATGTTCTGCACCGGCGGCATCCGCTGCGAGAAGGCGAGCGCGCATCTGCTCGCGCGTGGCTTTGCCGAAGTCTATCACCTCAAGGGCGGCATCCTGAAATATCTGGAAGAGGTGCCGGAGGCGCAGAGCCGCTGGCGCGGCGAATGTTTCGTGTTCGACGAGCGCGTCGCGCTCGGCCATGGCCTGCAAGAAATTGGCTTGCGCGAACGGGACAAGGGGCACGACCGTGACGAATGAGATCAAGACGCTCGCCGAGCGCATCGACGCGCTGGAAATGCGCCTCGCCTATCAGGACGATACCATCGAGACGCTGAACCAGACCATCACCGCGCAGTGGAAGCAGATCGATGTGTTGACGCGGAAGGTCGCAGAGCTCGGCGAACGGTTGCAGGAAGCCGAGACGAACGCGCCGGGTCCGGCCAACGAGCGCCCGCCGCATTATTGAACGCGATTACTGGCCTGACGCTTTGGGCAGCAGATTCATGACCTCGCCGGACATCATCAGCCGATCGCGGCCGGCGGTCTTGGCGGCATAGAGCGCGCGGTCGGCGGCCTCCACCAGCGACCCCGCGCCCGCGGTACGCTCCGCGGCAGGCCGGCAGGCCGCACCGCCGACGGAAACGGTGACGCATGGTCCGGCCGGATTGGTGGCGTGCACCAGACCCGCATCATGGACGGCGCTGCGGATCCGCTCGCCGACCCGGGCACAGCCGGCGGCATCGGTGTTCGGCAGCAGCATGGCGAATTCCTCGCCGCCGTAGCGGGCCGCGAGATCGCCGACCCGTTGCACCTCGGCCGCAATGGTCCTTGCCACCACGCGCAAGCAGGCATCGCCTGCGGGATGGCCATATTCGTCGTTGTAGGCCTTGAAGTGATCGACGTCGATCATCAGCAGGCCCAGGCTGGAGCGGTCGCGATAGGCACGCGCCCACTCCTCCCTCAGCCGCTCGTCGAAGCGGCGGCGGTTGGCGAGCCCGGTGAGACTATCCTCGATCGCGAGCGTCTCGAGGCGGGTCTCCAGCTTCTTCTGCTCGGTGATGTCGCGCGAGATCGCGACCACGCCGTCGACATTGCCGTTGTCCTTGCGTGTCACGCGCATGGTCGATTCCAGCCAGACCTCGGTCTTCTGCCGGTGCCCATTGCGGTAAGTGATGCGCGCTTCATCCATGTCGCCGCGCTTCATGGCATCGACGATCGCCTGCACTTGAGGCCGATCCTCGGGATTGATGCCGGCGAGCGCATCCGTGCCGATCAGCTGGTTGGGACGCCATCCGACCACGCGGTTGGACGAGGGCGAGACGTAGCGCAGCCGCTCGTCGAGCCCGATGCGGGTGACCATGTCGCTGGAGCCTTCCGCGAGCAGGCGGAAATGCGCCTCCTTCTCGATCAGGGCGGCCGCCATACGCTGGCCGCGCTGCAGCTGCCGCACCAGCACCGCGCCGATGATCGCGATCAGCAGCACCAGCGCGATCACGTAGAGCATGCGCGAGATCGCCGCGGCTCGCCACGGCGCCAGCAATTCGTCCTTGTCGACGGTCGCGAGCAGCACGAGCGGATAGCGGCCGCTGCGCTTGAAGAAGCTGACGCGCTCGGCGCCGTCCAGCGGCGAGGTGAAATGATAGGCGCCGCTCGGCCGCTGCAGGCTGGCATCGCGGAACAGCGGCGTGTCGCCGACATTGCGGCCGACGAACTTCTCGTTGTTCGGGTTGCGCGCGATGATCTGGCCGTCGGCGTACATCAGCGTCACCGAGCTGTTGCGGCCGATCTCGAACTGCTCGTAGAAATGCGACAAATACCGGGAGCCGATGGCCGCGAGCACCACGCCGCCGAAGCTGCCGTCCGGCTTGTTGAACCGCCGCGACAGGGTCACGACCCATTCACCATCGACGAGGCTCTTCACGGGGTGACCGACATAGGCCTCGCGCAGGGGCGAAAGCTGGTGGTGACGGAAGAACGCGTCGTCGCTGAGCGTCGATGCGATCGTGCCGGGTGAGGTCAGCCAATTGCCCTTGTCGTCGATGATGGCGAGGCTGTGGACGCGCTCCATCGCCCTCTTGCGCGCCTCCAGCAGGTTGCGCAGCTTCGCGATCGTGGCAGGGTCCGAGCCGTCCATCTCCAGCCGGCTGACGACGCCGACCACGCCGGAATCAAGGAGGTCGAGGCTGTCCTCGGCATGCTGCGTCAGGGAGCGGGCGACGTTCGCCATCTCGGTCTCGGCACCCTTGAGCACCGCGTCCCGCGCGGCCCATTCGCGCCACCCGCTGACGCCCAGGATCGCAACGCAGGTCAGCACCACGAAGGCCGCCGTGCGCAGCGGCAGGCGGCTCCATCCGGCTCTCGGTGAGGCGAGGTTCATGCGGCAGAAATCTCCGATCGCCGGAACTTCTGCCGCTTCTCTTATAGAACCCTGAAGCACCCGCGCAGTTTCGCATTCATCTACGGGCTTTTCCGTACTCCTACGGACCGGGGCTTCCGCAGATCACTAACAAGGTCTTAGCAAGCCCATCGGAAACCGGCGGTCGGATCCCTAGCTGAAGATCGCCTTAACCTTGTCCCAGAGCGAGGGATTGTCGGCGTCCGCATCGGCCTTCGACGGCGTCGGCTGCGCGGCGCTCACGGGATCGGAGGCGGGAAAGGTATCCTCCAACCCGGTGTCGAGCCTGGCGTTGCGATCTGCGGCGAGCGCTTCGCGCAAGTCATCGGCGTGCTTGTCATGCGGCGCGGGATTGAATGTCTGGGCCATGGAATTCCTCCTCCATTGCCGGGTCAACGCGACGCATTTGCGCTGGTTCCCCTGTTCCGCTTCCGCGCGTGGCGGTGTATCAGGAACCCTGGATCTGCATCAGGATTGCTCGTGCCCCAGTCTGCGACAAAGCCCTTCATCGACGTGCTCTCCGGCCAGCGGCAAACCGTTCCGCCCCTATGGATGATGCGGCAGGCCGGCCGCTATCTGCCTGAATATCGCGAAGTGCGCGCCAAGGCGGGCGGCTTCCTCGATCTCTGCTTCAATCCGGAGCTCGCCGCCGAAGTCACGCTGCAACCGATCCGCAGGTTCGGCTTCGATGCGGCGATCATCTTCTCGGACATCCTGGTGATCCCCTACGCGCTCGGCCGTGAGGTGCGCTTCGAGGTCGGCGAGGGTCCGCGGCTCGAGCCGCTCGATGATCCCGCCAAGGTCGCAACGCTCGCGGCGCAGGCCGACTTCGGCAAGCTCGCGCCGGTGTTCGAGGCGCTCAGGATCGTGCGCGCCGCGCTCGATCCGAAGATAGCGCTGATCGGCTTCTGCGGCGCGCCGTGGACGGTGGCGACCTACATGGTCGCAGGCCAGGGCACGCCCGACCAGGCGCCGGCGCGGATGATGGCCTACCGGCATCCCGAGGCCTTCTCGAAAATCATCGACGTGCTGGTCGAGAGCTCGATCCACTATCTGCTGGCGCAGCTCGAGGCCGGCGCCAACGCCTTGCAGATCTTCGACACCTGGGCCGGCGTGCTGCCGCCGGCCGAATTCGCGCGCTGGTGCACCGAGCCGACGCGGCGCATCGTCGAAGGCGTGCGGGCGAAAGTGCCTGACGCGAAGATCATCGGTTTCCCGCGCGGTGCCGGCGCGCAGCTGCCCGGTTACGTCGAGGCGACCGGCGTCAACGGCGTCAGCATCGACTGGACCGCGGAGCCCGCCTTCATCCGCGAGCGCGTGCAGAGCAAGGTCGCCGTGCAGGGCAATCTCGATCCGCTGGTGCTGATCACGGGCGGCGCGGCGCTCGACCGCGCGGTCGACAACGTGCTGGCGAACTTTGCGCAAGGGCGTTTCATCTTCAATCTCGGCCACGGCATCCAGCCGGAGACGCCGATCGCCCATGTCGAGCAGATGATCAAGCGCGTGCGGGGATGAATCGCGAAAACAACCCCATGCACAGTACAAATCATTGAGGAATTTCGCGCCGCACGGGTGGAGCGCCGCTCGCATCGACATTTGACACGTCGGGCAAAACAGGAGCACGATGGCATCATACCGCCGATCGTGATCTCACCACCGACGCCTATCGAGGCCGGCTGCGCTCGATGATCTCGGCGGCGCCCTTGCCCAGCAGATCCAGCCCTACGGCGCGTCCCAGCTCACGCGGGCGATTGGCCGGGCCTGCGCGCGAGGCTTCGATGATGGTGTTGCCGGAGAGGTCGAGCACGGATGCGGTCAGCGACATCCGGTCGCCCGTGATGGTCGAGAAGCCGGCGACGGGCGAATTGCAGTGGCCGTTCAGCACCCACAACACTTCGCGCTCGGCATCCGCGCAGAGATGCGCGTCAGCGTCGTCGATCGACGACAGGATTTTTCGCGTTTGCCAGTCCTGCGCGGCGCATTCGACGGCGACGATGCCCTGCCCTGCCGCCGGCAGCATCTCCGCCGGAGTGAATTCGTAAGCGATGCGGCCGGCGAGCCCGACGCGGTCGAGGCCGGAGCGGGCCATGATCAACGCATCTGCGGGACCCACCGCGCCGCCATCCGGCAGCTTCTGCTTCTCGCCGTGGTCCAGCTTTCGCACGCGCGTATCGGCGGCACCGCGGAAGTGAATGACCTCGACATCGGGAAACAGCCGCCGCGCATAGGCCGCGCGGCGCACCGCGTTGGTGCCGATCTTGAAGCCCTTGCCGCGGGACTGGCGCAGCGCCGCCAGCGTCACGCCCGCGCGCAGCACCAGCGCATCGCCGGGCGGATCGCGCGACAGCGTCGCGCCGATGACGAGGCCGGGCGTGTCCTCGTTACCCGGCATGTCCTTCAGCGAATGCATCGCCGCCTGGAGCTCGCCCGCAAGCACCGCGGCACGGATCTGCGCGACGAAGGCGCCGCCCTTGCCGCCGTGGGGCAGCAGCTTGCTGGTCTGGTCGAGATCTCCAGTGGTGTCGAACTTGACGATCTCGACATCGAGACCGGGCACCGCTGATGTCAGGCGGCGCGCGATCTCTTCCGTCTGTGCCAGCGCCATCGCGCTCTTGCGGGTGCCGATCTTGAATCGCGTAGCCAAGTCCGAATGCTCCTTGAGTTAGGCATGATCTAATCGGAATACCGCTGCACACTTTTCCGGATCATGCCTGTGCGTCCTGCAATATCATATCGGAGGCCTTCTCCGCGATCATGATGATCGGCGCGTTGGTGTTCCCCGAGACGAGGTCGGGCATAATCGAGCCGTCGACGACACGGAGGCCTTCGAGCCCCCTCACCTTCAGCCGCTGGTCCACCACCGCGAGCGCGTCGTTGCCCATACGACAGGTCGAGGTCGGATGGTAGATGGTGCTGCCGCGGTCGCGGCAATAATCCAGGATCTCGGCGTCCGTGGATACCTTCGCACCGGGATCGTACTCGCTGATCACGAATGGCTTCATCGCCGGCGCGTTGAGAATCTTGCGCAGAATCTTGATGCCTTCGACATTGGTGGTGCGGTCCGTCTCCGTGGACATGTAGTTGATGCGGATCTCCGGCGGCACGGTCGGGTCCGCGCTTTTGATGCGCAAGCTGCCGCGGCTCTCGGGTCTGAGCTGGCACACCGACGCCGTGAAACCAGAGAAATCATGCAGCCGCTCGCCCATCTTGTCGGTCGAGAACGGCAGGAAGTGAACCTGGATGTCGGGCGAGGCGAGGCGCGGATTGGTCTTGAAGAACGCGCCCGCCGTGCCCGCCGCGATCGTCAGCCAGCCTTTCCGGAACAGCGCGTAGCGCGCGCCGGCCAGCGTGCGGCGGATCGGGTTGTTGACGGTGTCGTTGAGCGTGATCTTCTGCGAGCAGCGCATCACGATGCGGACCTGCATGTGGTCCTGGAGATCGTGGCCGACGCCTTGGGCGTCGAGCACGACGTCGATGCCGTGCTTGCGCAGCAGATCGGCGGGGCCGACGCCAGAGAGCTGGAGCAGTTGCGGCGAGTTGTAGGCGCCGCTCGACAGCACGACCTCCTTGCGGGCCCGCGCGCGGCGCACGCTCGCGCCCTGCCGATATTCGACGCCGACCGCGCGGCGCCCGTCGAACAGCACGCGCTGGCCAAGCGCCTCGGTCTCGACCTTGAGGTTGCTGCGGGTCTTCGCAGGACCGAGATAGGCGACCGCCGTCGAGGCGCGGCGGCCGTTGCGCGTCGTGGTCTGGAACAGGCCGACGCCTTCCTGCGTGGCGCCGTTGAAATCGGGATTGTAGGGCAGACCGGTCTCGACCGCGGCGTCCATGAAGGCCTTCGACAGCGGGTCGGTCACAACCATGTTGGAGACCGGCAGCGGCCCGCCGGCGCCGTGATATCGGTCGGCGCCGCGCGCCTGGTTCTCGGCCTTCTTGAAATAGGGCAGCACGTCGTCATAGCCCCAACCGGCATTGCCGTGCTGGCGCCAGCGATCGTAGTCCTCGTGCTGGCCACGAACATAGAGCAGGCCGTTGATCGAGCTCGATCCGCCCAGCGTCTTACCGCGCGGCTGGAAGACCTGGCGGCCCTTCAGCTCGGGCTCCGGCTCGGTCTGGTACATCCAGTTGACGGTCTTTTCCTTGAACAGCTTGCCGTAGCCGAGCGGCACGTGGATCCAGATGTTGGAATCCTTCGGGCCGGCCTCGAGCAACAGCACGCTGTACTTGCCGTTCGCGGAGAGACGGTTGGCGAGCACGCATCCGGCGGAGCCGGCGCCAACGATGATGTAGTCGAACTCGGGATCGGAGGAGGCGGAATTTGCGTTCATGCGCTACTGTTCTTCTTGTTGGCGTGGGCGTTTCCTTCTTCACCTCTCCCCGACGGGGAGAGGTCGGATTGCGCTCGGCAATGGGCAGCGTCGTCCGTAGCAATCCGGGTGAGGGGCCGCAACGGCAGACCGTAGCCCCTCACCCGGATCGCATCTTCGATGCGACCCGACCTCTCCCTACGGGAGAGGTGATCGCGTTTGGCGCCAGCACCGCCCAACTCATTCTGCACTAGCACAATCATGCCCGCACGCGCAGCGCCTCGACCAGCGACTTGAACGCACGGGCATATTCCACGCCCGCCCTTGCGATATCGGCGCGCCCGGCGCAGGCGACCGCCGCCTCCGTGACCGCACCAAGCAGCAGCCGCGCCAATGGCTCGACCGGCTGCCTGGCGATGAGACCTGCCTCCATCGCCGCCGAGATCGCGCGCGGCATCTTGCCGCCAAAGTGTTTCGCGTCGATCTCGCGCCAGCGCTCCCAGCCGAGCACGGCGGGTCCATCGCGCAGGATGATCTGGCCGGTCGCGCCCTTGGCGGTCGCGGCGAAATAATGCTGAGTGCCGGCGACCATCGCGGCCAGCACGTCCTTCTCGGCCCGCGCGGCGCTGTCGATCTCTATGACGAGATCGCGCGAGACGAGGTCGAACACCGCCTCGAACACGGCCTCCTTGGTCTTGAAGTGATGATAGACCGCGCCCTTGGCGATGCCGGCGCCTTCGGCGATCTCGTCCATGGTGGTGGCGGCAAAGCCCTTCGCCCCGAACAGCCGCCGCGCCGCCGTCAGGATCGCCTCGGTCGTTGCTGCGCGCCGCTCCGCCTGTTTTGCCATGCCGTTCCTGTCTAGCGCAGATCGGGCCGCCGGCTCGCGTTGTGGAGACACCCCCACCCCAGCCCTCCCCCGCAAGCGGGAGAGGGAGTCGACCTTCTTCGCGGATGCAGCTCGATCTGATGCTGCTCTAATGGAATTCTCCGCAGGCGACCAGTTGACTTTTCGACTAGCGGTCGGTATTTACCGACCAACAGTCGGTTTTACCCGTGAGGTGTGCCATGCCAAGCCGCGACGTCGTCGAAGCCTTTGCGCAGCGTCTGGAAGCCGGGGATTTCGTCGGCGCGATCGAGCAATTCTATACGCCCGATGCCGCCACCTATGAGAACAACGCCGCGCCGATGGTTGGACGGGACAAGCTGGTGGCAAAAGAGCGCGGCGTGCTCGCCGCCTTCGAGGAGGTCAAGGCGGTCCGCGTCGGGCCGAGCCTGATCGAGGGCGACAACGTCGCCTCGCGCTGGATCTTCAGCTTCACCAACGCCGAAGGCGTCACGCGCAGGCTGGAGGAGATCGCCTGGCAGACCTGGCAGGGCGACAAGCTGATCGAGGAGCGGTTCTTTTACGACCCGAAGCAGTTGGGGCAGTGACGACGTCTCCCGAACACAGGTGTCATCGCCAGGCTTGCGGTCTTCGCTGAAGCTTCGCCGGCCGCGGCGTACTGGATGCCCCGGTCAAAGCCGGAGCATGACAGCGGAGTTCGTGGCGAACTGGCGCAACTATTGCGCTGTTACAGCCGCGACGCGGCGCGCCGCATTTGTATCGATTTGTTATGGATATCGGCGATCGGACACGCAGAAGTGGTAACGGAGCCCGCCGCAAGCGTGGATAATTCATAGTTCGTCAAAGGTTTGCGGCGAATTCTCCTGACCAGGCCGGACAAACGGCTCATGCTGCAGGCTCTGGAATGCGGACTCACCTGACCAATCATGTCGCACGGCTGTTCGCCGGCGATCTGTCAGCCTTTGGCGGTCCCGCAACCGACGAAACCGTTGCAGGTCACATCCGCGCTGAACAGATGTCGCTGGTGCTCGGCTATTCGGTCGGCATCATGCTGGCCAATGCCTGCAATGCCGCGGTGCTCGCGATTGCGCTGTGGCAATCGCCCGACCGGACCGTCGCGGTGGTCTGGGCGATCGCCGTGGCCGGCGCCGCGATCGCGTTCGGCGTGCAATCCCATGCCTCGCGCAGGATCACCAAGCCGCAATTCGTCTCCCGCCGGGCGATACATCGGCTGGTGCGCAACGCGTTCGTGCTCGGCACCGCCTGGGGCATCGTCCCCGTCGCCTTCTTCGCGGACGCATCCACCGGCGGCCAGCTCGTCATCACCTGCCTCTGCTCGGGCATGCTGGCCGGCGGCGCGCTCGCCTTCGCCACCATCCCGATCGCCGCCATCGCCTTCACCGCCCCCATCTTCGTCGGCATCGCAATTTGCCTCAGCAGAAACGGCGATCTCGCCTTCCTGCTGATCGCCTTCCTCGTCGTGGTCTATGGCAGCGTGCTGTTGCGCGGCGTGTTCGTCAATTCGATCACCTTCGCGCGGCGCGTGATGCGGCAGATCGACGCCGAGCGCACGGTGCGGCAGGATCCACTGACGCAGCTGCCCAACCGCATCGCCTTCAACGAAACGCTCGACGCAGCGCTGAAACGCCTTGCCCTCTCAGGCGAGGAATTCGCGGTGCTGCTGCTCGACCTCGACCGCTTCAAGGAGGTCAACGACCGCTTCGGCCACCCCGCCGGCGACGAATTTCTGGTCCAGGTCGCAAGCCGCCTGCAACGCTGCACCCGCGCGGCCGAGCATGTCGCGCGGATCGGCGGCGACGAGTTCGCGCTGGTGATGGCCAACCTGACGCGGCCCGAAGATGCACTCGGGATCGCCGAGCGCTTCGTCGCGGCCTTCAACGAACCGTTCCTGATCGAAGGCTGCGAGATTGTTGGCGCGACCAGCGTCGGCATCGTGCTGGCGCCGCGCGACGGCAACGCGCCGCTCGACATCATGAAGAATGCCGACGCCGCGCTGTATCGCGCCAAGAAGGCCGGCCCCGGCACGATCTGCTTCTTCGAGGAGGCCGACGACAGGGTCTCGCGCGACCGCAAGGCGCTCCAGGCGGATCTCGCCGGCGCCGTCGCGCGCGACGAGCTGTTTCTGGTGTTCCAACCCTTCCTCGATCTCGATGCAAACCGCATCACCGGTTTCGAGGCGCTGCTGCGCTGGCAGCACCCCTCGCGCGGGCTGGTGCCACCGAGCGAGTTCATCCCGATCGCCGAGGAAAGCGGACTGATCCACGAGATCGGCGAATGGGTGATCAGGCGCGCCTGCGCGACGCTGACGGAGTGGCCGGAGGACATCCGCGTCGCCGTGAATTTCTCGGCGGCGCAGTTTCACAACGCGAGCATTCTCCAGACCATCGTGCAGGCTCTGGCCGACGCCAAGGTCGCGCCTGACAGGCTCGAGATCGAGATCACGGAATCGATGCTGCTGTCGAAATACGGTTCGGCCGCCTCGATCCTCAATGCGCTGCTGGAGCTGGGAGCCACCGTGGCGCTGGATGATTTCGGCACCGGCTTCTCGTCGCTGACTTACCTGCGCAAGCTGCCGTTCAGCCGCATCAAGATCGACCAGTCCTTCATCCGCGACATGCTGGTGCAGCCGGACTGCGCGGCGATCGTGAAATCGGTGATCTCGCTGGCGCGCGACCTCAACATCGGCGTGGTCGCCGAAGGCGTCGAGACCGCCGACCAGCTCGACTATCTCCGCCAGTTCAGTTGCGACGAAGTGCAGGGCTACCTGATCGGCCGGCCGGTGTCGGCGGACGCCGTGCAGGCGATGCTGGGCTCGAAGAAGCTGAGGGCGATTTTCGCGGCGTAACCGCCCTCAAACCGCATCCGCCCGCAGCAGCGTGTCCACCGTGATGGTGCCCCGCGCGCGCGAGACGCAGGCGCAGATCTTCGCGTTGCTTTGCTTCTGATGGTCGCTGAAGAAGACGTCGCGATGGTCGATCTCGCCGTCGACGGCGACGACGTCGATGGCGCAGAGGCCGCACTCGCCGCGCTTGCAGTCGGATATCACTTCGAAGCCGCTGGCGTTGAGCACGTCGAGCATCGATCGCTCGCGCGGGATTTCGAGCTCGACATTGGAATCCTTCAGACGCACGCGAAAGGTTTCGGTCGGCAACGTGCCGCTGGAGCCGAAGGTCTCGTAGCGGAGATCGGCGAGCGGATGGCCGGCGCCGATCCAGGCGTGGCGGGCGGCATCGAGCATGCGCATCGGGCCGCAGAACAGCGTCAGCGCGCCCTGCGGCAGGGAGGCGAACAGACGATCGAGATCGAGCCGCTTGCCTTCATCGCTGGCATGAACGACCAGGCGGTCGCCGAGCATCGCAGTGAGATCGTCGAGATAGGCGGCGTCTGCACGACTGCGCACCGCATAGTGCAACGTAACATCCGCGCCACGGCGCGCCAGCGCCTGCGCGGCGCCGAGGATCGGCGTGATGCCGATGCCGCCGGCGATCAGGCAATAGTTTTCACGGGCCCAGTCGACGGCGACGAGCGAGGCCGGCCGGGTGATGTCGAGCCGCGCGCCCGGCGCGAGCTGCCACATGTAGCGCGAGCCGCCGCGGGAATCGTCGGCCCGGCGCACCGCGATCCGAAAGCCGCGTGGCGAGGCTTCGCCGACGAGCGAATAAGAGCGCGTCTCGGGCAGGCCGTCGATGGTGACGCTGACATTGATGTGGCTGCCGACCTGATAGGCCGCACCGTCGAACTGGTCGGGCTTGATCAGGAATTCGCGGATGCCGGGCGACAGATCGCGCGTGGAGACGAGCGTTGCGGGAATCCAGGTTTCGATGAAGCGCATGATGCCCTCAATCGGTTGCGGTCTTGATCAGCGCGAGCGCCGGCAAGAGGTCGAGATGGGTCCGGTTGCGGAGCGCAAGGCGCAGGTTTCGCACCGCGAGCCGCGCATGCTCGCGCATGACGGCTTCGGCGCGCGCGCCCTCGCGGTTCTCGATGGCGTCGATCACGACGCGGTGGTGCTCCTGTCCGATGATCAGGATCTGCTGCGCCTCGGGCAACGCCGACTGCGCCATCACGAAACCGCTGGGCGAGGCGAACGGAAGCGCGGAGGCGCGGTCGATCTGCCGGATCAAGGGCGGACTGCGCGATAGTTCGGTCAGCAGCGCATGGAAGCGTGCGTTCAGGGTGACATAGGCAGAGAAGGCGTCGACCGAGATCGGCACCTGGCGCAGGAGATCGTCGATCGCGAGATGGCATTCCTTCAGCGGCTCGAGCTCCCGCGCGGAGACGCCGCGCTCGGCGGCAAAGCGCGCGGCCAGCCCCTCGAGCGTGCCGCGCAACTCGATCGAGTCCAAGATGTCGCGCTCGGAAAACGCCTTGACCATGAAACCGCCGGAAGGAATCGCCTCCAGCAGCCCCTCCTCCTCCAGCCGCACCAGCGCCATGCGCACCGGCGTGCGCGAGGCGCCGGTGGTCTCCACCGCCTGAAGCTCGGAGATGCGCTCGCCCGGCCGCAGGCTGCCCGACAGGATCTGGTCGCGCAGCGCGAGCTGAGCCTTCACGGTCTGCGAGACGGAGCGGTCGACCTCGCGCTCGGGAGCTGCTTTCACTTGGGCTACTCCGCGGCCTGGAGATGCGTCGGCGGATTTTCCTTGGCGACCATCCTGTCGATCAGCTTGCGCGTCCACATCGCACCGGCGTCGATGTTGAGATTGTAGAAGATGCGGTCGGGGTTCTCGTCCATCGCGCGCTGCTGCGCTTCCAGGATCAGCTCGTCCTCGCGGAAGATGCCGGAGACGCCCTCGCGGATCTCGGTGGTGATGCGCTGCTCGCCGATCTGGTAATTGCGCACGAACGCCCAGAAATAGTGGCAGGTTTTCTCGGTCTCGGGCGTGATGGTGTTGAGCACGAAGCCGTTGACGCCCTGCGAGCGGTCGCCTTCCGGCGCGCCGGTGCCGGTCGGCGCCACGCCGACGTCGATGGCGATGGTGCACGGCGCCTCGAAGCGGATGATCTGCCAGCGGTCGACGAGGCCGGGCTTGCCGAGCTGCTTGGCCCAGAACGGCGGCGCCTCGATGCCGCGCATCCAGCGCGTCACGGTGACAGTCTTCTCGCCATGGGTGACGTCGAACGGCGCTTCCGCCACAGCGTCATTGCCGATGGAGGAGCCGTGCACGAAAGTCTCGTGGGTGAGGTCCATGAGATTGTCGAGCACGAGGCGATAGTCGCAATTCACACGAATGGTCTTGCCGTCGCCGGCCCAGGCCGGATCGTGATTCCAGTGCATGTCGGGCACGAGCGCGGGGTCGGCGAGCGCGGGGTCGCCCATCCAGAGCCAGATGTAGCGATGGCGTTCGACCACGGGATAGGCGCGCACGCAGGCCGACGGGTTGATTGTCTCCTGCGAGGGCATGAAGGTGCAGCGCCCTTGCGCATTGTATTTCAGGCCGTGATAGCCGCAGACGACGGTGTCGCCTTCGAGCCGGCCCTTGGACAGCGGCACCAGGCGGTGCCAGCAGGCATCCTCCAGCGCAGCCACCGAACCGTCGGCCTTGCGGTACATCACGATGTGCTTGCCGCAGATCGTCCGCGGCAGCAGCGCCGGCTTCACCTCCGCGTCCCAGGCGGCAGCGTACCAGGCGTTCATGGGGAAGGGTTTTGTCACGGGCGATCTCCCAAGGCTTATGTATGCGTTGTGTATACAATAGCCGAGGGATAGAATCGTTCAAGGCCAAAAATGGCGTACTGAAATACCTATATCAGATGTTATGTATACAGGCTTAAGGCAGGTGGTCATTCCCCGCGAAAGCGGGGAATCCAGTATTCCGCGGCGGTCATTAGTTCGCGCAACTTCCGTCACGGCGTACTGGATCACCCGCTTTCGCGGGTGATGACACCTGTTGATATGGCGGACGCCCTACGCCCCGAACACCTTCTTCAACCCCGCCTGGGCCTCTTCCTGAATCCGCTTCAGATGCTCGGTGCTGCGGAAGCTTTCGGCGTAGATCTTGTACACATCCTCGGTGCCCGACGGCCGCGCAGCGAACCAGCCGTAATCGGTTTCGACCTTGATGCCGCCGAACGACTGGCCGTTTCCGGGGGCCTTGCTCAGCGTCGCGCGAACGGGATCGCCGGCGAGATCCTTCAGGCCGAGTTGCTCGGGCGTGACGGACTTCAGGATGTTCTTCTGCGGTCCGGTCGCGGCGACGTCGATGCGCGCGTAGTGCGGCACGCCGAGCTCGGCGGTGAGATCATTGAACAGTTGGCTCGGATCGCGGCCGGTCCTGGCCATGATCTCGGCAGCGAGCAGGCCGAGGATGATGCCGTCCTTGTCGGTGGTCCACACCGTGCCGTCGCGGCGCAGGAACGAGGCCCCTGCACTCTCCTCGCCGCCGAAGCCGAAGCCGCCCGTGAGGAGGCCGTCGACGAACCATTTGAAGCCGACCGGCGTCTCCACCAGCTTGCGGCCGAGCTTCCTGGCGACACGGTCGATGATCGAGCTCGACACCACGGTCTTGCCGATCGCGGCGTCCCTGCCCCAGTTCGGGCGGTGCGCGAACAGATAGGAGATCGCGGTTGCCAGATAGTGGTTCGGGTTCATCAACCCGCCGGTGCGGGTGACGATGCCGTGACGGTCGGCGTCGGTATCGTTGGCGAAGGCGACGTCGAAGCGGTCGCGCATCGCGATCAGGCTCGCCATCGCGTAGGGCGAGGAGCAGTCCATGCGGATCTTGCCGTCCCAGTCGACAGTCATGAAGCGGAAGGTCGGATCGATCGCCTCGTTCACCACGGTCGCCTCGAGGCCGTAGCGTTCGATGATCGGATGCCAGTAGTGCACGGCCGCGCCGCCGAGCGGATCGATGCCGATATTGATGCCGGCGGATCTGACGAGTTCGAGATCGACGACGTTGCCGAGATCGGCGACATAAGGCGTGATGTAGTCGTAGGCGTGGACCGTCGAGGATTTCAGCGCCTTGGCGTAGTCGATGCGCTTCACGCCCTCGAGGCCATCGGCGAGATAGGCGTTGGCGCGCTTCTCGACGACGCCCGTGACGTCGGTGTCGGCCGGGCCGCCGTGCGGAGGATTGTATTTGTAGCCGCCGTCTTCAGGCGGATTGTGCGAGGGCGTGACGACGACGCCGTCCGCAAGGCCCGAGGTGCGGCCCTTGTTGTAGGTCAGGATCGCATGCGAGATCACGGGCGTCGGCGTGTAGCCGTGATCCTTGTCGATCATGATGTCGACGCCGTTGGCCGCGAACACCTCTACCGCGCTCGCGAGCGCCGGCTCGGCCAGCGCATGGGTGTCGATGCCGATGAAGAGCGGGCCGGTCAGTCCCTTCTCTTTCCTGTAGTCGCAGATGGCCTGCGTGGTCGCGAGGATATGGCCCTCGTTGAAGCTGCTCTTCAGCGAGGTGCCGCGATGGCCGGAGGTTCCGAACGCCACCCGCTGAGCCGGATCGGCCGGATCGGGCCGGTTGGCGAAATAGGCAGTGACCAGCCGTGGCACGTTGGCGAGCGCGCCTGGTGCAACCGGCTTGCCCGCCGCGGGATCAACTTCTGCCATTGCAACTCCTCTGTACCTCAAGACGACAGTTCGAAGCACCATACCATCGGCCGACCGATCGCCAAGCCGGCTGCCGGACCGATGTCACGTTCCGGTCACGATCAACCGACAACGCCAGCCGGTGCCGGATGATCCACGACGACCGCATGGCGCTCTCGTACTTTGGTCCCGGATCAGGGTTGATACAGGACAAAGACGCCGTAGCACGGTGCGGGGCACGCTCATCGCCGTTTGATCAAGAAACGCCGGAGCTTGCGGCAATCGCCGCATATCCCACAGGGGGTGAATTCAAGATGACTGGACGTCTGATCTTCGTGCTCATGCTGGGTTTGGCCACGTCGCCCGCCGTCGCAGAAGGCGATGCAGCCGCGGGCAAGACCATCTTCCAGCGCACCTGCGAGAACTGCCACGCCACGGTGATCGGAGTGAACAAGATCGGCCCGAGCCTCTGGAACGTCGTCGGCCGCACGCCCGCCACTATCCCGGACTTTGCGTACTCCGACGCCATGAAGGCCAACAAGCAGACCTGGACCCCGACGACGCTGGACGCCTATCTCGCCGATCCTCGTGGCGACGTCCACGGCGTCAAGATGTTCTTCAGGGGGTTGCCGAGTCCCGGGGATCGATCCGACGTCATCACTTATCTTCAGACGCTGAAGTAAAGGATCGGGACGGACGCCAGATCCGCCCAATGCCACGTTCGCGGGCTCGCGCGATTCTGCTATGATTCTGGCGGCCAGGGAGAACCGACCGCCATGAACGTCGCGCGCTGGCATCTGCCCGTGCTGATCCTGCTTACCATCGCGGCAACTGCGGCTCGCGCGAACGCCGCCGAGTTCTACACTGAGGATCTGCGCATTCCGATGACGGAGGCCGGACCGCAGGGGCTGGAGGCGTTCCTGGTTCGCCCTGTCGGCACCAGGCGCTATCCGCTTGCGCTGCTGAGCCACGGCTCGCCGCGCAGCTTCGACGACCGCGCCACCATGACGGCTCACAAATATTACGGCATCGCGCTGGAATATGCCCGGCGCGGCTTTGCCGCGCTGATCGTGATGCGGCGCGGCTATGGCACCTCGCCGGGGGGGCGCGTCGACAGCGTCGGCGGCTGTGCCAATGCCGCTTATCTGCCGGCAGCCGCGGTCGCGGTTGCGGATTTGCGCGCCGCGATCGATGCGATGGCCCGACGGGGCGACGTCACCACGTCAGGCATGATCGCAGCCGGCCATTCCGCTGGCGGGCTCGCCACCGTCGCGCTGGCGGCCCAGGCTCCGGCGGGTCTGGTCGCCGCGATCAATTTTGCCGGCGGCCGCGGCTCGCGCGACGATGACGACGTCTGCAACGAGGATGGCCTGGTCCGGACCTTCGCCAGCCTCGGCAGGACCTCGCGCGTGCCGATGCTGTGGGTCTATGCGGCCAATGATTCCTATTTCGGCCCCGACCTGGCGCGCCGCCTCTATGACGGGTTTCGCACCAGCGGCGGCAACGCAAAGTTCGTCGTCGCGCCGCGTTACGGCGACGACGGCCACTATCTCTATTCCGTGGTCGGCCGCCCGCAATGGACGCCCTATCTCGACGCCTTCCTGCGCGAGCGCGGGATCGCCCAGGCCGTGCTGAGCCCGCCCGATCCGCTGCCGCCGCCGAGCCATTTCAATGACGCGGCGAAAGCCGAATTTGCGCGCTATCTCGCCAGCACGTCGCCGCACAAGGCCTTTGCCGTGTCGCCGAACGGCGGCTACGGCTGGCGTTCGGGCCGCAACACCGTGGACGAGGCGCAACGCGATTCACTCGCGGCCTGCATGAAATGGTCGCCGACCTGCACGCTCTACGCGGTCGACGACCGGCTCTCCTCCGGCAACGTGCAGGGGGCGTCAACCGAACAGGTCTTTCGCGCGCGATAGCGCGGCACCGGCATGACGAGGGCTGAGCTAGAGACGCTCGCTGAGCGCGAGCTTGTAGCCGACGCCGGTGACGGTGGCGATGACGGGCGTGCCGCTGCCGACGAGCTTGCGGCGCAGCCGCGCCACCAGCGCATCGACGGTGCGGATGTCGACCTCGGCCTGACGGTTGCTGACGACCTCGATCAGATAGTCGCGGCTGAGCGGCCGTCCGTCCGCACCGACGAGGGCGGCGAGCAGGTCGAACTCCGCACGCGTCAGCGCCACCGGCTTGCCGTCGCTGCCGAGCAGCTCGCGCCGCGTCAGGTCGATGATCCAGTCGCCGAAGGCGATCGAATTGTGGTTGCGCGCGGCCTTGCGGTCGATCGAGCGGCGTCGCAGCACGCTGCGCGCACGCGCCAGCAGATCGCGCAGATTGATCGGCTTGGTGACGTAGTGATCGCCGGCGATCTCGAGACCAAGAATGCGATCGACGTCGGTGTCGCGGCGGGTCACGAAGATGATGCCCGCGTTGCTGGTCGCCTGGATCTCCTTGGCGAGCTCGAAGCCGTCGCCGTCGGGCAACTGCACGTCGAGGAAGACGAGGTCGGTGCGCGCGCGCAGCGCCTGGCGGCATTCCGCGCAGGTGCCGGCGCCGACCACCTCGAAATTGTTCTCGCTGAAGTAACCGACCAGCATCGTCCGGGTCACGGGGTCGTCTTCGACCACGATCAATCGCTCGCGTCCGATGGGACGCAATTCCTGAAGTGCGGAATCAGCCACGATGTTGGATATCCTGTGTGCCTGCGACCCGGTCTGCAAATTCGGGTCGCTGCGCGATGCGCCGTCCTGTGAACGAACATTCACGGCTTATTCGATCCCCCGAAATTGCCTGCCGGAATACTAGGCGTGTTGTGTGCCCCGAACAATATAGGTCACAGTCCTGAAGCATTAACTATGAATTGCCCCACACTTCTCATCGAGCGCATCGTTGTTGCCCGGCACAACAGTTCCGTTCATCCGAAGGCCGATTCAACCGCACTGGAGTAGACGCCATGGAAGTCATCCTGCTCGGCACCGGCGGCCCGCGCCCGGACCCGCGCCGCATGGCGACGACCACGCTGATCAGGCTCGGCGAGGAAAACATCCTGTTCGACGCCGGCCGCGGCGTCGTTGTGCAGCTCAGCAAGGCCGGCGTGCCGCTCGGTGCCATCAACACGGTCTTTCTCACGCACCACCATTTCGACCACATCGGCGACCTCTACGATGTGATGCTGAATTCATGGATGCACGGGCGCAAGGACGATCTGCGCATCTTTGGACCTCCCGACACCGAACGGCTCGTCAACACGCTGGTCACCCAGGTCTACGACAAGGACATCGCCTGGCGCGATCAGGGCGAGCCGACCTTCGGCGGCTGGAAGCCGGTGGTCGCAACCGACATCGTTCCGGGCCCGGTCCTCGACACCGGTCGCTGGAAGATCAGCGCCGAGCTCGTCTCGCACGGCGACGGCCTCGACATGTCACCGGCGTTTCTCGCGCGCTGGATGTGCCTCGGCTATCGCTTCGAGGCCGAGGGCAAGGTCATTGCCATTTCAGGCGACACCGTCCCCTGCCCCGGACTCGAGCGGCTGGCTGATGGCGCCGACCTGCTGGTTCAGGTTTGCTTTCTGGCAACGCCGGAGATCAACAATGAGCACTCCAGGAGGCTCGCGAAATACACGCTCGCTTGCGGCGACACGGTCGGCAAGGTCGCGGCCAAGGCCGGCGTCAAGAAGCTGGCGCTGACCCATCACCGCCCCCGCACCGACGATGCCATGCTGGATGCGCTGCTCGCCGACGTCAGGCGCGACTATGACGGTCCCGTCGTGCTCGGCGAGGATCTCACGCGCATCGAGGTGTAAAAGCTCAAGACGTTCCCACGTCGATCCGGAACGACAGGCACTCCTCCGCGCCGGGCGCGATATGCATCAGGCCCGGCTTGTCGGTGAATTCTCCGTCGAAGTTTTTGGGACTGGCATAGCCGCGCCAGGGCTCGATGCAGAGGAACGGTGCGCCCGATGGTTTCGACCAGACACCGAGTTCGCGAAAGCCGCGCCAGGACATTTCGAGCCAGGGGCCGCTGCCATCCGCGGCGGCATAGCGGACCGCATGGCTGTTGACGGGATCGAAGATGACTGCGTCGCTGGTGAACAGGCCCTCGGACAGAGGAAGCACCTTGCCCTCGACCAGGCTCGGATCCGTTGCGGCGAGCAGGAGCCCGCCCTCGACACGGCGAACCGGCGCCGGCTCCTCGTTCGTGAAGGTCAGCGCGTAGCTCTCCTTCGGCACGCCGGGCCGAAGCGGCCAGTTGAAAGCGGGATGACCGCCGAGCGACACCGGCAAGGTTTCGCCGCCGGTGTTGACGACCGTGAGCGAGAGATCAAGACCGGCATCGTCGAGCGTGTAGGTGGCCGTCAGGCGGAATGCGAATGGATAAAGCGCGCGCGTGGCTGCGCTGTCTTCGAGCACCAGCGAGCACCGGCCTTCGCCACGTTCGGCCCAGACGAAACGGCTGTCGCGCGCAAAGCCGTGCTGGGTTATCCGGTAGGTCCTGCCCCGATGCCGCATTTCGTCATTGGCGAGGCGTCCGACGATCGGAAACAATAGCGGGGCATGGCGTTGCCATTCCGGGCCGGCCTGCCAGACGAATTCAGTGCCGCCTTCGTGCCTGAGCGAGCACATCTCGGCGCCATGCGCCTTGACGGTCGCGGTGAGGGAGCCGCTTCGAAGCGTGTGTGTGTCGTCGGTCATGATCATCTCCATCGCGGCAGCCGACGGGATCATACCGCATCGGAAACGGTTTCGCCCGCCTCGCGAAGAGGCGGGCGACCATCAATGCCGCGGGAGTTCTCAGGCCTGAGCGGACCGCCCCACGCTCTCATAAATGAAGCCGGCGGCAGCCATCTCTTCGGGGCGGTAGATGTTGCGGAGATCGACGACAATGGGCTGGGCCATGGTCGCCTTCAGCCGGTCGAGATCGAGCGCGCGGAACTGCACCCATTCGGTGACGATGACAAGCGCATCGGCGCCTTGCGCGCAGGAATAGGCGTCCTCGCAATAGGTGATGTTGGGAAGTTCACCCTTGGCCTGCTCCATGCCGACGGGGTCGAACGCCTTGACCTTCGCGCCCATGTCGATGAGGCCCGTGACGAGCGGGATCGACGGCGCATCGCGCATGTCGTCGGTGTCGGGCTTGAAGGTCAGACCCAGCACCGCGATGGTCTTGCCGCGCAAGCTACCGCCGAGCGCCTGGCTCACTTTCCGCGCCATCGCGCGCTTGCGGTTCTCGTTCACGGCAAGCACGGACTCGACGATGCGCAAGGACACGTCGTAGTCCTGCGCGATCTTGATCAGCGCCTTGGTGTCCTTCGGGAAGCAGGAGCCGCCGAAGCCGGGACCGGCATGCAGGAATTTGGTGCCGATACGGTTGTCCAGGCCAATGCCGCGCGCGACTTCCTGCACGTTGGCGCCGACCTTCTCTGAGAGGTCCGCGATCTCGTTGATGAAGGTGATCTTGGTCGCGAGGAACGCGTTCGCCGCATATTTGATCATCTCGGCGGTACGGCGCGCGGTGAACATCAGCGGCGCCTGGTTCAGCGACAGCGGGCGGTAGATGTCGCCCATCACCTTGCGGCCGCGCTCGTCGGAGGTGCCGACCACGACGCGATCGGGGAACTTGAAGTCGCGGATCGCGGCGCCCTCGCGCAGGAATTCGGGATTGGAGGCGACGACGACGTCGGCCTTCGGATTGGTCTCGCGGATGATGCGCTCGACCTCGTCGCCGGTGCCGACCGGCACGGTCGACTTGGTCACCACGACGGTGAAGCCGGACAGCGACTGCGCGATCTCCTTCGCGGCGGCGTAGACATAGGAGAGATCGGCGTGACCGTCGCCGCGACGGGACGGCGTGCCGACCGCGATGAACACGGCATCGGCCTCTGCGACCGGCCTGGACAGATCGGTTGTGAAGTCGAGCCGCTTGGCCTTCACATTGGTCGCGACCAGTTCGTCGAGGCCGGGCTCGTAGATCGGAATCTCGCCGCGATGAAGCGCTGCAATCTTCTTCTCGTCCTTGTCGACGCAGGTGACGTCGTGACCGAAATCCGCAAAACAGGCTCCGGACACCAGTCCCACATAACCCGTGCCGATCATCGCGATGCGCATGAAAAACTCTTTCCGTTGAAGACGGATGTTCCACTGAACACCCTAGACCATTTCTCTATCCGGTCGCACGCCCAACATTAGGGCAGTCTGCTTCGCGAACCGAACAAACCTTAACCGTCGCGCGTGACAGGCAGACCAATCGAACGGGACGGCATGATCGCAGAGATCGACCTCGCCCAGATCCATCGTAACGCAACGATGCACTGCCATCGGCGACGTCCCGTCGAGCGAGATCGCTCGCCATCATGCTCGACGAGTTCCACGAGCGTTCGATGTGGCGATCAAACGCCGTGGTACTTTCGGTACCATTCGACGAAACGAGCGAGGCCTTCCGCGATCGAGGTCGACGGCGCGAAACCGACGTCGCGCTGGAGCGGGGAAATGTCCGCGCGCGTCTCCAGCACGTCGCCCGCCTGCATCGGCAGGAGCTCGCGGATCGCAGGCTTGCCGATGATCTTCTCGAGCGTCTCGACGAACTCGAGCAGCTTCACTGACTTGTTGTTGCCGATGTTGTAGACGCGATACGGCGCATAGCTCGTCGAATTTTCCGGCGCTTCGGCGTTCCACGCGGGATTTGGCGTCGCGGGCCGATCAAGGGTGCGAACCACGCCTTCGACGATGTCGTCGACATAGGTGAAATCGCGCCACATGTCGCCATTGTTGAAAATCTTGATCGGCTCATTCGCGAATATCGCGCGCGTGAACAGCCAGGCGGCCATATCGGGCCGACCCCACGGGCCGTAAACGGTGAAGAAGCGAAGACCTGTCACCGGCAGCTTGTGAACATGCGCAAAGGTGTGCGCCATCAGCTCGTTGGCCTTCTTGCTCGCGGCATAGAGGCTGACCGGGTGGTTGACCGATTGTTCGGTCGAATACGGCAAGGTGCGATTGGCGCCATAGACCGAGCTCGACGAAGCGTAGACGAGATGTGCCAGGCCACGACGCCGGCCGGCCTCGAGCACGGTGACGAATCCGTCGCAATTGGCGCGAATGCTGGTGATGGGATCGTCGATCGAGGCGCGGACACCCGGCTGCGCCGCGAGATGCACGACCCGATCGGGTGCGGCCTCATCGAAGACGCGTATCACCGCGGCAAAATCAGCCAGGTCGATCTCGTGGAAGCTGAAGCCGGGACGGTGCCTGAGCGTTTCGAGGCGCGCGCGCTTCAGCGCCGGATCGTAATACGGCGTGAGCGCATCGACGCCAACGACCTGTTCGCCGCGCGCCAACAGCCGTTCGCAAACATGCATTCCGATAAAGCCGGCAGCGCCAGTAACCAGCACAGGGGCCAAGGCCAATCTCTCCGCTGTTTCATTTCTTCTGCACTGCAATGCCAGACTGGACCGGCAGAGGCAAGGCTTCAAACCCGCACGAACCGAGCCGCGGAAATCATGCTGCCGGCATTCGCGATCAGCTGCGCTGGTTTGCGGAAACGGGAAAGCAGGGATGCGAAATCGAAAGTCCGCGATCCTGAGCGAACCGGCGAAATACCAGCCGCACTTCCTCCGGCTGGGAACACATCTTGTCCAGCAACAACACCCGCGTCGCCACCGGCGCAGCCTGATAGATCACAACGGCTGTAGGAAGCTGTCGGGCGCCGACAATATCGACGAAGTCATCGAGCGTCTGTTGCCTGAGCTTTTCAGGCAAGAAGTTGTACGCCCGCAACGCAAGAGGCGCGCGGAAAAGTTGCACCCACATCTCGTGTGGCGCAAGAGCGTAGGATTGGGTCAAATAGGAAATGGCGCTTGGACCGAAGCCGAGCGTGCGAGTTTCCGCCCAATAGAGCGCCAGCCAGCCGATCGATTCCGCAGGTGAGCAGGCGATCAGCCGCTTGGCCGCATCCGTGACGTCCGGCAGCCTCAGATCCATGGCCGCCGCGTCGCCAGCTTCGAAGGCATTGCTCAACAGCCGCAGCCGGATCAAGAGCACATTGCGCCTCAGCTTCGGGTCGCAGAACCAGCCCGCGTCGCTGCCGACACGGCTCACGATCTGGTCGAGCGCCGCACTGTCGTAGCGCTCGCCGCGCATCAGATGCGAGGCAATATCCTGCAAAGTCGGCCGGAACGTATAGGTTGCGACCGATGTCAGCCAGGCCAGCGCGATCACCACGAGGACGGCATTGAGAACAGCGGCCGAGATCACCACCGGCCGCCGCGCAACACGCGATGCGTCAGCTCTGCTCAATGTAGTAGTCAGAGTAATGCCGCCCCTTATACGACTCGATCCGCTTCAGCGTTTTCGGATTGGCTCTATTGAGAACGATTCCGACGATCTTGCTCTTGAAGACTTCCAGGTCCGTGAGGGACTCGTGGACCGCCGCCCGGCGCGTCTTGCCCCATTCGACGACGTAGACGATGGCGTCGATCAAATGGCCCGCCGCCTTGGCGTCCGTCACCGGCAGCACGGGGGCCAGATCCATGAAGATGTAGTCATACTGCTTGCGGGCGGACCTGAGGAAATCCGCCATCGCGGGAGAGGCGAGCAGATCGGCAGAATTCACCAATCGCGTCTGCACGACCGAAGGCAGGAAATTGAGCTTCGAGTGGCGATCGACCTGGACGTGCCGCTCGAACTGGTTCGGCTCCGAAAGGGCCTCGACCAATCCGGTCTTGGCAGCGGGAGCAAGCTTGCGTGTCAAAGCCTGCGTGTGCAGGTCGCCGTCGATCAACAGCGTGCGGTGTCCCGTGAGCGAGGCCAGGTGAGCGAGATTGGCAGCGACCGTCGTCTTGCCTTCCTTCGGCAGCGAGGAGACGATGGCGATGACATTGGTCTCTCTCGACAATCGCGCGAGGTCGACCGCCGTCTTCACGTTCCGCAGCGTCTCCGCGTAGCGCGAGAACGGGTGCTCAAGGGCATATCGGACGAGGGCTGCACCGCCGGCGTCCGAAGACCCGTCCAGCCCATCCGAATGAATTTCGGGCAGCGTTCCGAGGCACTGGAGCGCAGTCTCGCCCTCCACTTCCAGGGGGGTCCGCAGCACTTCGGTGAGCAGCTCCTTCGCCACGGCGCCACCGACGCCGAAACACAGCCCGCCGACCAGGCCGCCAAGCAGGAGCAGGCCGATCCTCGGCCAGCTCTTCTTGTCCGGCTTTTGCGCCGTGCTGATGATCCGCGCTTCGCTGATCGGGAAGCTCTGGTTCTGCGTGGCTTCCTGGAGTTGCTGGAGGAAATTGTTGTACAGGGTACGATAAGTATCGGCGGCGCTTTCGAGATTGCGCAGCTTCACCTGGGCCTGGCTCGCGCTGCTGGATTCGCTAACGAGCTTGTTCAGATCGCCGTCAAGCGAGCTCTCTCGGCTGCGCGCAATCTCGTAATCGCTCTTGTAGGCATCGGCGATCCGCTTGACTTCATCCTTGATGGCCCGCTTCAGCTCCTGCATTCGCGAAGCCAGGTTGACCGAGGCCTGGTGATCCTTCCCGTACTTGCTGGACCAGTCGGCATATTGAGCCGCGAGATCAAGATATTGTGCGCGCAGACGCGTGATCACCGTATTGTTGAGCGCGTCCGTGACCGTGGGCTGGGCGAGATCCTGGTCCGTGATCGCATTGATCCGGTCGAGGCGCGCCTTGGCCTCGGCCGTGGCGGCCCGGGCCTGAATCAGCTGGGTATTGACGTCGGACAATTGCTGCTCGCTCATCAGCCCCTTGCTCGTTCCGACGATATTGTTCTGGGCCTTGAAGGTCTGGACCGCACGGTCGGCATCCATGGCCTGCTGCTGCAGCTCCGCGCTGCGCCGCTGCAACCACTCGCTGGCCCGTTTGGTCGACTGGTATTTGGCCTCGAGAACGCCGACCATATATTGGTCGGCCAGGGCGTTGGCGATGCGCGCCGCCTTGTCCGGGTCCGTGGACTTGAAAGACAGGGTCAGAACGTAGGTCACGCCGACCCGCTCCACCTTCAAATTCTTCTTCATCGCGGCGACGACCATCCGCTTGACGAAGTCCTTGGATTCGGGCTCGGCAAGTCCAAGCGCGCCCACGACGGCACCGATGATGTGAGAGAGCAGATTGCCTTCGACATACTCGGGGTCGCTCGTCAGCTTCATCGAATCGGCGACCGAACGGACGAGGTCGTCGGACGAGAGAATTTCAACCTGGCTTTCCACGAAGCCGGGATCGATCAGCGTACTGTTGGCGTCCGTGGACTTGCTCAGCAGTTGCGCCTGACGCGTGTCCACCAGAATGCTGGTGGAGGCCGTGTAGTAAGGGGTGGCCGTCAGCGAGTACGCCACAACCAGAGCGAGACAGCAGCCGACGACGGTGGCAATCAAGGGCCACTGCCGGCGAACGATATCCACCGCGCGCTCGAACGTCAGCACGGCCGTGTTGAACGGGAACGTCAGAGGCTGGCCGGGCTCAAAGTTGCTGCGAGGCTGATACATGTTGCACTTTTATCGCGGGGGGGTCTCAAGAGGAACCGGAATGGGGGCGAATGGATCGGCGAGGTCGGTGTTCCACTCGCCGGTGAATAATGAATTGGGCTGATTTGCCGGAGCGCTTTGCACGGGAAGTTGCGGCGCCGTGTCAGAATCAACCGAACCATAGCCGGCGCTCACGGAGGAGTCCTGCAAGTTTCGCGTGAAGGCGATGATGCTTTGCACGGCCTTGGGATCGACGGGACCGCAATGCTGCGCGGCGCGGGCAAGGCCACGACCGATCGCGGCGCGATTCGAGTCAGGCGCGAGTTGCACCAGCTTTTTGATCGCGGGCAGAAGATCCGGATCACTCGCCAGATACTCGGTCACCTTCTGCTCGATCTTGGATCGATCATTCTTCGCGTATTTCAATAGATGATCCGGATCGTCGGCGAACAAGCGAAGCTCCAGAGACGGAGTTCGCAAGAGAAGCGGCAAACAGCCAGACGCCGCGGCCGGCGAAACACCGACCACGGCGAACACGAACGCAAGCACAAAGCGTGCCATTACGTGGGCTCACCCAAGGTGAACCAGGATCCACAACGCCAGGAAGTCAACTGATGTCACCGTCAATGTCTGTCCGAGAACGCTCGCTTAACAGACAAATACGGCAAGTGTTTGTGCGTTGCAAAAAGATTTGTGTCTTGTCTAGTTGGAGTCGTTCTTCGCGCTCCCAAGCGCGGCAAAATCGCGATGATCCTGCTTGGCAATGGAAACCCAGAAGCGAGGATTCTCGGCCGACTCCATCGACACCCACTGATAGTCGACGCCGCCCCACCTCCGAACGTCCGAGGCGAGATTGTCCAAAATGTAATCACCGTCTTGCAGCCGCGCGACGAGCACGAGATGGCCGCCGGTCGGCGCATAGACGACCGCCAAACGCAGGGCGCTCGCGGGCCAGCCCCTGGCGATGAGCATGTGTCGCTTGGTCACCGCATAGTCATTGCAGTCACCGGACGCCGGCGAGATCGCCCAGCGGGCCAAGATGGGGTCCGTGGATTTGGCCAGCGGATGAATGCTCTGGTTCGCCGTCGCATTGACTTCGGCCAACGCCGCGAGGGCCTCATCCCGTGCCGGCAACCGTGCTTCCGAGGAGCTCGGCTCGCACTCCGCGGGATTGTTCATGCAGAACTTCACGAACTGGAGCGGAGCCAGCACGTTCTGCGCCTCTTTCAGGAATGCCCCCGAAGGCGCCGTCGCCTGCTCAGCCGCATAGCACGGCATTGACAGCCCAACGACGAGCCAAGCCGCAATCAGATGCCGTTTCATCACCACCTCCAACGAAACATTCGATGGAACGAGCGTAGTGTCGAAACTTCTCAGCCTGATTGCGCAATTTCGTAAAATTGCACCGAACCGAAGGATCGGCCTTCAGTTCGTCGGGCTGATTGGAGCAAGTGTGTTGGTCGAAGCGCTCGATGCGGCGGCGAAAAAGGTCGTCGTCGTCGCTGTTGACGCTCCGGAAAAAGTAGTGGTGTCGGAAGTACTTACGCCTCCCGACGATTGAGGGGCAGCTGACCCCCGTCCGCCGCCTACGACCGATTCACCGTTGGGATCAGACCCCGGAACAGCGTTGGTCGGAACATCTCCCGTGATGCTTTCGAAGGACTGAATAAGGTCGCGGTTCTCGGTTTTGAGGACCGCTTCCTGGATCAACGTTGCGGTCGCCGGATGCGATACGACGCAGGTCGCCGCGGCCGTTCCGAGCCCCGCGCCGATTGCGCGATTCTGACTCGGCGAGCCTGCGCTCGACAGCGATTGGATCCCCTCCAACGTCTCAGGGCGCATCGTCGCGAAGTCCCGGATGGTCGCCGAAAGCTTGCCCTCGTCACCCTCCGGGTAACCGCTCAGCAAGCCGCTCGGGTTGTCGAGAAATTGTGTCGCCCGCTCGGCATTCATCCCGCCGGCCAGAGGCGCGCATGAAACGTCGACCGCAGTCGCCGCGTGGGACAATGAGGGCGCGAGTGAAAAGGGAACCAAAAGCAGCCACACACTAACCTTCATTTTGGCAACCTCTTTTCGAATTTCATACGTGTAGAAGTCTCATTTGTATAAGCGAATTCCCCAACGGGGTGAACAGATTTAAGAAGTGGTGAATTGGCGCGGCGGACGCTGCTGCGTGGAGATCGACTGCGCCAGACCACATCCCGCGATCGCCGCGAATAACACTGCAAAGCCCGTTACTTGCACCGAAAAATCGACGCATGAATGCAGGGCTCCGAGCAGAAACACAGCGGCACCCGTGGCTGGCATATAATTGTCACGTCGTCTTGCGAAACTGCCGAAGACCATTCGTCCGAAGAACAGGACGACCAGACCACAGACGAGGATCGTCAAAGGAATGCCGGCGGAGACCAACATCTCGAGTGGAGTGCTGTGCGCCTTGTCCCAGATTCCCTGGCTTCCAAGATCCACTGCCCGGAAAGCAGGAAATGCTGCCTCGAAATTGCCCAGCCCCCAACCGAACAGTTCATGGCCCCTCAACATCTCCAATGACGTTCGATAGACCTCGAGCCGCCGCGGATCTCCCAGCCCGAACATGCCGACGCGGCTGCTTGCGATTCCACCGATCACAAAAAAAGCCATGATGGCAGCGACAGTCACCGTTCCGGAGACCAGCCAGTAGCGCTTCAACTGGTCTCGATATTGCATCAGATGCAGATTGGTCAGGAAGGCGAGACTAAGGAGAGTGAGAACGACGCCGGCACGCGACCCCGTCATGCCGACGGCCGTGAGGCAAGCAAGAAGGCCCGCGCAAAGAACGGCGGGATGATCAACAGGCGAATGCCGAACGTGTCGGGAGCTACGCTTGGCAAACCATGTGTCGGACGACCGTGCCAGCAATTGACCGAGGAACAAGACCGCACAGCAGCCCCAAAAGGCTGCCGCCGTATTTCGATTCACGAACGTTCCCGTGGCGAACGAGAGATAGTACTCCTTGGTCCGCCACAAGAGCCTGGTGGGAGCAAGCAGCTGTGCAGCGATGCCGTAGACAGCATAGGCGAAACCGGCATATGCAGTCGCCTTCAGCAGCGATCTCGCAGCCACTTCGTCCGTTGCGATCAGATAGGCCCGCACGAGCATCAGGGCAAAGAGCAGGCAAGGGCCAAACGCCACCCACGGGGCTGAAGCCGTGACAGAAAGACGATCCGGCAGCGTCAGCCCGGCGAGATTCCGGGCCACGTCCCATGCCGGGTCGGCGAATCCGGCACCGACTCCGGGCCAGATCTGAAAGACCGCCAATGCGCAGGTGAATAGCAGGATGACGACCGTCGAGCCCAAAATCCAGAGATCTGCGCGACACACGCGCGACAGGTCGGCCGTCATCAGACTGACAACCAGGAGCGCGGTCCAAATCCAGCCCCAGATCAGTTCGACCGAGCCGAATGGCAGCGGCGCCACCAAGACAACGAAAAGTGCGATAAACTGAGATATCCGGTGCACAGCAACAGTTTCTACTTGAAGGCCATGCAATCGGCCGTCGGTTGGTTGAGCTCGCCGCGCAGCATGAACAACACCACGTACCACCTTGCGCCCCGGACACTTCTTGTGCCCCAGACACTTCCCTCGTTGAAGACACGAAGTATTTAACGAAAGCCTTCACGATGGATCAACCGACGACGCATCCCGAAGTCCAAAAAGCGACGTCTGCGCTCTGGACGCTTCCGACCCTGGAAGGTCTCGCGGTCATCCTCTATTTCGGGCGCGACGCCTTCGCCGGCGTGGTCCGGTATTACGCAAGCCTTACTCATCTCGACCCGCTGTGGTTCGTCCCGGACGTCTTCGCATTCGCCTGCATCGGCGCCTTCACCTACAGGTACGCCTTCAAGAGAGCGAACGTTCTTGCAATTCTCTTTCTCCTCTATGTGCTGTTTGCCCTGTTCCTGGGCTACGTCTTCCTCGGCGAAGTCAAGGGACTGGCTTCGTCCATCAAGATGATTGCGCCGGCCTTCGTTGGATTCTGCTTCTGCGGCCGCGAGTTCAAGGATCAAAAACTCCTCCTGAGGCTGATCTACTTTCTCTTTTTCGCCTCCATGCTCGGCATCCTCTGGTCTGCCCATACACGCTTGCCGTGGGTCGCCTTTTCGTACGAATCCTTCGGCGCGACACGAACTGCCGCGCGGCTCTGGTGGACCGGCGGCGAAAGCCGCGTCTCCGGGTTCGCCGCCGACAGCACCATGGCGGCCTACTTCGTCTTGATCACCTACGTCTTCACCTCAATTCGAAAAAGCGTGCTGTGGTGCCTGGTGTGGGCCGGACCTGCCTTTTATGCGATCCACCTTTCGACGAACAAGACGGCGATCGGCGTCCTCGCGATCTATCTCGCGGCCCTGATGTTCGTCCGCGCATTCAACGAAAGGCATCGCTTTTCGGCGCTTCGATCGATCACTCTTTGGTCATTTGCGTGCATTCTGATCCCCGGAGCGCTGATGCTGATGTTCAGCGGCACGAACCTCGCGAGTGTCGCAAAGGGCCTCTACAGCCTGCAGGACCGCATCAACAACAGCTGGCAGCTGCCCTTCGTCTACATGAACGACCTCATGCCCCTCGGCTATTTCACGGGCTGCGGATTGGGCTGCTTCAACTACCCCCAGCAGCTGTTTTCGAACAAGGTCAGCTACTACGTGCCCGTGGACAATTTCTACATCGGTACGTATCTGATGTTCGGTCCGGTCTTCGTGCTTTTCATGATCTTCGTCATGCTGGCTGTGGCGAGGACACGGGACATCTACAAGCTCACCGTAGTCTTCGTCATGAACTTCTACACCATTACGGTTCTGGGCTACGGACCCGCCAGTGGCCTCCTGGTCATCACCATGGGCTTCAGCGAGGTGTTCGGCGCGAAACTCAAGTCCCGCCCGTTCAGCGCCGAATCCAATGCGATCGGACGGCAGCCGCTTCTGAGGGCAGCGAGCGGGTGATGAACCTCTCCAGATTGCCCGACGAGCGGGCAGGTCCCGTCACGGCGACATTTCCCGAGGGGGCCCATCGCACCCGTACGACGCAGTTCGAGCCCTCTATTCAAGGCTTGCGCGGCCTCGCCGCGTTGAGCGTACTGCTCGTTCACCTCTATGACATGCCGATGCTGGCAGGATTCCTTCCGGCCGTGCCGTCGTGGCTGAACGCGACCGTGGGAACCTTCGGCCGCGGGGTCGAGGTGTTCTTCATGATCAGCGGCTACCTGATTCCGGCGAGTTTGGTGCGGCACAAGCTGATCTCGAAATTCTTCTACGACCGATGCCTGCGCATCCTGCCGGTGTTCGTCACCTTCCACCTCATCCTGTTCGCCATTGGCCCGCTGGTCGGATACAAATTCTTCAAGGACATCGACGCGCTGAACTATCTGAAGATTTTCTTCGCCAACCTGTTCTTCCTTCCGGACATCCTCAATCTCCCTCTTGGGCAGCAGAACGCCTGGACGCTTACCTATGAGTGGGCCTTCTATATCTGGTTTGCCGTTGCCTTCTATTTCGCTCCGCGCTCGCGGCCAATCACGGCGCTCGTGGTCGTCGCAGGCTGCGCCGCCATGTTCTATTTCCCCATCACCGCTTATTTCCTGATCGGTCTCGTTCTCGGGGCGATCGAACTGCGCATCAGGGCACAGGGCCTGCCCGGGCTGATATTCAGCGTCGCCTGCCTGGCATTGATGTACGCGATGATGGAGTATGTACATCCGTTCGCAGGGTTGATCCCGGCGTTCCTCCTGTTTTCGACCGTGTTGAACCCGGACTCGGCCATCGCGCAGCTGCTGTCGAAGACTGCGCCGCAATTCGTCGGCAAGATCAGCTACAGCCTCTACCTCGTACATCCCTTTGCGCTCTATCCGCTCCAGGTCATCGGGAGCAAACTCGTTGCGCATGGATATTCACCGTGGGCGGTATGGCCGATATTCGTGATCGTCGGCTTGCCCCTCTCATTCGTGGCGTCGACCATTACGTACGAACTGATCGAGGTTCGAATGAGACATGCCGTCGCGGCATTGCTCGGAGACTCCAAGCGAAGATCCCTCGCCGAAGCGCGGAATGACTAGCCGCCCGAATGAAATTCTGGCGGCGGCACTTCTGCAACGTTCGTCGCTCCCTCACCTTTGACAGGCATTGCACGATATGCTTCGCCTTCGCGATCGCGGATGATGACGGTCCTGACAATGCGTATTCCACGAAAACTGGTTGCCCTGACGAATGTCCTCATTCGATCCGCAACGCTTGGGCTCCGTTTCCTACTCTCGTTCTATGTCATCAAATATCTCGGTTACGACGCGGCCGGCGTCTACGGGCTCACGGTCGGCGTGACGGGCATCACGCCGGCGCTGATCGGTTGGGGGCTGAACTATTTCGTAGCCCGCGAGGTGGTCGGCATGTCTCCGTCCCAGGCAGCCTTGCGGATTCGAAATCGCCTGTTCATCACAATCGTCTCGCTGACATTGGCGACGGTGGCGATGATCCTGTTCTCCTTCTTCACGCAACGAACCAGTGCCCCTCTCTTTGTCTTGATCGCCATCCTTGCCTGGCTCGAGACAATTGCGCTCGACTTGCACCTGCCGTTGATCGGCCTGGGCAAGGCCGTGGAAGCGAACGTTCTCGTGTTCATACGTTCCGCCGCCTGGGTCCCCTTCATCGTTGGTCTCGGCCTGGCCTTCCCACAATTCCGCTCGATGGAAGCGCTGCTGTCGGCGTGGATCGTCGCCGACGTGCTGGCGCTCGTCCTGCTCGGCGTCATGGCGCGGCAATGGGGTGTGGGAGGGATAATCAGCTCACAAATCGATTTCGGCTGGATCGTCAACCGGCTTCGACGATCCTGGCACATCTATGTCAGCGACGTCAGCCTCGTGGGATTGATGTACCTCGATCGATATATCGTCGGAATTTTCCTGGGGCTGTCTGCAACCGGCATCTACACCTTCTTCTGGTCGCTCAGCAATTCGTTGCAGACGCTGGTCTCTACAGCTGTCGTCCAAACAGCCCTGCCGACCCTGGTGAAAGCCTTCTCGAGTGAAGATCGCCACGCCTGGAAAAATGCAATCACGATCGAGTTCTACAAGGTGATCTCGATTTCCGTCGGAATGGCACTGGTGATTTTCGCGGCGAGCGAAGTCGCGCTGCACTACATGTCGATGCGGGGCCTGAGCGAACATCACGGCCTCTTCCTGCTGCTTCTTGCCGCTTCCGTTCTGCGTGCGTGTTCGGATCTGGGAAACGTCGCAATGCTGAGCACGCAAAAGGATACTTCGTATGCCGCCATCAATATCATCGGGGTCTTTCTCTCGACCGGCATGACCTGTCTCGGCGTCGCTCTTTATGGCCTCTCTGGCGCAGGCGTGGCGATCTTCACCACTGCGGTCATCCTTCTGCTGATGCGGATCTGGCTGCTTGCGGGCCTGCTTCGGCCCACTGCGTCGCCCGACCCCGGTGACCATGCCTGACGCCGGTCGAACAGCCTTGCGCGGCAAAGGAAAGACCCTAAGCTTGCCGGCAGCCGGTGCCGCATCGCGGAGCAACTCTCCATGACTCAAACGACGAAAATCGCCGACAAGATCAGGGAAGATCTGGCGCATTACGCCCTGCGGGAACACACCGGCGTCAGCGCCGCCTTTGCAGCGCGCATGTTCCTGCTGACCCCGGGATTTCAGTTTGTGCTGGCTTTGCGCATCCAGGAGGCACTGTTTCGGATTCCGCTCGTCGGAAGGCTCCTGCGCCGCATCGCCTGGTGGGCCTCGTGCCTCCTCTTTGGATCAGAGATCGCGATGGCTGCGAGCGTGGATGGAGGACTTTACGTCCCACATCCGTACGGAATCGTCGTCGGCGCCTGCGACATCGGAAAGCGAGTCACATTGCTGCAACACATCACGATCGGCCGAAAGGACCACACGGATCGAGGACGCCCTCGGATCGATGATGGCGCCTCTTTGATGGCAGGCTGCGTCGTGGTTGGAGATATCACGATCGGCAGCGGAGCAACCATCGGCGCCAACTCCGTCGTCCTGAAGGACGTCCCGCCCGATTCCGTGGCGATCGGCGCTCCGGCCAAAATCCTGCGGCGAGCCGACGCTGCGATCGACGCTAAAGACGAATTGCAGGACGCTAAATCGCAGGTCGCTTAGGATTGCGAGACGCGCGGTGCGCGGCTCAACCGGCCTTGGCCGTTGAATTGTCCGCTCCGACGATCCGCGCGGGAGCTCCCGCCGCGCACGCATGATCGGGAACATCGATAAGAACGACGGAATGGGCCGCAACGACGGCATTACGTCCAATCCTGATCCCACCCAGCACCGTTGCGCCAGTATAGATCACCGCTCCGTCTTCGATCGTAGGGTATGCCGCGACGTCCTGCGAAATGCGGCCAAGCGTCACGCCCTGATAGATCGTCACATCGTTCCCGATCACGCTCCCCTCACCTATGACGACGCCAATCGGATGCGGCAGACATAGCCCGGAACCCAGCCGGGCCGTGACTGCAATGTAACATCCATACGACGTGACCGTCCCTCGCCAAACAAGCCGTGACAAAACTCTGGCGATCTTGCCGCCGCGATTCAGCGACATCGCGAGCCGCGCGCGGATGACGACGCAGAAACCAGGCGATGTGACGAGCGCGATCGCCCCTCCCAGCCAACCCTTGCGCCCGGCATTTCGCGAGAGATCTCGCCTCCAAGTGCTCATTCGTAGCCTCATTCTCCTCGTTCGACGGATGCAACGAGTTCCTGGGCGCTCTTAACACGCCGCGACCGGTCACGAGTACCCTGTAGCATCGTCGTTTGCCATGTTTATAGCGTACTTCGTAACCAATCCACGGCGGGTCCCGCTCTTATCATCTCGAACCAAATCGGCAGAAAGCTCCTCGCGCCCTGAGCCAGCCGGCGAATGACCTGCCTGAGATGACTTGCCAGAATTGAGGGCGCCTCTCACCGGCGACGCTTCGGCGAATACGTTCGCGGATCCGACCGGAGCGTTCTAAACGACTCGTTAGTAATCGCACTCCTTCGTCCGACGACGATCTCGGCAGCATGGTTCGCGACAAGCTAACAACGTCCATCCATCGACCACGCTGCCACGCAATTCAGCAGAAGCAAACGAATGCATCCGGAGTTCTACGGAGGAACTGGTCTTTCGTCGCGCGCTGACGGCGAAGCTGATTACGACAAAGGCAATCATCGCGCTGAAGCTGCGCGCCGCCCCCGAGGGCAACGACAACAGTTCCGGTTTCAAGCACGTGACGACACAAATTTTAGATTGTGCAAGCACGAAATATTCCAACTTGCGTGAGACACACCACGAAACACTCACGTTTGGAATGACGTCACGATGGCAACGTCCAGCACCTCCTCCACAATTCTCTCGGCTCAGGCCTTTGTCGCCTCGATCGCCGTCAACGCTCACTCGGCCTATTCGAGCTCATCCGCCTACGCTTCTTACGGCAACTCGAGCTTGATCCTCGACGACTTGCATTATCTCGGCGTCACCACGATCCGTGACGCGCTCCCTACGGATCCGAACGCAACCCCCGTGGTCAACGCTCTCGCCGCCGCCGGCGTGAAGTTCGACTTCGTAGTCTCGTCCGATCTGCCGGCGTCCGGCGCAGCCGGAATTGCGCAATTCATCGCATCGCTAGACGGCTTCGTCGCGAAGTATCCGAACAGCATCGTGGCAATCGAGGGGCTCAACGAAGCAAACATCCAGGCCTTCAGCTACCACGGCAGTTCGTCGATGGCCGCTGCAGCCCAGTTTCAGAAGGACCTCTACACCGCGATCAAGGCCGACGCACATCTCGGCGGTGTCTCCGTTTACAATCTGACCCTGGGCCTGAACGACTCGGCCGCCTACGCCAAGCTCGGCGACCTCTCCAAATACTCCGACTATTCGACGTCCCACGCCTATGTCGCAACGTCGACACCCGAGAACTACGGCATTCAGTATGGCGTCAACGTTGCCGCCAGCAGCTCGCCCGGTAACCCCTCCGTCATCACCGAGACCGGCTACACGACGCTTGCGAGCTACACCGGCCTCGGCGTTGACCAGCTCGTGCAAGCCAAGTCGATCCTGAATTCCCTGGTCGATGCCTTCAGGGACGGCGTCAGCAAGACCTACCTGTACGAGTTGCTCGACCACGGCAGCAGTTCCGACCCGGAGGGACATTTCGGCCTGTTCAACGCCGACGGCACCCCGAAGCTGGCGGCGGTGGCGGTTCACAATCTCACGACCATTCTCGCCGACGACGGGAGCGGCGACCGCACGCCGACGGCGCCGCTCGCCTACACGATCGACAACCTGCCGACGAGCGGCAACAGCATGGTCCTCGCCAAGAGCAACGGCGCGTACGAGCTTGTCGTCTGGGCCGAGCCGCAACTCTGGAACGATTCAAAGGACGCGGAAATCTCCAATCCGACGACGCAGGCGAAGGTCCACCTCGGCAGCGTGCACAAGACTGTCACGGTCTACGATCCGCTGAACACCAGCAAGCCAATCGCGACCTACACCAACGTCCAGGATTTTACGCTTCCCATCAGCGACCACCCGCTCATCATCGAGATCGACGCGCCGACTGCATCGACAACCACGCCGGTCGGCGCAACCGACGTTGTCGCCACCTCGGCGGCGGTCGTGGCCGATCTGTCGGACCTCAATGCGGCCGGAACCGTAAAGTCCATCACGCTGACCGACAGCCACGTCCTGACTGTATCGTCGAAGGCGACGATGGATTACATGATCTCGCACTACGCGGGCGTGCTGTCCACGATCAAGGGCGGATATTCGTTCGCCGTGACGACCTCGGCCTCCACCTGGAGCCTCACCGAAAACTACGACTCGACCGGCAAGCTCACATCGACCGACCAGACAGCCTACCAGAATGGCCTGACCGCGTACGATCTCGTCACCTTTGCCGACGGCACGACCGCAGCCTCGAACTTTGCCAACGGCGTCAAGACGCAGACCACGGTCACGCACCCCGATGGATCCAAGGACGTCACCGTTTACGGGATCACCGGGAAATCCTACGTAACGATGGTCACGTACAGCAACGCATCCGGGGCCGTCGTCGAGAAGACGTATATCGGCGCCGATGGAAGCACGGTCGACGATCGCTTCAATTCTTCCGGTACGCTCGTCTCGGAGACCAGCACCAGCGCGGACGGCTCCTCGAGCACGACGCTGTTCACCAACGGCGTGAAGACGGCGGCCTTCGTCACCAACTCCGATCACAGCAATGACAACTCCTTCTTCAACATCAAGGGCCAGAGCTACGCCTCGGAAGTCCAGCACGTGGATGCAACCGGATCGGTGTCGTCGGTCATCCGCAACTATGCCGACGGAACGCTGGCCTACACCGAGACCCACAACTCGGACGGCACCATCGTCTCGGCAGACTACGACGCGAAAGGCGTGAAGGTCGCGCAGGCAGTGACGCACACCGACGGAACGAAGGACATCTATGCGCTGAATATCCAGCAGAAGTCCTACGCATCCGAACACAGCCATTTCGACGCTGCGGGCAACCTGACGCTGTTCGAACGCTTTCACGCGGATGGAAGTTACGCCGAAAAGTCCACGATGCTGGGCGGCATCAGCATGACCGACACCTATGACGCGAAGGGCACGCTCGTCAGCGAACTGGTCGCTGGCGCCGATGGCTCAACGTCGACGTCGCTGTTCTCCGGCGGCGTCAAGACGAAGATGTATGTCGCCTATGCCGACCACAGCCAGGATAATTACGCCTACAACGTGACCGGCCAGGCCTACGTCAACATCGTGCAACACGTCAGTGCCGCAGGCCAGCTGACCTCCGTCATGCGTACGCATGCCGACGGCTCCCCGGAATACACCCAGGTCCTCGGTGCGGACGGAACCAAGACCAGCACTCAATATGACGCGCATGGGACGAAGCTCGCTCAGACGATCACCCATTCCGACGGCTCGACGATCAGCGACTCGTTCAACGCCGCCGGTCAGCTCACGCAGGACGTCGTCAGGAACGCCGACGGCTCCTCTTCGACGTCCCTGTTCGTGGACGGCGTGAAAACGAAAATGTACGTCCTGAACGCGGATCACAGTCAGGACAACTATGCTTACGGCGTCGTCGGACAATCATACGTCGATATCGTCCAGCACGCGGACGCTGCAGGAACACTCACGTCGGCTACGCGCACCCATGCCGACGGTACGCTCGACTACACGTTTGCGACCGCCTCCGACGGCACCACGACCGCGACATACTATGACGCCAAAGGCGTCATCGGATCCGAGGTCGTTACGCAGACCACCGGAGCCAGGGACGTCTTCACTTTCCTGTCGAGCGGCGTACAGGACAAGGCCTACTCCGCGGCTGGCGTGCTGCAGAAGACGGACCTGCTCAAGACCGACGGCACGCATGTGGAGACCGCAAACGTCGCCGGCGTGACACTTCGGGGCGGGACCGGAAACGACGTGTTTACGTCGGCCGGTTCGACCACCTTCGTGTTTGACCGCGGCAACGACCAGATCCAGAACTTTCACTCGGGAGCGACGGCGGATCACGATGTCATCGAGATTTCCCGGTCGCTGGCTGCAGACTACAGCCATCTGAGCATCACCCAGGCTGGAGCCGACGCGCTGGTTCATCCGGACGACGCTGGATCGATCCTGCTCTCGCACGTCAATGCAGCTCAGCTGACGCACGACAACTTCCTGTTCGTGTGAGCTGACTGCGGCGCAGGCTTCGTCTGCACTTTCGGCGGCGCCCACCCACCGCGAGGCACCCATATCCGCATTGCGGGCAAAATATGGGCGCCGTCTGCCGCGAGACGACGCACCGTGGCTTGCCCGCCCACGAAAATTTGGCCAGGGGCGAGAAAAGCAGATCACGGAAAATCCATCGCGGCCATGAATTGCCACAAATTTCAATTTTGGTTGGGCCTGACAACAAGAGGTTCGCGCTATCGCCTTGCGTGTGAACGCAAATGCGGAATATGGTCGGAACCTGAGTGTTATGTGGATTAGTATGTCTCTATCAAGCCACTTTTCGAATGACGCATGAATTCTCGGGGCTGAGAATAGTCCATGTTGCCGAAACGGTTCGTGGTGGAATCGCGACCTATTTCAACGAACTGCACTCCCTTCAATGCCAGACCTTCGGCCAGGAGAACGTGCATTATCTCGTTCCATCGGATCATAGGGACGATCTGATCGGAATCTCCGACGCGAACATCGTCCCTTTCGATCGCTCGGGCCGCAACTTGACCAGCCTGATGCGGCTCGCTCTGGAGACGATGCAACAAGTCCGCGCCACTCGACCGGACATCGTGCACGTTCATTCCACGCTTGCTGGCATAATCGTGCGCATCATGTTGATGCTCGTCCGGAAACGGCCCGCGGTGGTCTACTGTCCTCACGGCTGGGCCTTCTCGCGCGACACGTCTTGGTTGAGCAATTATGTCGCAAAGCTGGCGGAATGGTCGCTCGCCAAAGTCACAGACCGGATCATTTGCATATCGAGGAACGAATTCGCCGCCGCGCGCGAGGCCGGCATCCCGGAGGAGAAACTCAATCTCGTTCTCAGCGGCATGCGCAATGAGCGCCTGAGTGCCGATCCCAGGACACTTAACTGGAACACGCCGAAGCTGAAGGTGCTTTTCATCGGGCGCCTCGATCGCCAGAAGGGCTATGACTTCCTCATCGAGGCCGCCGAGGAACTCGATAGCACGATCGACGTCCGAATGATCGGATCGGCAGTCGTCAGCGAGGAAGGCGATCACACCCTGCCTCCAAACGTTACACTGCTCGGCTGGCTTGCACGCACGAGCATCGAGGCGCAGCTCAACCTGGCGGACATTGTCGTCATTCCGTCACGTTGGGAGGCATTCGGCTTTGTCGCGATCGAAGCGATGCGGGCGCACAAGCCAATTTTGGCATTTCGCGCAGGAGCCCTGCCTGAAATCGTCGAGAACGGAACCACGGGATTGATTTGCGATCCCGTTGGGCCCCAGGCCCTCGTGATGGGATTGAAAGAAGCTGCGCGAATTGATCTGCCGGCGCTTGGAGAGGCCGGCTATCAGCGTTTCATTTCCATGTTCAGCGTCAATCGAACGCATGAACAGCTGCTCAAGGTTTATGCAAACGTGCTGAGGTTAACCTCGAAACGACTGCCAAAATTGGCGCTCTGATAAGCACGTGGCTCAAAAGCAACAACGCTGGTCGAATCTTCTTGGTCGGGATGACCGAGCGTTGGTCCGTATTCTCGCACCTGCTAAGAAGTATTTGGGCGGGAATTCAGAGTAGGATGCGCTTTGTTACAGTCATTTCTAAGAGTATCACCCGCGCTTCTTGTCTCGACCCTCTGTCTTGCAGGCTGCGGAGGAATCACGCCGCAAGATGCACCCAACAGCGCCGCGATCGTTACCAATGCAGCGCTGACGACGGCACCGAGCCCGCCGCTCCCATACGCCGTGCTTGCCGTTGATCCTGCGATCCTGAAGTGGGCAAATTCCGTCAGCGATCGCGGCGGCGGCTCGTTCAGCAAGTTGCCGGGCGGCAACTACAAGGACATCACGATCGGCGTGGGCGACATCGTCGCTGTAACGATCTTCGAGGCGCAGTCCGGCGGATTGTTCATTCCCCGGGAAGCCAGCGTAAGACCGGGCAACTTCGTTGACGTACCTCGTCAGCAGGTCGATCAGTCCGGAAACATCACAATTCCGTATGCGGGCTCAATCAAGGTCGCCGGGCTCACCGCCCGCGCCGTCGGCGATATCATACGAGAGCGCATCAAGAACCGCGCCATCGATCCGCAGGCCGTCGTCTCGGTCGTCGAACAGCGCGGAAATCAAATCAGCGTCCTCGGCGAAGCCAATGCACCGCTGCGGTTCCCGGTCGATCCAGGCGGCATTCGCGTTCTCGGGGCAATCGCGCGCGCTGGCGGCCCGAAAAATCCTGCATGGGAAACGAAGGTCAGAATCAAGCGCGGAGGCCGAACCTTCGTCGAGTCGATGAGCTCGATCGTCCGGCATCCCGAGGAAGACGCCTTCCTTGCGCCAGGAGACGTCGTCTATCTGTCGCGCGAACCCCGGATTTTCATGGTGTTCGGCTCGACACCGTCGCCCGGCTCCATCGGCGGAACGAACAATCGCAGGTTCACGTTCGAAAACGACACGATGACCCTCGCCGAAGCGATCGCAAAGGCGGGCGGCCTGGATGGAACCCGGGCAAACTCACCGTCGGTTTACGTCTTGCGGCTTGAGCCCAAAAACCTCCTGAAGTCGGCAGGCATCGATGTCGAGCGCTTCAAGGGCGAACTGGTGCCCACCGTGTACAATTTCGACTGGAGCAAGCCGGACGGAATGTTCTTTGCCGACTCGTTCCAGATCCGGGATCATGACGCCATCGTCGTATCGGAATCTCCGAGCACCGAGTTGCTCAAATTCTTCAGTCTGATGATCGCCGGAACCGATACGGCTGTGAACATCCAGACACTGACGCGATAACCGCGGTTCACGCTGGATGAAACCGGCACGCAGCGCTGCAATTTGCAGCGCTGCCCATCACTGCAACATCTCCTGAGTTGTTCGCGGCCCTCGCTGCAGCGGTTTCGTTTTGACTTGGATGTATGCCGGGTATTTGGCCTGGATACTGCAAGATGGCTGGCGCGCGTCATAAAAACGCGCCGTGTCAGCGGCTAAACGAGCCAGATTCCTGGTCATTTGGAGCTTGAGAGTATGCGCATTTTGGTCGTCTCGGCCATGTTCCCTCCGAACGTGCTCGGCGGTGCTGAAATTTCCGCATTCAACCTCTCATCCTGGCTCCAGAAGCAGGGACATGAAATCGGCGTACTCACGGCAGCAAAATCGCCTTCGGAGGAGAAGTTCGGCGAGATCGTCGACGGCATGAAAATCTGGAGCATCTACATGCCGCGCCCATACCCGATCTTCGCGCAAGGCGCGGTCGAGCAAAAATATCTCAAACCCATCTGGCATCTGCAGGACCACCTCGATCCGCGCAACCGAAGCACGGTCGCCAAGGTCCTCGAGGAATTCAGACCTGATTTCTGCAACGTGCATTATCTCACCGGGATCGGCCACAATGTGCTTTCCGAACTCGGCAAGCGCGACATTCCCGTGATGTACGTGATGCCTGACCTCGCGCTGTCCTGCGTGCGCCTGACCATGTTTCGCGACGGAAAGACCTGCGAACGACAATGTTCGCCGTGCAAGGCATCGGCGGCCTTCAAGCGCAGCGACTTCCGCTCGGTTCGACGTATCGGGTTTTGCGCGCCGTCGCGCGCAAATCTGGAACGCAATGCCCGCTTCCAGGCGCTCGACGCCTATCCGACCGCTCATATCCTGAACGCGAACAAGTATCCGGCGCCGTCGGTGACGAGGACGGCATCCGCCACGGTGCGCTTCATCTACGTTGGGCGTCTCCACGCGGCCAAGGGCGTCGACATGCTGATACAGGCCGCCGATATGATTCACGATCTGGATTATTCTCTCACGATCGTCGGCGGCGGCGCGGAGGAGGAAACTTTACGGCAGAAATACGGTCATCGCCCACGCATCGAATTCACGGGACACGTGCCGCTCCAGGAGGCGATCAATCGCATCGCCGGCAGCGACGTCCTCTGCATTCCGTCCATATGGCTGGAAAATTCTCCCGGCGTCGTCATCCAGGCACTCGGCATGGGCGTCCCCGTCATTGGCAGCGAGGTCGGAGGCATCCCCGAGCTGGTCCAACACGACGAGACGGGCCTGCTCGTCGCGCCGGGAGACATCGCTGCATGGAGCAACGCCCTCAAGCTGCTCGTCGTGGACCGCGAGCGCCTCAACAAATTTCAGCGCAACGCGACGAGCCGCGCCAATGAATTCGACCAGGATTTCATCGGCAAGCGCTATGCCGCATTCATGGATCGGATCGTGAATTCTGGCGGCCGACCGGCGCAGTGACGTGGAAGCGACATCTCAAATGACATTTCGGACCACCTGCGTCGCAAAGTTCATTGCGGCGACCTTGGCGACCATGAGCCTCGCTCCCCTCCTCACACGACCAGTGATGGCAGAGACGAAGATGGTCGTTTTTGCCCATCGGGATGCACCTGCGACGACACCCAGACCAATCTATGGTGCCAATATCCACTATGGCTTGCGACGCACGCTCGGCTACAACTCGGTTGCCCAGGGCATCAAGCAGCTGAACGACATCGGCGCGGTCTCTTTCCGCGACTATCTGCCCTGGCAATCGTTCGATTTCAGGACGGGAGCTCCGTCTCTCGTCTACTCCGAGCGATTGATGAGCTTTCTTCCACAGGCGCGGTTCAAGCCGCTCCTCAACCTCGGTGGCGCCAACAGTCAGGTTCCGGGCGGCGTCCCTCCCGTCTCCGAAGAAGGCCTGCAATACTTCGATCGCTATCTTGCGGCAGTCGTCGACGCCACAAGACAGTACGACCCGATCTACGAAATATGGAATGAATGGAATATGTACATCGGCACGGGACCTCGCATGCCGCGCTTGCAGGGCGCCGGCGAGGCGAGTGATCCGCGAGCCGCGGTTCACTATGCGCGCATTGCGCGAGCCGCAGTCGATACGATCAAGAAGGCAAACCCTCATGCAACAGTGATCGTGGGTGCCGTCGGCGACGACACGGACTGGGTATGGGCACAAGCCATCACGCGGTATGGCGCGCTCGATCACGCCGACGGCCTGTCGGTTCACCTCTACAACCAATGCGCGAGACTGGTATCCGATCGAACGGCCAAGGAGATGATCGTTCGCCTGGAAAAGCTGCAGAACGCGCTCAAAACGATCAGGAATGGTCAGCAGACTCCCATTTATGTCACCGAGTTCGGCTGGCCGACCTCGCAAGGCAATTGCGGCATGCCGCTGGATGTTTCCGCTTACAATTTCGCCCACTTCGTCCTGCAGAGCGCCACGTTGCCATGGCTCAAGGGAGCGTGGATGCACGAACTGAAGAATATCGGGCCGGATCCGGTGGACCGCGAAAACAACTATGGCCTTTTCACATTCGACGATCAGCCGAAGCCCGCCGCCTGCTTCATGCGCGAGGCCATAGACCTGGTCAAATCGGCCAAGCTGCTGGAATTGCGCGAGCCGTTCCCTGATGTCTTCGTGCTACGGGCCATCACGGCGAGGGGACAGACAGTCGCGCTCTGGACGTCAGGCCCCTTCAAGCGCGCGAATTACAGGTTCGACGTTCCGGCGACACACGCCCGTATGATGTGCGGCGACACAATACCGACAAGCCAGCCTGCCAGTCTGGGAGCGCAGCCCGTCGTCTACGAATTTGACCAAGGCGCTCAAATCACCGTAGCCGTGGATACGGGAGCACTGCCCGCTCCAGGGACGAAATGAAGCGCGTGACCGAGCCCTGAAGCGAGTTCCGATGCTGTTGTACTGCAAGACACTGATCTCAGAGCTGCGCAAGAAGAAGCGCGGCGCTGCTCGACTGTGGTTCATCGGCCCGATGCCACCTCCCCTGCACGGGCAATCCGTCTACAACACGGCGCTGTTGGAATTCTTGCGCCCCTATCGCGTGCCGACGTGCCTGCCGCTGGGCGGAACCAGATCAGAGAAAATTGCTGGCGCGCTGCTGCTGCCGTTGATCATACTGCTCTTCGCCCGGCGCGAAGACGACGTCTATACATCGCCGCCCGGCCAGGGTGGCGTCTGGGCATTTCTGCTCACGGTCGCAGCACTGCGCCTTCGCCATCTCGACCACTACGTACATCACCATTCCTTTCGGCCGATCAATCAGTCTCCGGCGCTGTCCGCAAGGCTGCTGGCGGGCGTAGGCAGCAAGTACCAGCACCATATTTTCCTATCGGAGGGAATGAGAGAACGATATGCGGCGCTTTATCTGAGCGGCCCGCAACAATCTCAGAGCCTTGTGCTCCCCAATTCCTTCCTGTTTTACGAGCCCTTAGACCGTATGCCCGAACGCTCGGGGCCGGTCACGCTGGGACACCTGAGCGTGATCACCCGCGAGAAGGGCATTGTCTACCTGATGGAGCTTGCCGATCGGATGTTTCAGGTTCGAAGCGATTTCCGTTTGGTGCTGGCTGGTCCGGTTCGTGACCCTTCCCTGAAGGACGAGATTCTCGCATTTTGCGCGCGGCACCCCGACAAGGCTGCATATCTGGGGCCGGTTTACGGCCCGGACAAAGCAGCCTTCTATCGCTCCATCGACATCTTTGTTCTTCCATCGCGTCTGCTCGACGAGGCCGACCCTCTCGTCTTGCTCGAATCCTACAGCAGCGGCTGCGACGTCGTGGCTTCGAGCACCGGCTGCATTCCCGAGCGGATTCGTTCGGGAGACAGGCTACTGTCCTTCGTTCCGAACGACGACTGCGCCCTGATGGGTCGCATCATCGATCAATGCAACGTGGACAGAGGAGACGTTTCCTCGATGTGCGTGACGCACGCCCGGCGCCTCTATGCGGACGCGCGACAGGCAGCCGTCCGATTCTTTGGAGCATTGTCGATCTCGATTCCGGTCAACGCTTTCCCCGACAGATCCGACAAAGCTCAAAAGTTGTGATCATGTCCCGCGCCCGCCCAATTTGCCCGACGCCGCCGACATGGCACATGCGCGCCAAACCGAAAGCCGATCGTGCAAGAACGATCTGCATCAAATTCATGCAGAAGATGACACTAAAAGAGACGCCTCGCGACGGCGTTTGTTGCATGGTGTTCCAGGGAATTATGATATGAGCCGTGACCTGAAGCCATGGAAGGCAGAGCACTGATGACCGGCATCGCAATTTGCCGGAACGTCAGCATGATGTGCCCATCCACTCTGGATTGTTCCGCCTGGATCGACGATTTGCCACAGTTCTCACGCCGCAGGATTTTCGCTCAATGAGCTGCCCGAGTAAGCTCCAGGCGGTCATCGTCAACTTCAGAACTCCCCAACTGACCATCCGCTGCATACAGTCGATGCTGGAGCATCGCGTGGTGGATCGGGATGGCGTGCTTGTCGTCGACAATTGTTCCGGAGACAATTCGCTCGAGGAAATTCGCAAGGCTCTACCCGACATCAGGACGATCGCCACCGACCGCAACGGCGGGTTTGGCGCCGGCGTCAATCTGGGCGTGGCGAAGACGACTGCCGACTATCTTCTGATCCTCAACCCAGACACTTACTTCGAATTCAACAGCGTCGCGGCCGTCGTCGACTACATGGAGCGGCATCCCGAAACCGCGCTGGTCGGGATGGATCTCGTCAATCCCGACGGCAGCCGGCAGTATTCGGCTCGCCGCTTCTACTCGGTGTTCGACGTCCTCGCCCGGCGCGTGGACTGGATCGGGTCGATGGTGCCGCAACGTGGCAAGAAGCATCTGATGATGGACGCCTGGGACACCGGGGAGCCGTTCGACGCGGAATGGGTCATGGGCACCGGGTTTGTCGTCCGACGCTCCGCATTCGAGCAAATCGAGGGAATGGACGAGAGCTATTTCCTGTACATGGAGGATGTTGATCTCTGTGCCCGCCTCTGGCGCGCGGGACACAAGATCAAGGGCATGCCGGGAGCCAAGCTGGTGCATGACCATCAGCGGTCAAGCGCCGCCGGTCCTCTTACGTTTGCCGGCCGGACGCACATTCACAGCCTGCTTCTTTTCAGGTCGCGATTTTCGGTTCCGCTATTCCGGCCACCGGGCGTCGGCAAGATCGTCAAGCGAAAGGCTCAGCATTGAGTGGTCGGCCTCTTCACGCCGCCATTTGACCGGGGAAGCGATCCTTCATGACGTCACAACTTCCGCAAAAAGAAGCTCCGGTGCCGCGACAGGGACAGCTTTTGCAGCTGAACTGGATCCGGGCCGTCGCGGCGCTGCTCGTGGTCGCCTACCACTGCGAAGTGACCATGATCTTGCCGAAATACTTCGGCGTCAGCACGTTTCCGTTGTTCAAGGCCGGCCATTCGGGCGTTCAGCTGTTCTTTGTTCTGAGCGGCTTCGTCATCTACCTGGCGCATCATCGCGACTCCGAAGGCAACGGGAGCATGGTCGCCCGCTTCTTGACGAAGCGATTCCGTCGCATCTATCCATCGCTTTGGATCGTACTCGTTCCCCTGATCGTCCTGTCATTTCTCGGCTTTGCGACGAGGGTGCCGGACAGCGCCGACGTCGTCTTGTCGCTCCTGATCTTGCCGGTGAAGGAAGAGGTGATCCTGGCTACGGAGTGGACGCTTCGCCACGAAATCCTCTTTTACGCCCTGTTCGCGTGCTTTCTCTGGAACAGGAAGATCGGGTTCTGGCTTCTGGTGACATGGGGCTTCATCGGCCTCCCCCTCGCCCTGTTCGGCGACAAGGGCTGGCTGATCGACTTCATCTTCAACAACAATCACGTGCTGTTTCTATGCGGGGTCGGCATCGCATGGCTCTACATACGTGGACATTCTGCCGGTGGCCCCTACTTTCTCCTCGCAGGGCTGATCGTTTTCGCTGTCACCTTCTACTTCGCGATGTCGAAACAGATTCCTCCAAACGGCGAACTCCTCTTATTTGGGCTCGGCGCAGCAGGAATTATCCACGGCGCGTGCTCCATGCCGTCCCTCAACCGGAAAATCGCTCCGTTGGAGGAGGCCGGGGCCGCGTCGTACGCGCTCTATCTCATTCATTATCCGCTGATCTCGCTGCTTGCGAAGATCGCGGTCAAGCTCAACGCAACGATCGCGGCGCCGCGCGCTCTGTATTTTGTGACCATCATCGCGATCTGTCAGATGGCGGCCATCGTTTTCCATCGCCTGATTGAAGCCCCTCTGATGAAGGCCGCCTGGATGCAGCGGCTGTTCCTCTCCACCGGGACCACGACGATCGCGTCGGGCTTTCAAGGCGCATCTCGGGATATTGCCGACCGTAACGTGCCAGCGCCCTCGTCGGACTAGATCGAGTTGACCATCGCCAGCGCGGAAGAGATCCACGTATACCGCGATCTCTGCGTTGCCTGACGCATGATTTCGGCGTCAGACAGCGCTCCCTTCTCGATCCGCTCCCGCATCAGACGAGCCAGATGTTCGGGATCAGTCGGGCTGCAATACTCGGCCGCATCTCCGCATACCTCGCGCAACACCGCGATATCCGACACGATCACGGGACACCCGAACACCATGGCCTCCAGCGGAGGCACGCCAAACCCCTCGTACAGGCTTGGGAAGATCAGCGCGGTTGCATGGCGATACAAGGCCGCCATGGACGCGTCCGAGATATGCCCCGCGGGGATCACACGATCATCGCCAGTTGCATCGCTGCGGCCGAAAACCCGCTCGTTGGCGGCGCCCACGATCACCAGGGGGTAATCGCTGGGGAGAGATCTTATAGCCCGGGTGACGAGGTCGATGTTCTTGTTTCGCTTGTTGGAGCCGATCGCCAGAAAATATCGACCCGGCACCAGGTTGAGCCTCTGCAAGATCGCATCGTCAGCCGGAATGCCTGCAAGATGCTCGGCGCTGTTCGAGCAAACGGCGATGTCGCGGGCCGGAATCTTCAGGACTTCGGAGAGCTCCCGTTGCGAGAAATGCGACACCGTCATGATGCGCGCGGTGCTGGCGTAAAGCCATCCGAGACAACGGTGAAATTGCCCATAGCTGCGGCTGAAGAACTCGGGATGCCGAAAGACCTGCGCGTCGTGAAGCACGATATGATGCCGACGATGCAGCACGGGCCCGGAATTGGCGAGGCTGATGAGCGTGCCGCTCCGCGCGGCCGAAGCCAGATCGATCTGGTCCCAGGCGTGCCCCGTCCGCTTTCCGATCTTCGCGATGCGGATGTGCTTCAGCGAAAGGCGATCCTCCGCATTCGGCGGCGCAAGGAGCGTCCAGGTCGCACCAGCGAGGCGCTCAGGCAATTGCTGCCGGTCAATCAGTTGATCGATCGCCTTGACAATCTCCGCGGCAAATCGCTGGACACCGCTGACGGGCTGCGACAGAAAGCGACCGTTTATGAAAACATCAGGCATGCGGGTTGTGGCTTCGCAGGGTCTACGGCAGCTTCGAGCGGCTCAGAACCATGAGAGACCATCCGCCGACGAGCCGGACCGTGGCGTCGGGGGCAGCGAGAAACGCCAGGCGTCGCGGCCATGCAGCCAACCGCTTCTTCCAGGTCTTGTACGACTGATCGATCGCCCAGGCCGTGTAGAAAGAGTCGATCGTCTCCAGGCCCGATTCCGCAATCAGGGACAGCGCGCTGTCCCGCGAGAAATAGTGGATATGCCCCAGCGTGCGACGGGCAGCCGGCAGCACCCAGCCGCGGCCGACTGCTAGGGCGCTCATGTCGAGCGGCACATGGATGACTTGCCAACGCGACATCCTTCCCATCGCCCGGAGGAATTCGAAAGGATTCTCGACATGTTCCGCCACGTCGATCGCCATCGCCAGATCGAATTGCTTGCCGCTCTGAAACGCATCCTCCATGCTGAAGCCCAGATTGTCCGACGCTCGTTTGAGGGACAGTTCGTGAGCGTAGGGCGAGACCTCAAAGCCTTCGAATCTCGATTGCTGATATTGCCTGGACAGGATTTCGACGATTGCACCCGTCCCGCAGCCGATGTCGGCGAGCGTCCGCCACTGGAGGCGGTTGCGATCGAGAATCGTGCGGATATGCGCGGCCTTCCACGGCGCATCTTCCTCGTGCCAATCCGGATTGTCGACGGCGTAGTCGTCCTGTCTGTACCGGCTCGTTGCGTCGGGGGCCGGCTGTTCCATCGAGGAAGAATTCATGCAGGCTGCGCCCTCACGCTCTCGTAGAAGGCAACGACCCGCCGCCCCAAAGTGTCCTGATTGAACTCTTGCATGGCCGCGCCGGCGCTGTCCTTGTACGCCTCGAGGCGCTCCGGATGATCGAGAACGCTTTCGATCGCCGCACCCCAGGCTCTTACATCGCCAGCCTCCACAAGGATACCATTTTTCTCGTGCATCACGAGTTCAGGTATTCCGCCGGCGTTGCTTCCCATGACGGGAAGGCCCTGTCCGAGCGCTTCGATGATCACTCCTGGCGAGTTTTCGAACCATATGGACGGCACGAAAAGGAGGTCGCTTTGAGCCATGCGATTGGCGACTTCCTGCACCGGCACATGCCCTGCGAATTCGATCCAGCGATGATGGCCAAAGCGCCGCTTGAGATCGTCTTCGCTAGGGCCCGTGCCCACCAGCGTCAGCATGAACTCGTGGCGTGCCGACAACGGCTCGAGGGCCTCAAGGAGAACGTACAGCCCTTTCGATTCATGCAGACGTCCGACATACAGGAAACGGACAGTCTTCGATGCACCTTTCTCGACGGTCGGGTGCGGTGATTTATTGGGATTGAGGATATGAGCCTGAGGCCAGGCCTGAATCGGTTGAAACGCCGCCAGCCTGCGAAGAATCGCGAGCGAAGGCGACACGAATCCCAGCCGCGGGACCGAGCGGAGAAAGGCAAGCTTCGCTCTCGACGAAAACGCGCAAGGTGGGCATAGGCGCTCGCACTCCCGGCCGGACTTGAACATCGCCATCTTCACGCAAGCGAGGCTGAGGTCGTGAAGCGTCAAGACGACGGGAATGTTGCGGGCACCTATCACGCGAAGGGTATTCCAGCCGACACCCTGCAGGACGTGAATGTTGACGACATCGGGAACAAATTCGTCGAGGACCTGGCGCATGACCCGGTCGTTGCGAGGATCAAAATGGTCTTGAAGATGCCAGATTGATTTCTGTAAACCGGCTTTTTGTGCAGCTTCAAACACCTGATACGGCCGAGGCATGTGAATGCGCCAGACTTTGAGTCCGTCAACGATCGTCCCCCTCACCTCGTCCGTCGGGGACGGTGACGTGGTCAGGATCGCGACCTCATGACCGTTCGCATGGAGCCATGCAGCCAGATTGCGCGCGGAAAGTTCAGCTCCACCCTGGATAAAGGGCGGAAAGAAAGCTGAAACGATGAGAATTCGCATCTACGTTCGTTACCTGACACAATAGAGATGAAGATGGCCAAAGCGGCAAAAAGAGGGTTGGCACTTGCGATCATCGCAGTAGGCCTGCTCTTCGGCAAAATCTATGCTGCCAATGAAACGACATCCTTCTCGATTGGCAAGCAGCCGCTGGCCGAACGTCCCGATCGCCCGATCATCGGCGTCGGCGTGCACTTTGGGATAGGCGGAGAGTATGGCTATTCCCCGCAAAAGTCTGCGCAGATATTGCGCTCCGACGCCTTCGATTCAGTCAGGGACGATCTGGCTTGGAGTCTGTTTCGGGCCGGGCCGGCGATTGGCGATGCGACAACGCAAGTCGCCCGCGAACCCTTCAAACTGTTCGATTTCCTGGATCAGACCCAGGCAAGGCCGCTGCTCATTCTAGGTCACCCCAATCCCCTCGTTCCCGACGGCGCACCTCCTCTGAGCGATGTCGGCCGAAAAAACTTCGCCGACTTTGCGGCGAAGGCCGTGCTGACGACCGCCAAGCGAAATCCGATCTACGAGATCTGGAACGAATGGAATATGAACGCCGTGCAGGGGCGTCCGTTCCTGGTCGGCGAAGGTGATCCGAGCGATCCGCGCGCGGCGAGCCACTATTCTGCCCTCGCGAAGGAGGCGCTCGCACGGATACGCGCCGTAGCCCCGAAAGCGCAGGTCTTGATCGGCGCGGTCGGGATGGATCCCGATTGGAAATGGACGATGGCGCTGGTGCGTTCCGGCGCGCTGGAGGGGGCCAGCGGCTTGTCCGTCCACCTCTACAATCATTGCGAGCGCGATGTGTCCAACCGAACTGCAGAGGCTGCGATCCGACAGATCAGCAACCTCCGCCAATTGCTCGATTCGGCCGGATCGAACATTCCGATCTACGTGACCGAAGTAGGCTGGCCCACGGCCTCGAAGATGTGTCCGATCTCGACGCAGGCAGCGGCAAACAATATCGCGCAATTCCTGCTCTGGACGGCCGCTACACCTTGGTTGAAGGGGGCCTGGGTCTACGAAATGAAGGATCAGGGCCCTGATCCGGCCGCCCTGGAGGACAACTTTGGCCTCTACGATTTTGCGTATGCGCCGAAGCCGGCCGCGTGTTTGACCCGTGAGGCGATCGGCATCATCAAGAGCGCAAGCGCGATGCGGTTCGAGCGCCCCCTCCCCGAATTGTCGGTCATCGAGGCAACGACCTCCGCAGGAAAGCGGCTCATTGCCTGGACGTCGCAAGAGAAGATCTCGGCAACCCTCGAATTTCCAGGCGGCACAGAACCGGAATACACCCCATTGTGCCAACAGAAGACGACCTCGAGGACGGTACAAATCGGAGCTACGCCCGTCGTCATTACGTTACCGACCACTGCGCCAATCGACCTGAAGGCGAAGATCGTTCGTTGACGTCCTCGTTCCATCATCTCACGTCTCTGGAGACCTGCCACACAGCCAAGCACGCCATCACGACACAATACGGAGCGTCGGGTACGGCCCGTCGCCCTTCATGGCAGTCCTAAGGGGATGCTTGGCTCGGCGCCCAATAGGCGCTCAAATCAGACGGGGAGGAAACAATGCGCCGCGGGCGTAACGACGCTCCGCGCTCCAGCACATTGGTGGATCACCTGTCACGCTGGAATGCAGCGGCGCCCATCTCGAGTTGGCCCAACATCGCCAGCGGAGTGAAACGCATCCGTCAATATGCTTCCTGATGGACCAGCGCCAAGGCAGTCTTGAAGATGATCTTGATATCGAGCCAGATGCTCCAGTTACTGACGTACCAGACATCGTACTCGACGCGCTTTTCCATCAAGTCGATGGTCGGCGTTTCACCGCGAAAACCATTGACCTGAGCCCAACCCGTCAGGCCCGGCTTCATATGGTGTCGGTAAACGTAGTTGCTGATCATCGGATCGTAGTAGTTATCGTGGGCCAGCGCATGCGGCCGCGGCCCGACCAGGGACATCTCACCGCGCAGAACATTCCAGAGCTGCGGCAGCTCGTCGATGCTGGTCCGGCGCAGCACGCGTCCAACGCGCGTGACCCGGGCGTCGCTCTTGGTCGCCTGCGTGACGGTGTGGCCGTTCTCCGCCACAGTCATCGAGCGAAACTTCCAGATCTCGAACGGCTTGCCGTTGAACCCACGCCGAGATTGCTTGAAGATGATGTTCCCCATCGAGTCGAGCCTGATCATGATCGCGGCCGTCACCAGCAGTGGCGCCAGCAGCAACAGCGCGAACGAGGCGAGACCGATATCGAGGCAACGTTTCTGCGCGCGCTCGAACACGGTCAGCGGCGCACGTTGAATCTCGATCGCGACAGTTCCACTGACGGGCTGGAATGGGCGCGAGACCAGGTCGGCGATCGGAAAGTCCGGCAAGAGCCGGATCGGTTGCGGAACCACGCGCAGGTGCTGACTGAGCTTCTGGAGCAGAGGCATTTCATCCCAGTCGATGACCAGGAGATACTCTTCCGCATCTGCGGTCCGCGCCTGCCGCACCACATCGCGGATCTCGCGGTCCCATCCCGCACCATCCTCGGACGGCTCGAGCACGAAGTGCCGCACGACATTGAAACCGTGTTTGCGGAGATCCTTGAAGCGGCTCGACGTGAAGTCGAGCGGCTTGAGACTGAGAAGCACGACCTTCCTGTCGACCAGGCGGCCCTTCGCATAGCTCGAGTTCAAGGCGATGCGCCACAGCACGCGGAGCCCTCCCAGGGCAACTCCGCCAGTCGCCGCAAACAGCAGCGTAGTGCCCCGCGACAGATCCGCGGAAGATTTGAGCAGGAACGCCTCGACCGCGAGAATGGTCAGCGAGATGATCCAGATCGCCAACGTCTTGCGGAGCTGCCAGAGCGTATTCAGGAGGCGATGATGATCATAGATGCCCTGAAAATACGAGATCATCACGAACACCGCTGCCACGACGAGACCAGCGCCGACGGATGAGTCCTGCTCGGCGACCAGCAGACGATACAGGCCGTTCGCCGCGAAGTAGCTGAGCAGAAGCGCGAGGAAGTCGCTCGCGATCAGAGCGATCTGGAGAGGTCTTTGGAGAGCGCCGCGGCGGCTCGATACAACCGGATAATAGTTTTCCGAACCATAAGTCGCTACAGCCATCCGATCCTCGCTGCCTCGTCACGCACTCGCAATCCAGAATTGCAAGGAGATCGATTCAAATACTCGATGTGTCTTGGGCAATGTCTTAACCAAACAAAGCAACATTGCGGCACTGCAACGAAAAAATCAAATCGATTTTCTGCAATACGACGCGCGTGCACGCGCATGCTCAAAGTGCTGTCACAAGCGTGACATCCAACTGAGCACAGCGCCATGTTTTGCGTCAGGTCGCGCAAATTTTACAAATCATCGCGCGTGTATTTGAACGATTGCTCAACCCTGTTGCTTAAGCCGCCCTTAGGTCGCCCCCCTTAACACTCGTGACAGTTTCGGGGGAGTTGTGCCGTGAGTACCGTCGCTGTCTTTAGCCTGCTGATCGGGTCGTTGCTGGGTGGCCGATTCCGGATTTTCATCCTGCCTCCGGCCATCGTTCTCGGTGCATCGATGATCGGCGCGATCTCGGCCTGGCAGGGCCAGGGAGCAGCTCACACGGTCGTTACGATCCTGGTGTTTGCGACGGTGCTCCAGCTCGGCTATCTCTGCGGCGCGATGCTGGTCCGCGCCCGCGCGGCGACGTATCGCACCAAGGCTGCACCGTCGCTCGACAACCGCAGCTTCGGCTGACACGGCGCGCGGCAAATCAACGCCTCGTCAAGCCGCGCGGGTGACACCACGGTCGCGCGAATGGGCGTTCACACGACATGCACGAAAAAAAGCCATTCATGCTGACCCGAATTGGTCGATAGCATATTGACATCTCGGGCCAAGCTCTCTCCAAGAGTTGGACCCCATGGTCACGCCCCCGACTCAAAACGCGCCCCGGCCGAAGCTGCCGAACGGCGTGCGGATTTACGCCCTCAGCGACATCCACGGCTGCGCGCATCTGCTTGAACAGATGTTCGCCGTCATCGATGCCGATATGGCGAACAGCCGGCCTTATCGGGCGATCGAGGTCTTTCTCGGGGACTACATCGATCGCGGACCGGATTCGCGTCACACTCTCGACCTCCTGATCGACCGCAGCCGCCGCCGCAACACGGTCTTTCTCAAGGGCAACCATGAGGCCTATTTCACCTCCGTGCTGGACGATCCATCGCGCACGACCGACTGGTTTCAGTTCGGCGGAATCCAGACCCTGATGTCCTATGGAGTCTCGGCGGCGCCCGATCTCAGCAAGGACGAACAGTCCGATGTCGTGCGCGAGCTCACGTCCGTGATGCCGCCGCAGCACATCGCGTTCCTGCGTCAGTTGCGGCCGACATTCACCTGCGGCGATTTTTTCTTCGTACATGCGGGCGTTCGCCCCGGAATCCCGCTGTCTGAGCAGCGTGAGCAGGATCTGCTGTGGATCAGGGACGAATTTCTTCAGAGCAAGAAGCGCTTTGGCAAGTACGTCGTCCACGGCCACACGCCCGTACGCCAGGCCGAGTTGCTCGAGAATCGGGCCAATATCGACACTGGGGCATATGCGACGGGCAACCTCACGCTGCTGTCGATCCAGGGCAACAGCATGCTCGCGATCTAGCGTGTTTGCGAGCGACGTGAATTGAGGTTCACGTCAAGAACACGTGTCGAAACAAGGGTCTGGTGCGCGCGGAGCGTTCAGTTGGTCTGGCTCGCCGGCGGCCGGTATTCCGGGAACCGGCTGAGCATCGCTGCCTTCAGGAACTTGAAATGGGCGATCGAAGCGCCGAGCTCCTTGAGCCTGCGCTGGCCGTTCAGGATCTCCTTGTCGAACAGATCCTGGTGGTGATTGTCCAGCGCCTCGCGCTCCAGATATTCGTCATTGCCGTTGCCGATGGTCACGGCCGCGCGCGCCAGCACGTCCTCCACCCGGCGGTTCAGGCCGGATTGCTCGCGCTCCGCGGCGTGCAAAGCCTCGTCAATCGCCACCATGATGGCTTCGATGCGCGTACGATCGGTCTCGGCGTCGCGCTCGGGCGAGCGCGCGCGAAACGCCTGCTCTCCGCCGAAGCGATCCTTCAGGAAATTGTGAGTTCGGGCCCGCAAGAAGAGCTGAAACATGCGTGCATTTCCGGTTCGAGGCGCCAGACCGGAAAATGGGCCCTGGATGGTTAACAAAGCCTAAAGGCCATGCAACGTTGTGCCCGGCCGCGCGCCTGTGAACCGGCGTTCAGAACGTCGCCTTGAGGGCATCCAGCTCGCGATCGAGCGCCTGCTGCCAGCTCGGCGGCGTAATGCCGAACCGCTCACGCAGCCGCGTGAGATCAAGACGGGAATTGAACGGCCGCTTCGCCTTGACGGGAAATTCATCCGAACGGATCGGAACAATTTCCTTCACGGCGAATTTGGCTCCCCTCGCTTCCAGGCCGGAAACGATTGCGGTTGCAAAACCATGCCAGCTGGTCTCGCCCTTGCAGACCAGATTGACGACACCGCCTCGCTGCTCGAACGTCTCGTGAAGATCGTCGTCGCTCCGCGGCAGCATTGCAACCACCGCTTGTGAAATCGCATTCGCTGTCGTCGGCGCGCCGATCTGGTCGGCGACGATGCGGAGCTGCTCGCGTTCTCCGGCGAGCCGCACGATCGTCTTGAGGAAATTCGCGCCTGACGCAGCATACACCCACGACGTGCGTGCGATCACATGCAGGGCGCCGGCCTCGGCAATGGCCCGATCGCCGGCGAGCTTGCTTTGGCCGTAAACCGAAAGAGGCGCCGGTATGCTGTCCTCGCGCCAGGGACGATCGCCGGAGCCGTCAAAGACGTAATCCGTCGAGAAGTGCACCAGCGGTACACCACGGGGCGCGGCCCATTGGGCAATCGCCCTGGGAGCTTCCGCATTGATGCGAAATGCGAGATCTCGCTCGTCTTCCGCGCGATCGACGGCGGTATAGGCGGCGGGATTGATGATCAGGTCGGGCTCGATCGAATCCAGCTTGCCGGCAAGCTCATCCGGCCGCGACAGGTCGAACTGCTCCAGCTCAGGCGCAACGATATCGGCGCGCCCCTGAAGCATCGGGAGCAGAGCTCCGCCCACCTGGCCCGCGGTTCCCGTCAGAAGAATCTTCATGTCAAATCTCTCCGTATCGCGGGAGATTCTTCACATCCGCGAGCAAGGGCGCGTCGGCATCCTTCGGCGAAAGCGAGGGCTCGGCGAGACCCCAGTCGATGCCGATCGCCGGATCGTTCCACCGAACCGAGATCTCGTCTTTCGGGCTGTAAAGCGCATCGCATTTGTAGAAGAAATCAGCCGTCTCGGAGAGAACAGCGAAGCCATGAGCGAAGCCACGAGGAACCCACAATTGCCGGCGATTGTCCTCACTCAATTCGACGGCAACGTGGCGCCCAAAATTTGGGCTGCCGACGCGGACATCGACTGCAACATCGAGAACCCGACCGCGGAGCGCCGTGACGAGCTTGCCCTGCGTGCCGGGATTTTGCAGATGCAGCCCGCGCAGCACTCCATGACGCGAGCGTGACAGATTGTCTTGAACGAATGGCCGCGCAACCCCGCTCTGCGCGTAGCGCTCGAACTGATAGGTCTCCAAGAAAAAGCCGCGTTGATCACCAAAAAGCTTCGGCTCGATGATCAGAACCTCGGGTAGATCTGTCTTGATAACGTTCATTCCAGCGACTTCAGCTCTGCGCACACAACAATGTTGTGCAGCGCACACTATCTGATATTTTCGAGGCGGTAAACCAGAGGGACCTATGAAGGGAATTATACTCGCTGGCGGAACAGGCTCGCGCCTGTATCCCGTCACGACAGTCGTGTCGAAGCAGTTGTTGCCGGTTTTCGACAAACCGATGATCTACTATCCACTGTCGACACTGATGCTCGCTGGCATTCGCGACATTCTCATCATCTCGACGCCGCAGGACAAGCCGTTGTTCCAGCGCCTGCTCGGCGATGGAGCGGAGATCGGGGTCAACTTCTCCTACGCCACGCAGGAAACGCCGCGCGGTCTTGCGGATGCATTCATCGTTGGCCGCGAGTTCGTCGGATCGGATTCCGTCGCCCTGGTTCTCGGAGACAACATCTTCTACGGCCACGGACTTCCGGAAATGCTCGCCAAGGCCGCGGCACGCAAGAGCGGTGCCACGATCTTCGGCTATGTCGTCAATTCACCCGAGCAATACGGCGTGATCGAACTCGACGGTGACGGGCGTGCCCGCTCGATCGAAGAGAAGCCCAAGCAGCCGAAGTCGAATGTGGCGGTAACCGGGCTCTATTTCTACGACAACAGCGTGGTCGACATCGCAGCGGAGATCAAACCGTCCGCGCGGGGCGAAATCGAGATCACCGACGTGAACAACGCCTACCTCGCACGCGGCGATCTGTTCGTCGAAGTGCTCGGGCGCGGGTTCGCCTGGCTCGACACCGGCACACACGCCTCGCTGGTCGAAGCCAGCCATTTCGTTCAAATCCTCGAGCAGCGCCAGGGCCTGCGCATCGCCTGCCCCGAGGAAATCGCCTTGCGACGTGGTTACATCTCTCTCGAAGACTTCACGAAGGTCGCCGAGAAGACCGCCAAGAGCAGCTACGGCCAGTATCTGCAATCGGTGGCCCGCTCCTTCGCCGCTCAAGACTGAGGCAAATCATTCATGCGTTTCGAAGGCTCAACGATATTCGTCACGGGCGGTGCGGGCTTCATCGGCTCCGCCGTCGTCCGTCATCTTCTGCGCGACACGCAAGCGCGCGTCGTCAACATCGACAAGCTGACTTATGCGGCGAATCTCGACTCGATCCCCGACGCCCGGACGAACCCGCGCTATGCATTCGAGAAGCAATGCATTTGCGAGGCGGCGTCGCTTCGCAAGCTGTTCGAGAAGTACCAGCCCGTCGCCGTGATGAATCTGGCGGCCGAAAGCCATGTCGATCGCTCGATCGACGGCCCCGGCGAATTCGTCCAGACCAACATCGTCGGCACCTTCACGCTGCTGCAGGAAGCGCTGCGATACTGGAGGACTCTGTCCCCTGACCGCCGTGCGCGGTTCCGCTTCCTACACATCTCCACCGACGAGGTGTTCGGGTCGCTCGGCAAGGACGGCTATTTCACCGAGACCACGTCCTATTCCCCGAACTCGCCCTATTCGGCGAGCAAGGCGTCGTCCGATCATCTGGTCCGCGCCTGGCGCGAGACCTACGACCTTCCGACGATGGTGACGAACTGCTCGAACAATTACGGGCCCTATCACTTTCCCGAGAAGCTCATTCCCCACATCATCATCAAGGGGCTCGCAGGAGAACCGCTGCCGGTTTACGGCGACGGGCAGAACATCCGCGACTGGCTCTACGTCGAGGACCATGCCAAGGCGCTCACGCTCGTGCTCGAGCGCGGTGCGATCGGCGAGACGTACAATGTGGGCGGCCGAAACGAGCGCACCAATTTGCACGTCGTGGAAAGCATTTGCGACCTGCTGGACGAGATGTCACCGCCCACGGCGGGCTCGCGGCGCAGCCTGATTTCGTTTGTCACCGACCGTCCCGGTCACGATCGCCGCTACGCCATCGACGCGTCGAAGCTCGAACGCGAGCTCGGATGGCGCGCCGACGAGAATTTCGAAAGCGGCCTGGCCAAGACGGTTCGCTGGTTCCTCGACAGCAGCGACTGGTGGCAGGCCATCCTCGATCGCGGATATCAGCAGAAGCGCATCGGCCTCGGCTAGCTGGCCGGATCGACTTCTCGACATCATGTGCATCGTGCTTCGCCGGCGCATTCGTGCCGGCGATGGCCCCCGACGACGCAGCTCTCGATCGTCAGGTCAGGGCCTGAGCTCCATCCGGCTTTGAGCCATCCACGCCTTCCAGGCGCCCTCGTGCTTCTCGTAGAGTTCCAGCCAGCGCCGCTCACCGGCGACCGGCGCCCAACCGCGACCGTTGCCGGACTGTCTGCCCTCTTGCGCAGACACCTGTTCGCTGTCGAGCCGCTCGAACTCGAAGGTTTCCTCCAACGTCAGTCCGATCAGGACGCGCCGGCCCACCGTATCCACGAAATATCGACGCGGTGCGTTGTTGGACAGGCTAGTCATGACGCGGTCCCTTCCCGTGTTCCATGGAACACTCGGCGCATCCAGACGATCGCCGCGGATCCGGAGAGAGCGATGCGTCTGGGAACGGAACGGTCAAGACCAGCCACGCCATCGGCCACAGCCCTCAATCCAGCGACACGACAAGGCTCATCAACGAAGACAGGCCAAGTTGCAAACCATCAGAATGCACGTCTCGCCCTCGCCAGCGAAACGCCCGGCTGGGGCATGGCTGGATCGTAAGGCTGATAGAGCGGGTGGCGCACCCTGCGCCGGCGTGACCGCCACGCGCGCATCGCATAGCCGGCACCAAAGCCGGAGAGGATCGAGATCAGGATCGCAGCTATCATCATTCGGAATTCTTCCAGCTTGCCGGACGTATTGTCTTCGCGACGCGACATTCTCATCTTCGAGTTGTGACCACATCATGATGAGCGGCGCTGATTTTCTTGTCAGCCCCTGGGAATTTTTGGGCATCACTTTGCGTTCGAAGTGATCGCTCGTCGGCTCGTCAACCGAAGAACCAGAGAAACAATCTCGTCAGCAACAGCGTGACGAAGTACACCCACCCTGCCATCGCGATCATCACCACGCTGAAAAATGCCCCCTCGAATGCCCGCTCCCTGATCTTCGTGAGAGGGAACGCCGATCGCGCTTTCTGAAGCATCCCGGTCTTCTGATTGTTTCGTTGTCCTGAGCGAACATAGCTGGATGAATTCGACGATCTCGTGACGACAGGATCGAGTACAATTCAATGCCGCTCACGAGCGACGAAGCACTCGTGTGTTGCAATCAGGGCGATCTTCAGATCGCGACGACTACGCTCACATCGCGTGGCGATCTCGGCGTGATTCGAACCCCCGTGATTTTTGAGAGTTTGTCGGGCGCGTGGCATGCGCCGCCTGATCAGAACCAGCCCGACATATTCCGCCGCCGCGCAACGGGTCGAACGCACGCAACGATGTGTGGTCGCGGTCGGGGATTCCATCATGGCCTTGCGGATGAGCGGCGAACTCCATGACTGGGGCTGCCGAGTCCGCCGCGACTCCCGTGGTTATACGGAGTCTCACAAGCCGATTTCATCGCGGTAAGGTTGAGCGGTTAGCTTAATCCGCGTTGTTTGTTGCGAAGTCTCGCCGATCGCCTATCCATCATTGCACCGAGCCTGCCCCAAGGCTCGGCCCCACCCAAGCAAAGCCGTCGAGCGAACATGGGTCCGCTTGGCGGCTTTGTCGTCGTGTTGACGCGAAGAGGAACATTTCGGTTATGGCGCGGAAGCCCTGGTCGTTCAAGGAAGACCGCCGGCTCATGGAGTTGGCCAAGTCTTCCATGTCGCTGGAAGAAGCAGCGAAGCAGCTCGGGCGATCGCCCGATGCCATCAAGCGCATGGCCCTGCGCCTCGGTCTGTCGCTCAGGTCGAAGGCCAGCAAGAAGGGTTAACGGCCGGCGCCGTCCCGTCAGACATCCGAAAGTCGTGCAAGCAGCCATCGACTGAGCAGGGCTTGGACGAACGCCGCGTCCGCGCCGCTAACCATACTTTCGAACCCGGCTCGATCCGTCCGCAAGCTCGAGCCCTGGAGGCCGGCGGCCGACTTAAACCTTATCTTAGCCCCCTAAGGCTATCGTCCGGGTCGTCCTTTCTTAGCCTCCGCGGGCCGGATGAAAGCAGCACGGCCGAAACTGTCACTGGCGGCGCTCGTACTCGCGGGCATGGCTGCGTTCGCCCTGGCCGGTCACATTGCGGCAACGCGCTTCATCCATGATCAGCAGATGCGCCAGCTCGACCAGCTGACCGAAGTCGTGTTGCGCCGGTCGGAACTCGCCGTCGACTTCGCGGTGGCAAGCCTCGACGAACTCGCCGGCCGCGGCCTCGCAACCTGCGACCCCGCCGCGCTCCAGGCGATCCGCCTGCACGTCTATCAGCGCTCCGCCGTGAAGGACGTCCGCCTCGTCAATTCCGACGGTTCGGTGATCTGCTCCGCCTATTCCGAGACGCTCGAATTCGACAAGGGCTGGGTCGATCGCGCGGACATGCTTGCCTCGCGCGATTCGAAGCTGATGCTGTTCCGCGTCGAGCAGTTCGGCGGCGACGCGCTCGGTGTGCTCAGGGACATCGACGACAAGAAGGCGCTGGTCGCCATTCTCGGCATCAATTCCAGCCTGTTCGACATCATGCCTGCCGAGCTGCGCTCGCATGGCGAAGTTCTGCTCGCACTGACCAACGGCGCAAGGCTCGGCGCGTTCGCGCTCGACGCCGACAAGGCGCTGCCTCATTCGATCGACTTCGAAAAAAGCTCGACGCGCTATCCGCTGCGCGCGGTCATCCGCATCGACAGGTCGGTGCTGGCGACATGGGACAACGAGGCCTACTGGCCGGTGATGACGGTCGCGCTCGCGCTCGGCGTACTGTTCGGCGTCCTGCTGTCGCGCACGCGGCGCATGGAGGGGCCCGTCGCCGATCTCGATCGTGCGCTGGCGCGCGGTGAATTCAGGCCTTACTTCCAGCCGATCTTCGATCTGCGCACCGGTGAGATCAGGGGCTGCGAGATCCTGGCGCGCTGGCTGCGAGAGGATGGCACGGTGGTGCCGCCGATGAACTTCATTCCGCTGGCTGAATCCAGCGGCCGGATCGAAGCCATGACCTGGCAGTTGCTCCGCCGCGCGCTGGACGAGTTGCAGCCGCATCTCAAGGCCGACAAGGATTTCAAGCTCTCGTTCAACGTCGTACCGAGGCACATCCTCGGCGCAGGTTTCGTCGAAACACTGCGCGGCACCGTCACTGCGGCACGGATTTCGGCGCGGCAGATCGTGATCGAGGTGACCGAGCGCGACGAGCTCGACGATCTCGCGCGCGCCGCGGCCGTGGTAAGCGAGCTGCGCGACTACGGCTTTCGCGTCGCGATCGACGACGTCGGCGTCGGCCATAGCGGGCTGTCGCGGCTGAAGGGACTGGGCGCCAACACGATCAAGATCGACAAGTTCTTCGTCGACACCATCACGGTGGACGCCTCGACGACGACCATCGTGGAGATGCTGGTCGCACTCGCCAGGGACTTCCACATGAGCGTGGTTGCGGAAGGCGTCGAAACCGAGGAGCAGGTCCGCGCGCTGATTTCATGCGGCGTAGAAGAAGGCCAGGGTTACCTCGTCGCAGCGCCCCTGCCCTTTGCGAAATTCAGCGAATTGATGGCATCGCGGCGAGATGGGACCGCGGTCGCGATGTCGGTCGGTGACACGGCGCTGGTCGCCTGAGGGACGCGGCTGGCCCGAATTTGGACGGCTCGTCGACGACCGTTTCCGAACATGTCCCGGTGCGAACCACAGTTCATGACGATACGATCGGCGATCAGCGAGCCTTAACGATATTCCGCGCTTTCGCGAGCGGCACACATGGCGACCGGCTATGATATTGCAATGCGACAGAATCATCTCATCGCAGCCGCAGCCGTCTGCCTCGCGCTGATCGTCTATGCCACGCTTGCGACGCTTGCGGGCAGGCCGGTTCTGCTGGGCCACGCCGAGGCCTATTGGGTCGTCGTCATCGAGCGCTTCAGCGCCTATTGCCTGTTGGGCTTCCTGCTGTCGTTCCTTCTGCCGGGACGCTTCAGGCTGGCTTGCGCGTTCGTCATCGCCGTCGCCGTCGGGCTCGAACTGTTGCAGGCGGTGGTGCCTGATCGCGATCCGCGGTTCATCGACGTGCTGCAAAAAGCCGCCGGTGGCATCCTCGGCGTCACCCTCGCCCAGACCATCCTGGCTTTCCTGCCCAGACCCCCGTCCTGACGCGCACGCTGTCAGTTCGGATCGCGGGTGCGACAGGCAGCTTCGTCCGACAGACTACTTTGCCAACTGCCCGCGCAGTTCGCCACCTGGATTGGCCGCGGTGTGGATGTTCGCGTACCATTTGCCGGCCAACAGATCGGTAGCCTGCGCCTCGGTGAGAGTTGCGGTGCCCTGGATCGGGCTTTGCGCCGACTTGAACGGCAGCGCGATGCCGGCATTCTTGCCCGCTTCGCCCGGTCCGTGAAAATGAGCGCCGAGCGCGGGGCCGGTCAGACCCGTGTAGGTCACCGTATAGGTCAGGACCTTCGTATCGGTGTTGAACGTCGCCTCGGCTTTGCCGGAGCCGGAACTCGCATTGGGCGGCACTTCGTTGCTGCCCTTGAGTTCCGCCTGTAGCTTGACGACTTCGGCTCTGGCCGCCGTCACGAAAAGAGGCGGGAGCGCAACAACCAACGCACCCGCCAGGCACACGGCTCTCATCATGGCAACCTCCCCACCCGGATCCCCTTGGTTTCAACCCGTTCCGGTGTGAAACACCAGGGGGCGCGCCAAATTCCGGATGGTTGATTATGCCTGATTCGAACGGAGACGACCGCTGCCGGAGCGGCGACCTTACGCCACCCCGCGCCGGATGCTCTCCCGATGCGCGCCGAAGACCCCGGACATCTGCCGGTGGGTGTCCCGGAGCGCCGTGATCGCGTCATCAAGGCCGAATTCGCCTTCGCGAATGGTCTCGAAAAACCGGCTCATCAGCGCGAAGTCCAGCTTGACGCGGGTGTTTCCATCGCGGCTCTTGCGGCGATCGAGCGACAGATGCAGCGCCAGCACCCTGGCCTCAGAGGCATTACAACCGCTGAGCGTCGCGAGTTCGTCATAAGTCATCCAGATTTGAGGCATATCCCTGTCCGCCTTTTGTTATGAGCCTCAACCTAGATTTTACATCTGAAGGCACTCTTGCCGCGGTGCGGTCGCCGCGTGCATTCGCAAGAACAGCGTCAATGCAAAGCTAAAGCGCTGACAGTATCAGGACGCAGGAGGCCTGGGGGGTGCGAAAGGCGGCCGCGGGCGCGACCTGTTGTCGAGCGCCTTGGGCAATTTGTCGGCATTGAGCTTCACGATCGCGCATTTCGAATCGACGGCAACGGCTTCTTCCTGGCTGTAGATCAACGTCGCCTCGAACTTGATCTCTGGTACTTCCCTCGCCGTTCCCGAGCACGTCGCCACCGCGCCATTGCACACGCCGGACAGACCGACCTCGACCTCGTCAGGACCGAACACGCTCGGATTGCCCTCCGTGTGCCGCTTCACGGTCAGGACGCCGTTGAAATGCTGCTGATCGACCTGATAGGAGCCACCGTAGGTGAAGAAGCTGTCGCGGCCCGAGATCCGTCCATCGACCAACTCGACGAGGCCCGTGCCCTGGCCAAGCGGGGTTCTGAACCAGGCAGCGTATTTGCCGTCTCTCAGCATGAAAACATCCGTCGCAAAGTTCAAACGTATTTGCGACCAACTCTGGGGCGCGACAATGACCGATATGGCGCGTGTTTCGCCACGGTTAACGCCCTGCAAAGCCAATTCGTTAAATTGCCGCTGCCGCATGCGGCATCGGCAGCACGCTCAAAACAGCTCGATGCCGTCATCCGCGGGCTCGACCGCTTCGACCCGGCGAGCGGCCGCACTCGACGAAAGCCCGACGGCTTGCAGAAAGTCACGATGGACCTCGCGCTCGCGCTCCATCGTGTAGCGCGCAAAGAGATCGTCGAGCAGCGCCTCGTCCTGCGGCTGCGGCTTGTGCGCGCCTGCGCTTGCCGTCTCCAGACGCACCGCAACGGCGGGGAGTGTTGCTGAACCTTCGCCGAGCGAGCTCATCAGGCCTTGCGCCGAATTCATCAGGCCTTCGAACTCCGCGCCTTCGTCGACGAGCCGGGTCATCAACTTGCCGAGCCGTTCGTTGCCGACCTCGACCTCGCGTAGCGCCTGGAGGATCTGCGGCTCTAGGGTGGCGAGCTGTGTGGGATCTCCCTTGACGCGGAGCTCCTTCAATTCGTTGGCCGAGCGCTCGATACCGTCGAGGACGGGCCGCAGGCGCGCAGCGCCCGCCGAGACCTGGTCGGCGGTCGCCTTGAGCTCGTTGGCGATGACGACGAAGGCACTGCCGCGACTGCCGAGATGGCTCGCCTTGAGCCCGGCATTCATGCCGATCAACGTGATATCGATCGTGGCCTCGGCGAGGCCCGCGATGGCCCTGCGGAACTTGGCGAGCGTATCCTCGACGACCGCGAGCGCCTCGTCGACCGATCGGCCGGCGCTCTCGCAGGTCGCGATCAGGGTCGAGGCATGGGCCAGCGTCTGCTTGATGCGGGTCATGAACGACGACGAAGCGCCGTCCTCGCCGCCGAACAGCGAGCGGCCGTGACCGACGACGACGCCAGCATCGCTCAGGATCGCCGAGAGCGCCCTGATGATCTGCGCGATGTCACCGCCGAACTCGCGCTGGGCGTCCCTCAGCTGGGCCGCCTCCAGCTTTCGGATCGCGTGTATGCCGTACTCGCTGGTCGCAAGCCCCGGAACGAGGCTCGGCTCCGAACCCGACGAAAGGCGCAAGCCATGGCAGACATGCTCGAGGCGTTGCCTTGTGCTGTCGCCGGCCTGCAGGGAAATGATCGCGCCGCCGACCGCTTCGGCGATCTTCCGCGTGCTGCCGCTCGCGAGATCAGCGAGATGGCTGCTCTTGCTGCGCTGGTCGCGAAGACCGGAATAGGCCGCACCGAGTTCGGTACTTTCCGCGACGAGCTGACCGCCGTAATTTCTCTCGAACTCCTTCTGCCGGCCGGACGCGGTGGCGACGGCCTCCGATAGACGCTGCTGATCCCGAGCGCAGCCCTCGATCGAACCCTGCACGGCCTTGCCGAGATCGTAAGCTTCTTGCGTGAAGGCGAGAAAGCCGTCGCGATCGCCGTCGAGCGAGGCTGCCTCGATCCGCGCGCTGCGCGCGATGATGGTGATCATCTGGATATGCTTGAACAACGGCTTCAGCAGCGCCGACGCCTCGCTCGTGCTCTTGCCGATCATCTCGAGCAAAGCGCTCTCGGCCGGCAACGCTCGCGCCAGCTCACTCAGCCGAGCCGCGATCTCCTGGAGCGCGGTCGCGGCGACCTCGATCTCCGCACCGGAGAGCTCCTCGGAAAGAGAGGCGAGCCCCTGATTCAGCTCCTTGAAGATGATTTGGCCACGACCGAGCTCGTGACCAACGCGCACAAACACGTCCTCGATGCGCGACGAGACGTTCTCGACTGCGGCGATCGCATCAGTCAGCGTGCTGGCCGGGATGGCGGACATTGCGTTCAACCTGTCAGCGCCGCGTGCCCGGCCTGGTACCATTGCATGATCTCGCGCGGGATATGGTTCAGCGAGACCACTTTCTCGACGCCCCCATGGGCGATGGCTTCCTTGGGCATGCCGAACACCACACAGCTCTCTTCGTCCTGCGCGCGGGTCGAAGCGCCGAGCTTGCGCATCTCCAGCATGCCGCGCGCGCCGTCGTCGCCCATGCCGGTCATGATCACCCCGAGCGCGTTGGCGCCGGCATGCTGGGCCGCCGAGCGAAACAGCACATCGACCGAGGGGCGATGCCGCGACACCGGTGGCCCGTCCTTGATCGCAACCTGATAGCGCAAGCCGATGCGCTGGAGCAGCATATGGCGTGCCCCCGGCGCGATGTAAGCCGAGCCCGGCAGCACGGTCTCGCCGTCCTCCGCCTCCTTGACGCGAATCTGGCAGACGCCGTCGAGACGCTTGGCGAAGGCCGCCGTGAAGCCAGCCGGCATGTGCTGGACGATGAGAATCGGAGGACAGTTCGCCGGCAGCATCTCGAGCACGTCGTTCAGCGCCTCCGTTCCGCCGGTCGATGCACCGATGCAGACGATGCGCTCGGTCGTCGGTCTAACCTTGCCCTGCACCGGCGGCGGGATGATGGCGTCGGCCGTCAGCTTCTTCTCGATGACCCGCCGTTCCGTGCGCGGCCGCACGCGCGCGCGCGCCGCCGACTTCACCGATTCACGCAAGCGCGTCGAGCATTCGAGCAGCGCCTGCCGCGTGTCGATCTTCGGCTTCGGCACGATATCGACGGCGCCGGCCTCGAACGCCTCGAACATCACGTGCGAGCCTTCCACGGTCAGCGAGGAACAGATGATCACGGGGATCGGACGCTGCGCCATGATCTTGCGCAGGAACGTCATGCCGTCCATGCGCGGCATCTCGAGGTCGAGGATCATGACATCCGGGATTTCGTCCTGGAGGCGCCGGGCGGCCACGAACGGATCGGACGCCGTCGCCATCACCTCGATGTCAGGATCGTCGTTGAGGATCGTTTGAAGGATTTGGCGGACCGACGCTGAATCGTCCACGATCAACACGCGAACTTTCTCCCTCGGCATGTTGAACGTGCTCCCGCTCAGACTTGAAAAATGGTCGGCTGAACCTGCTTCAGCCCCGGAATGGCACTGTGAATCATCGACTCGGAATGTCCGACCAGCAAGAACCCTCCCGGCCGTAGATGACTGCAAAGCTGCTCGACGACCTTCCGTTGCGTCGGCTTGTCGAAATAGATCAGCACGTTGCGACAGAAGATCATGTCGACGTCCCGGTCGACGGGATAGGACGAATCCATCAGGTTCATCCGCATGAAGTGCGTCATGCGCCGCAATTCCGGCACCACCCGCACTTCGCCGCGGGACCTGTCGCGCGAGGAGAGGAAATATCTCTTCACGAACGGCTCAGGCACCGGCGCCAGTACGTCACTGGTGTAGATCGCCGTCCTGGCGAGGCGCAGCACGGCGGTCGAAATGTCGGTGCCGAGGATGCGGTACTGAAACCGCGATCCGCTCCGGGTCATGTCGTCCAGCACCATGGCAGTGGTGTAGGCCTCCATACCGGTCGAACTCGCCGAACTCCAGAATTTCAAGTTCGCATTCCTGCGGCCGTGCAGCTTGAGCAACGACGGAATGGCGACGTCCCGCATGAACGCAAAGTGCTGCGGCTCGCGGAAGAAGTCGGTCTTGTTGGTCGTCACCACGTCGATGAGATGGGTCAGTTCGGTGTCGAAATGATCGGCCTCGAACAGGTTGTCGACATATTCGTTCAGATCGGAGAAATTCAGCGCCCGCACACGCTTGTGCAGGCGCCCCTCCAGCATCAGCCGCTTGCCTTGCGGCAGCTTGATGCCGACCTGACCTTCGATCAGGTCGGCAATGGTCCGGAAATGACGGTCCGACAGATGCACGGCCCGGTCCTGGACAGCCGGCATCATAACCGCCTGCCCCGGCCCCGGAGGCCCGCAGGCAATGAACGTCGGGCCTTCCAGGCCATATCGATTCCCACCCGTTTACACACCTGCAGAAGAGGATGGATCCGCCCTCGGGAGCGAACCCGTCACCGGAAAATCTCAGCGCTGAAAATCGGCGTCCCGATCATCCTCGCCGTCGTTCATGTCGAAAGCAAAGCCGCCGCCCGCGACCTTCATCGCGCGCACGGGCCTCGCCTGCGGCTTCCTGGCGGGCCGCTCGGCGGCAGCCATGGTTGCGGCCATGGTTGCAGCCTTGGCGCGCAGCTGATTGACGGCCCGGTCGATCGGCGCCGGAGCATGGCTCTTTCCACCATGGTCGATGCGGAAATAGGCGATTGTCGACTGCAGTTGCTCGGCCTGCGAAGCGAGTTCTTCCGAGGTCGAGGACACCTGCTCGGATGCGCTGGCGTTCTGCTGCCCGACTTTGTCGAGCTGCTGGATCGCCTGGTTGATCTGCGCCGAGCCGACGTCCTGCTCGCGGCACGCGGCGGTGATCTCCTCGACGAGTTCCGCCGTCTTCTTGATGTCGGGGACGAGCTTGGACAGCATGGCACCGGCTTCCTGCGCCACCTTGACCGTGTCGGCCGAGAGCGTGCCGATCTCGGCCGCGGCCGCCTGGCTGCGCTCAGCGAGCTTGCGCACTTCGGAAGCGACAACGGCAAAACCCTTGCCGTGCTCTCCGGCCCGGGCCGCCTCGACCGCCGCGTTGAGCGCGAGCAGATCGGTCTGGCGCGCGATCTCCTGCACAATGGTGATCTTCTCGGCGATGGTCTGCATCGCACTGACGGCGCGGCCGACCGCGGCGCCGCTGGCCTCCGCGTCCTTGGCGGACTGCGCCGCGATCTTCTCGGTCTGGTTGGCGTTGTCGGCGTTCTGCTTCACGTTCGAGGCCATCTCTTCCATCGAGGAGGACGCTTCCTCGGCGGAGGAGGCCTGCTCGGTCGCGCCCTGCGACAGCTGCTCGGCGCTGGCCGACAATTCCTGGCTGCCCGCGGAGACGTTCTGCGCCGCAGTCAGGGCTTCCGAGACGATCTGACGGAGCTTTTCCACCATGCGCTCGAGAGCGAGGCCGAGCGTATCCTTGTCCGACAACGCCTTGGCTTCGACGGTGAGGTCGCCTTGCGCTATCTGATTGGCGAGCGCCGCGGTGGCATTCAGGTTCACCGTCATCGCGTTCAGCGATTTGACGAGATCACCGATCTCGTCATTGCCGGAGGACTCGATCTTCTGGCTGAGGTCGCCGATCGCCACCGCGTCGGCAAGGCCGACTGCCTGCGCGAGGGCGCGGCTGATATTGAGCGCGATCCACGTCGCAGCCGCCGTGGCAATCAACAGCGAGGCAAGCACGAGGCTGATCAGAATGATCTCCGCCCGGCTGCCGTCCTGCCTCGCTTGCTCGGCTTCGTCGGCCATCGCCTTCTTGACGTAGGCCACATAGCCGTTGGCGGCGTCCATCGCATCGGCGACCACCTTGCGACCTTCATGCATGGAGCGATCCATCGACTTGGCCTTGTCCGTCTTCGCCAGCCTGACGGTCTCGTCCTGATACGCATTCATCCTGGCGTAAGCGGCGATGAAGACGTCCATCAGCTTCTTGCCGCCCTCGCTCGCCGCCGAATAGATCTCGTCCTTCGACTTCTGCAGGGACCCGCGGACCTTCGCGAGATCGGCGGTGAAGACGTCGTACTCGGCATCGGAAGCCAGGATTGCATTCTTTTCGGCCCGGACCTGCGCGAGGATGCCCTTTTCGAGCTCCGCGGCCTTTTCCATTCGACCGGCACGCGAGACCAGATGTTCCGCCGTTCCGACCATGTCGGACAGCTTCAGATAGCCGACGGCGCCGGCAATCATGGACAGCAGGATGACGACGCCAAACGCGCTCGCGAGCTTGGCTTTGACGGTGAATCTCATGTTCAGTCTCGTTGTTCGAATTTCGGTTGGTTACGCGCAAGAACGCTTGGTGTCGCAAAACTCAGGCCGCGCGCGGCGCCTCACCCGGCAACTCGTCGTTTGCCATCAGCTTGGCGAGGTCGAAGATCACGACGAACTTCTCGCCCTTGCGGCCGATGCCGGCGGCGTAGTCGGACTGCCACTTGCCGCCCACTTCGGGGATCGGCTCGATCGCCTGCTCGTCGATGTCGGTGACCTCGAACACGCAGTCGGCGACGAAGCCGACGCCGACCAGACGGTCCTTCATCGGCACGTCGAGAATGATGATCCGGGTCGCCTCGGTGGCGGCGACAGTCGGCAGGCCGAGCTTGATCCGGAGATCCACGATCGGGTAGCCGGCACCGCGCACGTCGATCATGCCGAGGAGGAAATTCGGCGCATGCGGCAGACGCGAGATCGGTCGCATGTCGAGAATTTCCCGCACGTTGCGGATGCTGATGCCGAACGTCTCGCCGGCGAGCCCGAGCGTCAGATATTGCGAGGTTGCGGCCATTGCAAAAGTCCAGGATCAGATGGTTCTAGATGTCAGCGCTGAAACTCGGCGTCGCGATCGTCCTCGCCGTCATGCATGTCGAAGGCGAAGCCGCCGCCACCCGCGACCTTCATCGCGCGCGCGGGCTTGCGAGCGGGCGGGGGCTTCTTCGCGCCGCGGTCCGCCGCCTGCATCTGCCCCGCCTTGCTGCGGAGCTGGGTGACGGCGCGGTCGATCGGCGCGGACGCGGCGCTCTCGCCGCGGCCGCCATGCTCGATGCGGAAGAACGAGATGGTCGACTGGAGCTGCTCGGCCTGGGAGGCGAGCTCTTCCGAGGTCGAGGACACCTGCTCGGACGCACTGGCGTTCTGCTGACCGACCTTGTCGAGCTGCTGGATCGCCTGGTTGATCTGCGAGGAGCCGACATCCTGCTCGCGGCAGGCGGCGGTGATCTCCTGCACCAGCTCGGCGGTCTTCTTGATGTCGGGCACGAGCTTCGACAGCATCTCGCCGGCTTCCTGCGCGACCTTCACGGTCTCGCTCGACAGCGTACCGATGTCGGCCGCCGCAGCCTGGCTGCGCTCGGCGAGCTTGCGTACCTCGGAGGCGACCACCGCAAAGCCCTTGCCATGCTCGCCGGCGCGGGCCGCCTCGACCGCCGCGTTGAGCGCGAGCAGGTCGGTCTGGCGCGCGATCTCCTGCACGATGGTGATCTTCTCGGCGATGGTCTGCATCGCACTGACGGCGCGGCCGACGGCGACGCCGCTGGCTTCTGCGTCCTTGGCCGACTGCGCCGCGATTTTCTCGGTCTGGTTGGCGTTGTCGGCGTTCTGCTTCACGTTCGAGGCCATCTCTTCCATCGAGGAAGAAGCCTCTTCGGCGGACGAGGCCTGTTCGGTCGCGCCCTGCGAAAGCTGCTCGGCGCTGGCGGAGAGCTCCTGGCTGCCGGCGGAGACGTTCTGCGCGGCGGTGAGCGCCTCGGCGACGATCTGCCGGAGCTTTCCGACCATCACGTTCAGTGACTTGGTGAGGTCGCCGATCTCGTCATTGCTGGAGGACGGGATCGTCTGGTTGAGATCGCCGTCGGCGACAGCGCCGGCGAGGCTGACGGCACGGCCGAGCGAACGGCTGATCGATATCGAAATCCACAGGGCTGCGGCGATCGCGACCAGCAGCGAGACGCCCAGCAACGTCAGCAGCATGAACTGCGCCTGATGTCCCTCTTCCTTCGACTCGACCGCCTGTTCGGCCATCTCCTTCTTGGTATTGTCGACATAGGCTCCCATCGACTCGAGCGCCTCGTTCACGATCTTGCGGCCCTCGTTCATCGAGCGCTCGGTCGCCTTGGCCTTGTCGGTCTTCGACAGCCGGATCGTCTCTTCCTGGTAGGCATTCATCTTGCCGTAGGTCGCGGCGAAGGCGTCGAGCAGCTTCTTGCCGGCTTCGCTCGCGAGCGCGTAGACCTCGTCCCTGGTCTTGGCAGCCTCCTCGCGGCGCTTCGCGGCGTCGGAGATGGCCTGCTCGATCTCGCTGTCGGTGCCGAGGATCGCGTTCTTCTCCGCGCGAAGCTGGATCAGAATGTCCTTCTCAATCTCGGTCGCCTTCTCCATGCGCTTGGCGCGCAGAACCATGTTGTCGGCGGTCGCCATCATGTCGCCGAGCTTCATGTAGGCGACGCCGCCGGCGACCATCGACAGGACGATGACCAGGCCGAACGCGCTGGAAAGCTTCGCCTTGACCGTAAATCTCATAACCAGCCCCCAACCCGGTCTCGCCGCGAGACCCCGTTTCAATTCAGAATGCGTTCCATGTTCGGAACGATGACGAACTCTTCACGCCATTTGGCAATGAAGCGAATGTATTCCGGCTTCCAGTGCATGCCGACGCGCGGCGTCTGCTGCACGTCGGTCTGCGAGATCTCGGTCACCTCGTAGACCTTGTCGGCGGTGACGCCGACGAGCACGGGCTCGTTGTCGAGCTCGATCTCGATCACGACGATGCGCGTATCCGCGGAGTCCTCGAGCTGCGGCATGCCGAAACGGATGCGCAAGTCCGCAAGCGGAATGACGTTCCCGCGCACGTTGATCACGCTCGGAACGAAGGCGCGCGCGCCCGCAACTCTGGTGACGGGCACGGGATCGATGATCTCGCGCACGAGGCCGGCGTCGAGTGCGAATTTCTCCTCACCTAGCCCGATCATGACGACCTGCATCGCGTCGGCCCGGTGCTCCGCCACCTGTCCTTCGGTCATCACGCCGCCTCGCAGATATGCTGTTTCTCGACCTTCGACTGCGCCAGGGTGACGAGCTGAGTGACGTCGAGGATCAGCGCCGCCGTGCCGTCGCCGAGGATGGTCGCGCCGGAGAAGATCGTGACGTCCGAATGCAGCTTGGAGAGCGACTTGATCACGGTCTGGTGGTTGCCGATGATCTGGTCGACGACGAGACCGACGCGGGTCTCGCCGGTCGAGATGATGATCGTCTTCTGGTGGCGGTCGGGCGCGCCAGTCGACGACATCATCTCGCGCAGGCGCAGGAAGGGCACGAGATTTCCGCGCACATTGAGGAAATTGCGGCCGCGCGAGCGTTCGTCCTCGGCGGTCAGCTCGACGCATTCTTCCACGGCGGACAGCGGAATGATGTAGCGGCCCTCGCCGACACGGATCAGGAGGCCTTCGATGATCGCCAGCGTCAGCGGCAGCCGCAAGGTCACCGTGGTGCCCTGGCCCGGCCTGGTCGTCAGGTCGATCGAGCCGCGCATGTTCTCGATGGTGCGCTTGACCACATCCATGCCGACACCGCGGCCGGACAGCGCGGAGATGGTCTGCGCGGTCGAGAAGCCCGGGTGGAACAAGAACTGATGGATTTCGTGATCGGAGACCACGGCACCGGCGGAGATCAGGCCCTGCTCTTCGGCCTTGGCGCGGATGCGGGCGGTGTTGAGGCCGCCGCCATTGTCCTTCACGGTGACGAGCACCTGCGCGCCGGAGTGTACGGCCGCGAGCTCGATCCGGCCCTGTTCGGTCTTGCCATTGGCGGCGCGGGTCGCGGTGTCCTCGATGCCGTGGTCGATGGCGTTGCGGATCAGGTGCACCAGCGGATCGGCCAGGCACTCGATCATGGTCTTGTCCAGCTCGGTATCCTCGCCCGAGGTGACGAACTCGACCGGCTTCGACAGGTCGCGCGACAGATCATGGATCAGGCGGCGGAAGCGGCCGAACAAAGAGCCGATCGGCACCATTCGCGCGCCCATCGTGGTGTCGCGCAGGGAGGATGCGAGGCGCTCGATCTCCTCGGCGATCATCTTGATCGAGAGGTCGGAGCCGGAGGCGGCGAGCTGGCTCAGTCGCGCCTGGGCGATGACGAGCTCACCGACCCGGTCCATCAACTCGTCGAGGCGCTCGGCCTGGACGCGGACCGTCGCAATGCCCCGATCGTCGCGCTTGGCTTCGGCCTTCGGCTCAGGCTTCAATTCGACCTTGGCCTCAGGCTTGGCTTGCGGCTTGGGCTCAACCTCTGCGGCAGGCTGCTCGACAACGAGGGCAGCAACGGCCTCAACGACCGGTGCGGAAATCACACCCGCCGCCGGCTCTTCGTCGAGCAGATGGAACAGCGGCGCCGGCGCGGGCGCTTCGACATGCTCCAGCGGCGAGAGCGTCAGCTTCATCTCGTCCGAGACGAACATGAAGACATCGTCGATCGCGTCCTTGTCGCAGGCCGCGTGCAGCTTGACGTCCCACTTCAGGTAGCAGTCTTCCGGCTCCATCTCGTCGAGGAACGGGACGCCGTCGGTGATAGGCACGACGAAGCAGGGACCGAGCTTGCAGAGATCTTCCAGCAGATCGAGCGGGTTCGAGCCGTTGCGCAGAATGTGGGATTCGAATTCCAGGTAGAGGTGCCAGCCGACCTGCCTGCTCCCGACGGGCGCGAGCGGCGGGGCTTCCGCGATCTCGGCGACCAACGCAGCTGGTCGATCCGACGACACGAAGCGCTTGAGGTCGTCGAGAATGGCTTCCCCGATGATGTCGTCGGTCGACTGCGGATCCTCGATCAGCGCGCGGATATAGTCCTTGGCGGCCAGTGCGACCGAGATCAACTCCTGGGTCGGCTTGATCTCGCCCTTGCGGACGCGGTCGAAAGCGGTTTCGAATTCGTGGGTAAACGATGCGACCTTGTCGAAGCCGAACATGGCGCCCGAGCCCTTGATCGTGTGCAGGGCGCGAAAGGCTGAATCGACCAGCTCGCGGTCGTCGGGACGCTGGCCGAGGTCGAGCAGGGCCCCTTCAAGGACCTCGAACAGCTCGCTGGCTTCCTGGCGAAAGACCTCGGTCGGGTCCATCGCGCTCATGCGCGCACCAGTTTTGCGACGACGGCGAGCAGTTGCTCGGGCTTGAACGGTTTGGTGATCCAGCCGGTGGCGCCGGCGCTCTTGGCCTCCTGCTTCACCGCGTCGTTGGATTCGGTGGTCAGGAACACGATCGGCATGCCGACCGCGCTCGGCAGCTTGCGCAGCGCCTTGATCAGCTCCAGCCCGTTCATGACGGGCATGTTGAGGTCGGTGATGACGAGGTCGAGCTTGCCGGCCTGCGCCTTGGCGAGGCCTTGCGCCCCGTCGCCGGCCTCGATCACGCTGTGACCCGCCGGCTCCAGCACGACCTTGATCATCTGACGGATGCTGGGGGAATCGTCGACCGTGAGAATCGTGGCCATTAGATGCCATCTTTCTTTTGCGGGAAGTGCTGATCGATCATCGCGTCGCTGGCGAAGCCGGCACGACGAAGGGTGTTGCGCAGAGACTGGGAGAAAGAGGTCAGAACCACCGGGCGGCCTTGGGCATCGCCGGTCTTGGCAGCCGACAGCAGAAGCTGAATCGAGGTCACGTCGGCCTTGTCGACGCTGGAGCAATCGATCTCGAGCCGGTCCTGCCGGCCGAACGCTTCGCGGATCAGGTCATACACGCTGCGGATCGCAGCGATGCTGCAATCAGCAGGCAGCCGTAGGGACCACTTCGGCTCAGTGACATCAGACGACATTCGTCCCCCAAATTCCCGAGAACCGCTGCACGCATGGCGCGAATCTCCTACGATGACTATTCGCGTTGGAGAGTGTGCAAACTCCTAATGGAATCCCCCGTACAACTACGGGTCACAATCCCCAAGACTTCGCGTATGCATGCAAGCGTGCATCGTCCGCTCAAATCTCATGCGCTGCGCGCAACGTTGAGGCAGTTTGCCGCGGAATGAATGTTTGCTCCGCGTTAAATCGCGCAGGCTATTCGTTGAGGTCACGCCTCGCCATCCGAACGGGACCGGCCGCCGATGCTGACCCAAGCGCTTCTGGTTGATGACAGCCGCTCTGTCCTCAATTTCCTGAAACGTCATATCGAAGCGGAGGGGCTCGTCGAGGCCACGACCTTCCTCGATCCCGTCGCGGCGCTGGCTTGCGCGCGCGAGCGCGTGTTCGATCTCGTTCTGGTCGACTACGAAATGCCGCACATGGACGGCATCAGCTTCATCCGCGCGTTTCGTACACTGCCGGGATGCGCCGATATTCCGATCGCGATGATCACATCGCGGCAGACTGACGACCTCAAAATGGAAGCGCTGCAGGCGGGTGCAACCGATTTCCTGCCCAAGGCACCGCAGAGCGTCGAGATGACGGTGCGCTTGCGGAATTTGATTCAGCTTGGTGCAGCCGTACGCAAGCTCAACGATCGCGCGGCGCATTTGGCGAGCGACGTCGCGGCCGCCACCCGCAAGCTCGGCGAGCGTGAGGAGGAGATCATCCTGCGGCTCGCGCTCGCGGTCGAATATCGCGACAACGACACCGGCGAGCACACGCTGCGCGTCGCCCGCTACAGCCGGATCATCGCCGAGCAACTCGGTCTCCCTGCCCGGCTCTGCCGCGACATCTATCTCGCCGCGCCCCTGCACGACGTCGGCAAGGTTGCCATTCCCGACAATATCCTGCTCAAGCCCGGCAAGCTGACCGACGACGAGATGGCGGTGATCCGCACCCATGCGACGATCGGCGGGAAGATCCTCGCCGATTCGAGTTGCGAGCTGATCCAGCTCGGCGCGCAGATTGCTGCAGGCCATCACGAGCGCTGGGACGGCGCCGGCTATCCGAACGGCCTCGAGGCGGACGAGATCCCTGTCGCCGCGCGCGTGGTCGCGGTCGCGGACGTGTTCGACGCCCTGACGACCAAACGCCCATATAAAGAGCCGATGCCGCTGGACGTCGCACGCGCCTACATGGTCGAAAACCAGGGACGGCAGTTCGACCCGGCCTGCGTTGAAGCCTTTCTGTCGCGCTGGGAAGAGGTCGTGGCGATCGCTACCGGGCAGACCGCGACACCCCTGCAGAAATCCGAGGCGGCCCTCGCACCCATTATATATCGAGCCACTGGGAGCCGTTCGGACCAGGACCGCTCGCCCGAAACCGCCCCGGCGCTCTGACGGGCGCATAGCGGCACGGTTGGCTGCGGCGCCGTTTTCTGCCATCACAGGTTTGAACCTGATCCTGCCAGGCTGCACCAATACTTAGAGTGATTCTGATCACACTTGCCTGGGGTCCCCCTGATAACCTCCCAGCGAGACGTGGATCAGTCTCCTATCCTTTCGAACTGGAATGAGAAAAACCATGAGAAGCCTGATCGGCGCCATCGTCGGCCTGTTCTGCCTGAGTGCGCCGGCCATTGCGGAGACGCCGGCCGCCATCGTCGAGGACGTGCAGGGCAAGGTCGAGGGCATCGAATTCATGGACTATGTGGCGCCCGGCAAGATCATCAAGCTCGGCCCCAAGGCCGGGATCACGCTCAGCTATCTCAAATCCTGCCTGCGCGAGACCATCACCGAAGGCGTCGTGCTGGTCGGAGCGGAACAGAGCACCGTGCAACTCGGCAACGTCCAGCGCGTCAAGGTGCCGTGCGATGCCAACGCCGCGCAGCTCTCCGAGCGCGAGGCGAACCAGAGCGCGGCAACCACGTTCCGCAGCATGCGAGCCGATGCCAACAGCGCGCCGGCCAAGCTGCCGACGATCTACGGTGTCGCACCGCTGATCCAGGCCAAGAGCGGCAGCACGCTGGTGATCGAACGCACCGACGGCAAGGAGCCCACGATCACACTTGCGCTGAAGAACGACATCATGGTCGCCAGAAAATTCTACGACCTTTCGAAGGCCGGCAAGTCGCTGACACCGGGCGGCAGCTACCTCGCGAAGCTCGGCAACAAGCGCTACACGTTCCAGGTCGACGCCAGCGCGACCACATCGCCGACGCCGATCATCGGTCGTCTGCTGCGGCTCGAATAGACGGTCCGCGACGGCAACGATGCGGCGGATCGGCAAGCGGGACATCGTTGCGGCGATCCTGATTGCGCTCTTTACGGGCGCGGCTTTCACGTGCCCTCCGTTCCAGCGGCTGCAAGGGCTCTCGCTCGACATTCTCACGGCCTTGCGCTGGACAATGTTCGGCGACCATCGTGATCCCGCGACGTCGCCGGTCGTCGTCGTGGCGATTGACGGAGAGACCTACGAGACGCCGCCCTTCAAGGGATCGCCGACGCAAACCTGGACGCGCGAGATCGGCAGGGTGCTCGGCAGCATTGCCGAGGGGGGCGCCAAGGTCATCGGATTCGACGTCATCTTTCCGAGCTCGATCGAGCAGTCGGAGATTCCCTTTGGCGATGTGTCGTTCGGCAGCCGCGTGAGGGGATTTGACCGGGACTATCTGATCGCGCTCAGGAAGCTCTCCGACAGCGGCAAGCTCGTGCTTGGCGAGATTCTCAGCAATGACCATCCGGACAGGCCCGATCGCGCGCAGCAACTGGCGGTGAAAAACAACATCCGCGCCCTCAACGTCCATACCGACCCCGACAACGTCATCCGGCGGATGCCGCTGAGCTTCTCGATCGAGGGGCAGCCGATGCCCGCGATGGCCGTCGAACTCGCTGCGCGATCGCTCGGCGTCAAGCCCGAGGCCGGCCCCACCGGGATAACGAGCTTGTCCGGCTACGCGGTCCCGGGCGCGGTGCCCAACACCCTCACCCTCAACTTCCGCGGCATGGGCCACGACGTTCCCGCTTATTCCTTCGCCGATCTGCGCGCCTGCGCCGAGAAGGGAGACATCGACTTCTTCCGCCGTGCCTTCGACGGCAAGATCGTGCTGCTCGGCAGCATCCTCAATTTCGAAGACCGCAAGCTCACGTCGATGCACCTGGGCCGCGGTTATGACGGAGGACCGGCGGCGCGATGCGCTCTGCCCGCCCCTGCGAGCGCTGCGAAACAAGCCCGTAGCGCGGTTGCCGGCGTCTTCGTCCATGCCACTGCTGTACGAAATCTGCTCGAGCATGACGCCGTCACCGAGCTCACCTTCTCGCTGCGGACGATCCTGACGATCGTGTTCGCGGCGATCATTGCCGCTGCCGCCTGCCTGCTCGCTCCGACCGGCGCGGCGATCACCTGGCTCGGACTCGCCGTCGCCTACGCTGCCGTCGCCGTCGGCACATTCGCGCACGCCATCGCGTTGCCCCTGACCGAGCCCGTGCTCGCGGGTCTCACAGCGCTCGCGATGATGATCGGCTACCGCTTCGTGATCGCCGACCGCGAGGAGCGTTTCCTGCGCAAGAGCTTTGCATTCTATCTCGCGCCCGAGGTGATCGACGGCATGGTCGCCTCCGGCAAGATGCCGGTGCTCGGCGGCGAGATGCGCAACATCACCATGTTCTTCTCGGACCTCAGCGGCTTCTCCTCGATTGCCGAGAAGATGACGCCGGCAGAGCTGGTCGCATTGATGAACGACTATCTCTCGGCCATGACCGACATCATCGAAAGCCATGGCGGCTATGTCGACAAATATATCGGCGATTCCATCGTCGCGATGTTCGGTGCGCCGGCCGTCGATCCCGATCATGCGCAGCACGCGGTGGCGGCAGCGCTGCAATGCCGCGACCGGCTCGACGAGCTCAACGACAGCCATCCCGCGTTTCGGGGCCGCGGTCTCGCCCACCGCATCGGGCTGAACAGCGGCGAAGCGGTGGTCGGCAATATCGGCTCGCGCCGGCGCTTCAACTACACCGTCATGAGCGACACCGTGAACCTGGCTTCACGGCTCGAAGGCGCGAACAAGTATTTCGGCACCGTGATCATGGCCTCCGAGGCAACCGTGAACCAGAGCCGCAGCGCCTATGTCTGGCGCGAGCTGGACATGGTCAGGGTGCAGGGACGCGACGAGCCGATCAGGGTATACGAGCCGCTCGCCGAGAAGAGCCAGCAGACGCAGGAGCAAGGCATTCGCGCGGCGACTTATGCCAAGGCACTAGCGTGCTGGCGCGCCCGCGACTTCGCAAAAGCTGCCGAGCTGTTTGAAAGTGCCGGCGGAGACGATCCGCCGTGCCGATACTTCGCCAAACGTGCGCGGATCATGGCGACCAATCCACCGGCGGCCGACTGGACGCCGGTGAATACGCTGGAAGGGAAGTAGCTGCTGCTAAAGCAATCCCTCGACAATCTCCAGACACCTCTCCTGGAGGGAGAGGTACGACGAGGGGGGCAGGCCGATCGAACCCAGCGCCATCATGCTCTAGAACGGTAGCCCCACGTAGTTCTCTGCGAGCAACCGCTGCGCCGTCTCCGACGAGAGCAGATAGTCCAGCTCCGTCTGCTGGAGCCGGTCTTCATACTCGGAGCGATCGGGGAAACGATGCAGCATCATCGTCATCCACCAGGAGAAGCGCTGCGCCTTCCATATCCGCGCCAGCGCCTTTGCGGAATAGCCTTTCAGCCCGGAATCGTCGCCATTCTGATAATGGGCGAGCATCGCGTGATAGAGATAATGGATGTCCGAGGCCGCGCTGTTCAGCCCGCGTGCGCCGGTCGGCGGCACGATGTGGGCAGCATCGCCAGCGAGGAACAGGCGGCCGAAACTCATCGGCTCGGCAACGAAGCTGCGGAGCGGCGCAATGCTCTTCTCGATCGAGGGACCGGTCACCAATCGCGCAGCGACGTCGTCCGGCAGGCGACGCTTCAGCTCGGCCCAGAACGCGTCGTCCGACCAGTCCTCGACCTTGTCGGTGAGCGGCACCTGGACATAATAGCGGCTCAGCACCTGTGAGCGCAGGGAGCAGAGTGCGAAACCGCGATCGTGCTTCACATAGATCAGTTCCGGCGACACCGGCTTGGTGCGCGATAGCACCCCTAGCCAGCCGAACGGGTAGACCTTCTCGTATTCGCGCAGCACGTCCTTCGGGATCGACTTGCGGCTGACGCCGTGAAAGCCGTCGGCGCCGACGATGTAATCGCAATCGACGCGAACTGTCGCGCCGTTCGCGCGGTACGTCACGTAAGGCCGATCCGACGCCAGGTCATGCGGCGTCACGTCCTCGGCATTGTGCACCACCTTGCCACTGAGCCGGTCGCGCGCCTCGTAGAGGTCGCGCGTCAGCTCCGTCTGGCCGTAGACCAGCACCGAATTGCCGCCGGAATGCTTGTGCAGATCGATATGGGAGAGCACGCCGTCATGGGCGATCTCGAAGCCGTTGTGGATCTCGCCCTCGCGGTCCATCCGCTCGCCGCATTGCGCCTCGCGCATCAGCCTGGCAAAGCCGTGCTCCAGCACACCGGCACGAATGCGAGCCAGCACGTGGTCGCGGCTGGACTTCTCCAGCACGATCGTGTCGATGCCCTTCAGATGCAGAAGCTGGGACAGCAACAGCCCGGACGGCCCGCCGCCGATGATGCAGACCTGAACTTTCATTTTTCCGTCCTCCCGCGCCTACTTTTTTGCAGATTCATCTGCTCGGACCGATGGAGGGTTTTGCCATTGTCTTGTACTATTCGAACATGAGGACAGCAGCCCCCGCCCCGGCCATCCGGGTCTACAACCTGTTCGGCGAAGCCGGCGACCTGCCGGACGTGGTCCATTGCGAGACGATTGCGTCCCGCTCGGTGCTGCACGACTGGACGCTCGCCGTGCACCGGCATGCCCGGCTGCACCAGGTGCTGCTGATCGAGCGCGGCGGCGGCGAGGCGACGCTCGACGGGCGCGTGGTGCCGCTCAAGCCGATGCAGATCGTCAACGTGCCGGTCGGCCATGTCCACGGCTTCAGCTTCGTGCCCGGAACCGAAGGCTGGGTGCTGACCATCGCCGCTGAAATCCTTGACGAGGTCCTGCTCGCGGCAGAAGGGCTGCGCGGCGTCCTGTCGCAATCGGCCGTGGTGCGCGGCACGCCGCAGATCCGCGCCACCATGAAGCAGATCTTTGCCGAGCACGCCGCGCGCGATTTCGGCCGCGCCCATGTGCTGCGCGCGCTGTCGGCGGCCATGATCGGCCTCGTCGCACGTGCCCTCACCGGCGAGAGCGGCGGCGGCGGCAATGCCGAGACAAACCTGTTCCGCCGCTTCGAAGCCTCGCTCGAACAGCATCATCTGGAGCGCTGGACGGTGGCCGACTATGCGAAGGCACTCGCCATCACGCCGACCCATCTCAATCGTGTCACGCGCGCGGCGACCGGCGACACCGCCTCGCATCTGATCCTGAACCGGCTGATCCGCGAGGCGCGGCGCAACCTCGTCTACACCAACCTGCCGGTCTCGACGATCGCCTATGCCCTTGGCTTCGAGGACCCCGCCTATTTCAGCCGGGTTTATGCCGCAGCTACGGGACTGTCGCCGCGTGCCTTTCGGACGCAGCTTCATGGCGACGAAGCCTGATCGAAGCTCTACTGGCGGACGCTTTTCCGCCGCGCTTCCGCGAGAGCGTCGTCCGGATGCCTCTTTTCGTAGTGCAGAAAGAGATCGAGCAGCGCCAGGAGCACGATGGCGATACCGAAGCCGATGCTCAGGTGCATCGCCCGCGTATGCGGAAATCCGAGCAGCCAGGGCGATGCGATGAGCCAGACGCCCATCAGGACGTTGATCCATTCCTCCCAGTCCCGGTAGGCAATGATGGCTGCCAGCGAGAGCACGACGATGATGGCGCTCGTGACCCACAGGTCGATCTTGCCCTGGCTATTGGTCAGCTTGAACAGCCACGGCGATACGAAGAGGACGGCTGCCAGAAGGAGATTGTAGACGTCAGGGGCCGTTTCGCGCTCTTGCAGCTTGCTCATGACAAACCTCCGCGAGGGACCTATCGGAGCAAGGATCGGGAGGCGATTTGGTTCCTGGGCGGCAGGGATCTTTGGCCTAGACTTTGGTCTCACTCCCGAAGCGGCGACGATAGTCCTGCGGTTCCGGGATCGCGACGACAGAAACGGCCCTATCCTCGAACGGGGCCGTTTCATCTTAGACGGGATCAATCAGACGTCGAAGAAAACCGTCTCGTCCGGTCCCTGCAGATTGATCGTGAAGGAATACACGACCTTGCCGGCCCGCTCGCTACGCGTTGCGATCAGCGTCTTGCGACGCACCTGCGGCTCGACCAGGTTGAGCACGGGATCGGCGGCGTTGGCGGCTTCCTCGTCGGAGAAATACAGACGCGTGTTGAGGCCGATATTGATGCCGCGCGCGACGATCCAGACATTGACGTGCGGCGCGCATTTGCGTCCCGCCTTGTCGGTGATGGCGCCCGGCTTGATGGTCTCGAAGGTGACGACGCCACTTTCAAAATCGGAGCCGCCGCGGCCCCAGCCGCGAAACTCCTCATCCAGCGCGCCGACGGAACGATCGGCCGGATGATTGTAGCGACCGGCCGCGTTGGCCTGCCAGATCTCGAGCAGCACATCGCGCAGCGGCGAGCCGCTGCCGTCGAGCACCTTGCCTTCCAGCGTGATGCGCTCGCCTTGCGTGTTCGGCGTCACCAGCACGTTGGAAAAGTTCTTCTCGAAAATGTCGAAGCCGGCCATGGCCGGAATCAGGCCGATATGGACGTAAGGGCCGGCGGTCTGCGAGGCGGTTTCCTTGAGATAGTCGAGCGGCTGCGGCATGATTCAGTTTCCTGGGCTCAGTTGCCTTCGGGACGATTTTCGAAATAGGTGGAGCGCTGGCCTCGCAGCACGATGTCGAAGCGGTAGGCGAGCGAGTCGAACGGCGTCGAGGCGTTGAGATCGAGCGGCGCCACCAGGCGATCGAGCGCGTCCTTGTCCGGGATCGTCGTCAGGATCGGACAGACCGGGATCAGGGGATCGCCCTCGAAGTACATCTGCGTGATCAGCCGCTGCGCAAAGCCCGAGCCGAACACCGAGAAGTGGATGTGTGCTGGACGCCAGCTGTTGACGAAGTTGCGCCAGGGATACGGGCCCGGCTTCACGGTGCGGAAATAGTAATAGCCGGTGTCGTCGGTCAGCGCGCGGCCGCAGCCGCCGAAATTCGGATCGATCGGCGCCAGATAGGTATCTTTCTTATGCCGGTAGCGGCCGCCGGCATTGGCCTGCCAAAACTCGACCAGGGTGTTCGGCACGCCGCGGCCGGTCTCGTCGAGAACGCGGCCATGGACGATGATGCGCTCGCCGACGGGATCGCCGTCCTTGGCGTAGTTGCGGATCAGATCGTTGTCGAGCGCCCCGAGATCGTTGTGGCCGAACACCGGTCCCGTGATCTCCGAGACCGAGTTCTCGAGCGACAGCAGCGCCTGGCGCGGCGAGCGCAGCACCGAGGATTTGTAGCCGGGCGCGTATGCCGGCGGATGGATGGTGCGGTCGCGCTGGAAAAAGCCGCCGTCGCGCGGGGTGAACGGCTCGGGGCTGTTGAGGCGAGGATCCCGTAAGGCTGGCGCCTGGACATTCATCGGCGTTGTCTCTCCCTGTGGCCGCGACCGGTCCGGACGCGGCGTGTCGGCGAGATCATGGGCCGGCCTATTCCACAAATAAATAGATCGATTATAATGCATTGCATGAAGGAAATCGATCATTTGGCGCTCGACGGCCACGCCCTCGAACTGTTCCTGGCCGTCCTGGAGGAGGGCTCGGTGACCGCAGCCGCAACGCGCCTCGACCTGACGCAATCGGCGGTCAGTCACGGCCTGAACAAGCTGCGGCGGATCGCCGGCGATCCCCTGTTCGCGAAGTCCGGCCGCGGCATCGCCGCGACCGCCCATGCCCAGGCTCTGGCCGCGAAGGCGCGCGCGCTGATCGACGAGATGCGCAGCTTCGCCGGCGGCGGCACCTTCGAGCCGGCCAGCGCGCAGCTTTCGCTGACGATCGCCGCCAACGATTTCCAGCGTGACCTGCTGCTGCCGCGCTTCTTCGGGCATGTCGCCGCGCAGGTGAAAAGCCTCAATCTGCGCGTGATCCCATCGCAATCGCCCTCGCCCGCGACGCTGCGCGAAAATCGCTGCGACCTGCTGATCACCCCGCTGCCGCCTGTTGGCGTCGACATCGTGCAAAAGCGGCTGCTGAGCGATCATTACGTCTGCTATTTCGATCCCAAGGCGCGCGCCGCGCCGCCGGGCCGCGCCGCCTATCTCGCCGCACGCCACATCACCGTGGTCTATACCGACAACGAGCGGCTCGACTTCGATCGCCGGCTCGCTGCGAACGGCTTTCACCGCGACATCGCCATCTCAGTGCCGAGCTTCTCGGGCGTGCCGTCGTTCCTGCGCGGCTCGCAGATGCTGGCGAGCATGCCGAGCCTGCTCGCCTCCGGCGTAATGCACGGTTTTGCGCATGCGCGGATACCACTGCCCTCGCGCACCCGCACCCTGGCCGAGTTGCCGATGTTCATGGTCTGGCACCAGCGCTATCAGAAGGACCAGGCCCATCGCTGGGTCCGGGCGCAATTGGAGTCCGTGGCTGCGACGGCCGCGGGCGGCTGACCTGGCCGTTGCGATGGCCGAGGGAATTGTTTCACCGCCCCTGATGACACCGACCCGCGCCGTGGCCAGCCCCTCGCCAAACCCACTGGTTGCGCGCGGGCGGCCACGCTAGAATTCGGCCATGACAGTGACCGACATTGCGAGCCGAACCTACAATCATAGCTGGCGGCTGGATCCCATCATCCGCAGCCTGCTTGATACCGACTTCTATAAGCTATTGATGTTACAGATGATTCGGGAAGACTACCCGGATCAGCAGGTGACCTTCTCGGTCATCAACCGCTCGCGCCATGTGCGCCTTGCGGAGACCATCGACGAAGGAGAGCTGCGCGCCCAGCTCGACCACGCCCGCACCATCCGCTTCACCAAGAAAGAGCTGATCTGGCTCGCCGGCAACACCTTCTACGGCAAGACCCACATGTTCTCGGCGGACTTCATCCGCTGGCTCGCCGAATTCCGCCTTCCCGAATACGAGCTGCGCAAGGTCGCGGGCCAGTACGAGCTGCATTTCCACGGGCCGTGGACCCACACCACGATGTGGGAGATTCCCGCGCTCGCCATCCTCAACGAATTGCGCTCGCGGTCGGCAATGAAGGGCCGCGGCCGCTTCGAGCTCGACGTGCTCTATGCCCGCGCCAAGGCCAAGCTGTGGACCAAGGTCGAGCGGCTGCGCAAGCTGGAGAATCTGCGGCTGTCCGACTTCGGCACCCGCCGCCGCCACGGCTTCCTCTGGCAGCGCTGGTGCGTGGAAGCGGTGAAGGAAGGCCTTGGTTCATCCTTCATCGGCACCTCCAACGTGCTGCTCGCGATGGACAACGATCTCGAAGCCATCGGCACCAACGCGCACGAGCTGCCGATGGTCGCGGCCGCGCTCGCCAAGGACGACGAGGAGTTGCGCTGGGCGCCCTATCGCATCCTCGATCAGTGGCGTCAGACTTATGGCGGCAATCTGCTGATCGCGCTGCCCGACGCCTTCGGCACGAAGGCGTTCCTGCGCGATGCGCCGGAATGGGTGGCCGATTGGACCGGCTTCCGCCCCGACAGCGCGCCGCCGATCCAGGCCGGCGAAGAGATCGTGGCCTGGTGGGAGAAGAAGGGCCGCAATCCCAGGGACAAGCTGCTGGTGTTCTCCGATGCGATGGACGTCGGCTCGATCGAGGAGACCTACCACCACTTCGCCGGCCGCGTGCGGCTCTCGTTCGGCTGGGGCACCAACCTCACCAACGATTTCGTCGGCTGCGCGCCGGACGGCTCGTTCAACCTCGATCCGATCTCGCTGGTCTGCAAGGTGTCGTCGGTCGACGGACATCCGGCCGTCAAGCTCTCAGACAATCCGGAGAAGGCGACCGGAATGCCCTCGGAGATCGAGCGGTACTTGCGCGTCTTCGGCGATGCCGGCCGCGTCCGCAAGCCGGTGCTGGTGTAGCGCCGGGCTGAAATCCTCTCGATCGGGTAAACGGCGAAAGTCGGATTTGCGGCATCGGCGCGCCGATACCGCTCCGGTTCCGGCTGCGTAGCATTTGCAGCGATCTACACGCATCGGTTTCACAGCGCTTTCACCGTGCGCGGTGGTCTTTCGGCTTCTTCAAGTCGAATTAAGCAGTGTTCCCGTCTTATTGGCGTTATCAGCGGAACGCTCCGCTGGGATCGTTGAGTGATTTGGGGAACGCAGAGTGTTTCGCAGAACAGCAACGTCGGCGAAGGAACGCAGCTTCCTTCACGTCATCAAGCTCGTCTCGCCATTCGTCATGGTCGTCGTGCTGCAGGCGACGATCGCGGGATTGAGCCTCGAGGTGATGTCGTCGGTTCGCGCCTATGTCGCGGGCGAGGCGATGTGGTCGCGCTCACAGAAGAACGCTGTCTATTTCCTCAATCTCTATCTGCACTCGGGCGAAGCCGGCCAGTTCGCGCAATACCAGAGTTCGCTCGCTGTCCCGATCGGCGACGAATATGCGAGATGGGCGCTGGAGCGCGATCCAGTCGATGTCGAACTCGCGCGCATCGGCTTGCTGCAAGGCGGCAACCATCCCGATGACGTTCCCGGCCTGATCTGGCTGTTCCGCTATTTCCACCAGGTGAGCTTCTTCCGTGATGCAATCCGGGAGTGGACCGCGACCGATCCGATGCTGCTGGAGCTCAACGTCTTCGGTGAGGTCATTCGAGGAGAACTGAAGGACGGCCCCATCGGCGACAGCGGCCGCCTGCAATTCCTGTCGGCCCGGCTCTCGGAGCTGAACAGGCAATTCACCGAGCATGCCGAGCGGTTCTCGGCGGTGCTGGGCAAGGGCTCCCGCGCGATCAAGCTGACGCTGACGTGGCTGAACATCGCCACCGCCGCCGCCTTGATCCTGCTGTTGATCTGGCACACGCGGCGACTGGTGCTCCAGCGGCAGGCGTTCGAGGATGCGCTGCACGCCGAGAAGGAGCGCCTCGCCTTTCAGGCCTCGCATGATTGGTTGACTGGTAGTGTCAATCGCCGCGCCTTCGAAGCCCGCCTGCAAAGTGAGCTCGATGGTCGCAGCGAAGGTGCGCTCAGCCTGATCCTGCTCGACCTCGACCAGTTCAAGAGCGTCAACGACAGCTGTGGGCATCTCGCGGGCGATCGGCTGCTGTGTCAGGTCGCGCAGCTGTTGCAGCAGGGCCGGCGGCCGCACGATCTGGTCGCCCGGCTCGGCGGCGACGAATTTGCACTGATATTGCCGCAATGCGCGCCCTACGACGCAGTGGACATCGCCGAGCGGCTGCGTCGGTCGCTCGAACTGTTCAGCTTCGCCTGGGACGATCGCTGTTTTGCGGTGACCGCGAGTATCGGCGTTGCCTGCATAGCCGACCGCGACACCACGCTCGAGGAGGTCATGCGTCAGGCCGATGCCGCCTGCTATCGCGCCAAGGAAAAGGGACGCAACCGGGTTCAGGTCGACAACGGGAAACCCGATGTCGTCGTCGTCACGAGGCCGCGCGAAGCCGCTCGGGCGTGACGGCGGCCATCGCAATCATCACGCCGGCAGGATCCCGAGACCGACGAGATGCGCGTCCAGAAACTGCGTAACCTGCTGTCGCAGCAACTGCGGCGGCACGGCGACCATGCGCTCTTCGAGGCCAAGCGAAATGATGCCATGCACCGCGGAAAACAACGTGCGCGACAACAGCGCGATCTTCACGTCGTCCGCATCCGGTAGCACCCGCACCAAGGGCGGATGCATCAGCGCGAAGGCGTCCATCACCATCTGAAGGATGTCGTCGGGATACGGACGATCGTCCTCCATCCGATGTTCGAACAGCGAGCGCAGCAGATTGGCGTTCTCGGCGAAGAAATCGAGATAGGTCTCGGCTAATCCATAGAGCTGGCGAACCGGGTCCTCGGCCGGAACCTCGCCCAGCCGCACCGTGAGGGCCTGAACCGTCTCCCTGTTGACGGTCAGGATCACCCCGTCGAAGTCCCCGAACTCGTTATAGACGCTGCCGACGGAGCAGCCGGCGGCGTCCGCAACGTCTCGAACCTTCAATGATCTCAATCCTTTAGCGGAAATAATCCCCCGGGCGATCTCCACGATAAGGAGCCGGCGCCGATTTTTTTTCTGGTCTCGCAGCGATTCTTCTTGAACATTGTTCATTTTCAAGCTACTCATTTGAACATTGTTCAAATTAACCTGGAGACCTGCAAAATGCAAACCCTTGCTGTTGATATCGCCTCCACCTTTGTCGACGACGCCGCGGCTCTCGTGACCGGATTTGGCCGCGCCTTGCTGCGGCTCGCCATGGCGCCCGTCGATCGCATCGCCAATGCCTGCGACGTTGCCGGCGTGCTCACCGAGCGCCGCGCGACCTTCCGGATGTGGCGGGCCAGCCGCGCCCGTGCCCGCCATGACGGCCACCGCTTCAGCCTGCTCGGCCGCCTCAACCCCTTTCGCCATCTCGCCCACCTCACCTGAGGCAAGCCGATGCGCATGCGCGTGCGCGTCCGCTCGAATGCAAGGGCCAACCGCAACAAAGGACTTACTATGCCCGAACATTGCAGGCCCATTCGCCCGATATCGACCCTCCGGTTCAGGCTTTCCTTATTGGCCGTGGCGATATGCGTCAGGCGCGGCATTTTCGCCCCGACTGCGACCGCGACCGGATATTTGCGAACCTAACGAGATCACCTGGAGACCAACAGGATCGGAGGGACCGAGGGACACGGGCAGGCCGGCGACCACGGTCGCCCTGCGATCGCTTCTCCCACAACCTTCCGGTCGTGACGTTCGACCTGCAACGTAACAACCTCGGGCTGCCTCTCCAAAACAGGACTAGTCATGATCAGGGATTTGATGTCGTCACGCCGCTTTGCGCCGCTATTCTGGGCGCAATTTTTCTCGGCGCTCAATGACAACGTGCTCAAGAACGCACTCGTCATCATCCTGCTTTACAGCGCCGCAACCGGCCACGGCGATGCCCTCGTGACGGTGGCAGGCGCCGTCTTCATCTTTCCCTATTTCATTCTGTCAGGGCTCGGCGGCCAGCTCGCCGACAAATACGTCAAATCCGTCGTCGCACGACGGTTGAAGTTTGCCGAGATCTTCGCTGCCGCCTTTGCCGCAGCCGGCTTCTTCATGCACTCGGTGCCGCTGCTGTTCACAGCGCTCGCATTGTTCGGCATCATCGCCGCCCTGTTCGGCCCCGTGAAATACTCGATGCTGCCGGACCAGCTCGAGCTCGGCGAGCTCGCTACCGGCAATGCGCTCGTCGAAGGCGCGACGTTCATGGCCATTCTGCTCGGCACCGTCGCCGGCGGCCAGTTCGTGGCCGGCTCCGCCCATATGGGCTGGGTCGCGTCGGCCGTGGTCGTGCTGGCTCTGCTGTCCTGGGCCTTTGCCTCCCGCATTCCGCAAACAACGCCTTCCGCGCCCGATCTGCCCGTCGATGCCAATCCCTGGACCTCGACATTCAGCCTGCTGAAGACACTCTATGCGGACCACCGCCTGTGGGACGGCACCGTGATCGTCTCCTGGTTCTGGCTGGTCGGCGCCATCGTGCTGTCGCTGTTGCCCGCGCTGGTCAAGGACGTCGTCGGTGGCAGCGAAGGCGTGGTGACGCTGTGCCTGGCGATCTTCGCGATCGGCATCGCCATCGGTTCGTTGTTCGCCGCGAGCCTCAGCCATGTTCGCCCGAACCTCGCGCTGGTGCCGATCGGCGCCATCATCATGGGCTGCGCAGGGCTCGATCTCGCCTGGGCCATCGCTGTCATAGCCAAAGGCCAGGACATCGCCGCGGTCGACTTCGCGACCTCGTTCGCGGGTCTGCGCATGCTGGCCGACTTCGTCGCCTTCGCGTTCGGCGGCGGGCTTTTCGTGGTTCCGTCCTTCGCCGCCGTGCAAGCCTGGTCGGTACCGGGCGAGCGCGCCCGCATCATCGCCGCCGGCAACGTGCTGCAGGCCGCCTTCATGGTGGTGGGCTCGCTGTTCGTCGCACTGCTCCAGGCCGGCGGACTGCATGTCGGCTGGATCTTCTTCGGCCTCGGTGTCGCGAGCTTCGGCGCCGTGTGGTTCGTGCTGACGAAATGGGGCAAGGAAGGCGTGCGCGATTTCGGCGGCCTGCTGTTTCGCGCCCTGTTCCGCACCGAAGTGCGCGGGCTCGAGAACCTGCCGCCGCCGGGCACGCGGATGCTGATCGCGCCCAATCATGTCAGCCTGGTCGACGGCCCGCTGTTGCACGCCGTGCTGCCGATCGACGCGAGCTTCGCGGTCGACACCGGCATCGCCAAGGCCTGGTGGGCCAAGCCGTTCCTGCGCGTGGTCAAGCACTACACCATGGACCCGACCAAGCCGCTGGCCGCACGCGACCTGATCAAGCTCGTCGCCGCCGGCGAGCCGGTGGTGATCTTCCCGGAGGGACGCATCACCGTCTCCGGCTCCCTGATGAAGGTCTATGATGGCACCGCGATGATCGCCGACAAGGCCGACGCCGTGGTCGTGCCGGTTCGCATCGAAGGCGCCCAGCGCTCGCATCTCAGCTACCTCAACTCCAGCCAGATCAAGCGCTCGTGGTTTCCGCGGGTGACGGTCACGATCCTGCCGCCGGTCAAGCTGCCGGTCGATGAACAGCTGAAGGGCAAGGCGCGCCGCAACGCCGCGGGCGCGGCGCTTCAGGACGTGATGATCGACGCCCTGGTGAAGAACGCCATGCTCGATCACTCGCTGTTCGAGGCGCTCGGGCATGCTTATCGCGACCGCGACACCGGCAAGGTGATCATCGAGGACGCGCTCGGCACCAGGCTGACCTATCGCAAGCTGATCCTCGGCGCGCAGGTTCTGAGCCGCAAGCTCGAGACCGGCACGATGGCCGGCGAGAACGTCGGCGTGCTGCTGCCGAACTCCGCGGGCGTCGCCGTCGTCTTCATGGCGCTGCAGAGCATCGGCCGCGTTCCCGCGATGCTCAACTTCTCCGCCGGCCCGGTCAACGTCCTCGCCGCCATGAGGGCCGCGCAGGTCAAGACCGTGTTGACATCGAAAGCCTTCATCGAGAAGGGCAAGCTCGACAAGCTGATGGCCGCGATCTCGGCCGAGGCGCGCGTCGTCTATCTCGAAGATATCAGGGCCTCGATCGGCACCACCGACAAGATCAAGGGCCTGCTCGCCGGCACCGCGCCGCGCGTCGCCCGCCAGGCCAACGATCCCGCCGTCGTGCTGTTCACCTCGGGCTCGGAAGGCACGCCCAAGGGCGTCGTGCTGTCCCACCGCAACATCCTCGCCAACGCCGCGCAGGCGCTCGCGCGGGTCGATGCCAACGCCAACGACAAGGTGTTCAACGTGCTGCCGGTGTTCCACTCGTTCGGCCTGACGGGCGGAATGATGATGCCTGTTCTCGCGGGCATTCCGATCTACATGTACCCCTCGCCGCTGCACTACCGCATCGTACCCGAATTGATCTACCAGACCGGCGCCACGATCCTGTTCGGCACCGACACGTTTCTCACCGGCTACGCCCGCTCGGCGCATGCCTACGACTTCCGCACCCTGCGCCTGGTGATCGCCGGCGCCGAGGCGGTGAAGGACCGCACGCGCCAGGTGTTCATGGAGCGCTACGGCATCCGCATCCTCGAAGGCTATGGCGTCACCGAGACGGCGCCGGTGCTGGCGATGAACACGCCGATGGCCAACCGGCCCGGCACCGTCGGCCGCCTCTCGCCGCTGATGGAAAGCCGCCTCGATCCGGTCCCCGGCATCGAGGAAGGTGGGCGCCTCTCGGTGCGCGGACCGAACGTGATGCTCGGCTACCTCAGGGCCGAAAACCCTGGCGTGCTCGAAGTGTTGCCCGAGGGCTGGCACGACACCGGCGATATCGTGGCCATCGACGCCGCAGGCTTCATCACCATCAAGGGCCGCGCCAAGCGCTTCGCCAAGATCGCCGGCGAAATGGTCTCGCTGTCCGCAGTCGAGAGCATCGCGACGACGCTGTGGCCGCAGGCTGGCTCGGTCGCCGTGTCGATCCCCGACCAGCGCAAGGGCGAGCGCATCGTGCTGCTGACGACGGAGAAGAATGCCGAGCGCAGCGCGATGCAGGCCCAGGCCAAGTCGATCGGCGCCTCCGAGCTGACCGTGCCCGCGACGATCATGGTGGTCGACAAGGTGCCGCTGCTCGGCACCGGCAAGACCGACTACGTCACGGCGACGACGATGGCCCGCGAGCAGGCGACCTCACCGGAACGCGAGGTTGCGTAGAGCTCAGACCGCCGCCGTGGCACCGCGCAGACGCACGGTGTGGTGCTGCTCCACAGCAGGCATCGGGGTCAGTTGCTGCCCCCGAAGCCTGGATTTCCCTGGGCAACCGAGGAACTAGTCGACCGTCGTTACCATGCGTACACGCAATGAAAGTGCCGATGCAGCACGGCAAAATGCATGGCTGAACGGTTGCGACTGATGTAGATTTCATCCTCATGGCGGTCGTGGAGATGCGAAATGCCGATCAAGCCGCTGCCTCCGATTACCTGCTACGGAGACTTGGAACGCGGTCGCCAGATCGTATGTTCATGGAAGCTCGGTCATCTGTCACGTGCAGATGTCGAGATCGTCGCGCGGGCAATCGCTCAGGGCATCGCCGAGGGACGCCGGCACGGCGTGGAATTTGCGCAAGTTCGGCCAGACGCCAATCATGAAGTGATCTCAGAACGGGAAGCGAAGGCGTAGAGAGCTCGCCAACACGATCCGCCTTCGGACAATTCAACCGCCTTGACCTTTAAATGGAGATTGGCATGTTTGATCCGGAGCAGTTTGTCGCCGACTGCCGTGCAGCGGTCGCAGCGGACCCAACCCACAAGGCTGTTCGTGAGATCCTTGCACGCGCGGTGTCCGAACCGGCGGCCGTCCTTAACGGGCTCGGTGAGCCGAAGCGGCCCGAGAGCCGCACACTATTCCATTCAGTCTCACTGACAATCCTCAACGTGATATGGGCGCCAGGCATGATGGTAATGCCCCACGATCACCGCATGTGGGCCGTGATTGGCGTTTACTCGGGACGAGAAGACAATATCTTCTGGCGGCGCATTCCGAGCACGCCGAACAAGGTCGAGGCGGCCGGCGCGAAGGCGTTGTCCGAAAAAGAGGCCATCGCATTCGGCTTCGACATCATTCACTCGGTCATCAACCCGATCGGTCGGCTGACTGGCGCCATCCACATCTACGGCGGAGATTTCCTGACCGTCGAGCGCAGCGAATGGGACGCGATGACGCTCGACGAGCACCGCCTGGACCGTGAGCAGAGGCGACGCTTGTTTGAGCAAGCGAACGAACGATACGAAGCGAGCCAGCAACATACGGCCGGCTAGCATTCACCCCGAAGCCACGCCGCACAGGACTTATCACCCGCGGACGCCAGTTTCGCCGCGCCGCTCCTGCGCGTAACGTACCAGCGCGACGAAACGATAGATGCCATGCACAAACTTGCCGTAGGGCATGGTGATGAAAAGCGCAAAGACCGCGCCGAGATGCAGCGCCAGCAGCGGCCCCATCGCGGCGGTCTCGCGCAGGAGCAAAACCAGCATACCCGTCGCCCCGGTCAAGAACAGCATCGCGATGAAGCCGACATCCATGCCGTAGCTGTTGTCGTCGAGCAGCTCGGGCGCACGGCGCGATTTGGCGACGAACAGTCCGATGGGACCAACGACAAGGCCGACGCCACCGAGCGTACCGAGCACGACAGGCAGATCCCACCACGGATACGGCGCCTCGCGACCGAGCAGATAGTGATACAGCGTGGCAACCGAGGTCGCGGCGAAGCACAGCAGGAAGCCGTAGAACGTCAGATGGTGGAACAGCTTGCGCCGGTCGGTCGGCTTGTCGCCCTCATTGTAGCAGCCGACACCGCCGCCATGGAGATAGCGCAGCTCGCCCGCGTCGCGGATCGCCTGGAAGATCGAGCCGCCGTCGGCGCGGCCGCCGATCGGCGTGCCGATGTCGCGCCAGAACGCGCGCACACTCATGACCAGCGCGAGGATTGCGTAGAGGAAAGCGGCACTGAATAAAGCGGCCATCGCATTGTGCGGCATCAGCTTGTAGAACGCACCCGGACCGGTGTGTACGCCGAACAGCACGCTGTGATCATTCAGCGCCGCAAAACCGAGAATGAACGCGGCCATGCTCAGCACAGCGACGATGCTGATGAGGAGGCCGTTGCGCGCAAACGCCCCGGAGAGCGCCTGCGGCCAGGCATAGGCGGCATAGGACTCCGCACGCGCGACCGCGAGTGTCCTGGGGACGTTGACGTTGAACTCGTGCGGCGGCGAGAACTGGCAGTCGACATAGCAGGCGCCGCAGGAATGGCAGAGATTGGCGAGATAGTTGAGATCGCCGTCGGAAAAAGCGCGGCGCATCTCCATCGCGGGGAAGACCACGCAAAGACCCTCGCAATAGCGGCAGGAATTGCAGACCGTCATCAGACGGTCGGTTTCGTCCAGGATCCTAGTTCCGTGCATGTTTCGCCGCTTCCCGTCCTGCGATCCGCCCGAACACGCTGCCGATGGTCATGCCCATGCCGGCGGCATAGCCCTTGCCGAGCACGTTGCCTGCCATGATCTCGCCGGCCGCGAACATGTTGGCCGACGGCCTGCCGTCCGCCATCAGCATCCGCGCGTCCTTGTTCACGCGCGTGCCCAGGTAAGTGAAGGTGATGCCCGGCCGCACCGGATAGGCGAGGTAAGGCGGCGTCTCGATTTTGCGCGCCCAATGAGTCTTGGGCGGTGTGATGCCCTCGGTTACGCAATCGTCCAGGATCGTGTGGTCGAACGTCCCGGGCCGCACCGCAGCGTTGAACTCGGTGATGGTCTTTTCCAGCGCGGCCGGATCGAGCTCGAGCTTGCCGGCGAGCTCGGCGATGGTCTGCCCCGCGATCGGCGGAAACAATGTCGGCATGAAGCTGGTGACGACGGTCGAATCGAAGATGATGTAGGCGATCTGGTCGGGCTGCGCCGCGACCAGCCGGCCCCAGATCGCGTAGCGCTTCGGCCAGAGATCCTCGCCCTCGTCGTAGAAGCGCTGGGCGTGCTTGTTGACGACGATGCCGAACACGACGGAGTCGTGCCGCGTGATGATGCCGCCGTCGAATTTGGGCGCGCGGGCGTCGATCGCAACCGCATGGCACTGGGTGGGATCGCCGACCTCCTGCACGCCCTTGTCGAGCAGCATCTTCAGGATCGCGCCGCGATTATAGGGCGTGCCGCGGATCAGGAAATTGTCGGCGGCCTCGCCCCAATATTGCTTCAGCCATTCGATGTTGGCCTCGAACCCGCCGGCGGCGGCCACCAGCGAGGTCGCATGGACCTCGGTCTCGCCCTTGATCGGCCGCTTCAGGCGCGCAGCGAGGAACATCCCGTCCTCGATCACGAGGTCGGTGACCTCGGCGTCGTATTCGACATCGACGCCGAGCTGCTCGGCGGTCAGATACAACGCGTTGAGCATGGCGCGACCGCCGCCGAGAAAAAAGGAGTTGGTGCGACCGAGGCTCAGCGTGCCGCCAAGCGAAGGCTGCCAGCGCACACCCTGCTCCACGATCCAGTTCAGGATGTCCTTGGACTCCCGGATCATGTGGCGGGCGAGCACTTCGTCGGTCTTCCCGCCGGTCACGCGCAGCAGATCTTCCCAGAACTCCTCCTCGGTATAAGGACCAGTCAGGATCTCGGTCGCGGCGTCATGGGCGCAGCGCATGTTGCGGGTGTGGCGGGTGTTGCCGCCCCGATAGAATTTCGGCGCGCCCTCGAGCACCAGCACCGAGGCGCCACCGCGCCGGGCGGAAATCGCCGCGCACAGCGCCGCGTTGCCGCCGCCGATCACCAGCACGTCGTATTTGCTGCCCATGCGCGTCTGCCCGATGCGACGAAGTTGGAGACATTCTGCCCGCCGGAGGGCTTGGTCAACCCTGGCGACTCTTGCGTACGTTTGTATACAAAGATATACAGATACGACGCAAGCGGCATCTCTGCATGGGCAGGATGCGCCCTGAGGGACCATGGCCAGACGTCCGGCAAAGGCAGGCGGATCGATCGCACGCGGCAGTGGCGTCGCGCTCGGTGAAGCCGTATTCCGCTCGCTCTGCGAGGCGCTCCAGGCCGGCAGCTACCGCGCCGGCGACCGCCTGCGCGAGGAAGAGGTCGCGCAACGGCTGAAGGTCAGCCGCACGCCGGTGCGTGAGGCGCTTGGCCGGCTTGCGGCGCGCGGCTTCGTCGAGCCCGCTGGCGGCCGCGGGCTGATCGTGCGCAACCTCGACATTTCAGAGGTGCTCGAGCTCTACGCGATGCGCGAGATCATGGAGGGCGCTGCGGCACGCCTTGCCGCCGAGCACGCCTCCGCGCCTGAGGTCGACGCGCTTCGGGACATCGAACAGGCTTTTGTGGAAACATCCCGGACCGACGCTGCCGACATGGCGCGGCTGAACCGCGCCTTCCACGAGGCGATCTGCCGCGCGGCGCGCAACCGCTATCTCGACAACGCTTCGCGCGAATTGCAGGACTGGATCGCCCTGCTCGGCCCGACGACCTTCACCGTGACGGGCCGCCCCTCGACCAGCCATGGCGAGCACCAGGCCATTGTCGAAGCCATCGCCGCGCGCGATGGCGACAAGGCCGAGCAGCTCGCGCGCGCGCATATCCGCGAGGCGCTGCGCTGCCGGCTCAAGCTATTGCAGAAGCAGTAGGACGTGTACTCATGAACGTCAGCTTCCGCCGGTTAAGCGGAAGTCGCTCCGTTTGGTCGGCATCGCTGCTTTTGACCCTGGCTGCGTGAAAACGACGAGTCAGATAGAGATCGTCTCGGGGTTTCGGAGACGACCGATGCGACGGTTCATTGAAGGCGCGGATCGCGATCAATCGACGTTGTTGCCGGAATGCCTCGATGATTGGGTCGGTGAGAGCAATCCTGTTCGCGTTGTCGATGCGTTTGTCGAAGCACTTAATCTCGATGGGATGGGTTTTGAGGACGTCGAGCCTGCGGCAACCGGCCGGCCCGGTTATCACCCTGCGCCGCTGCTCAAGCTCTACATCTACGGCTATCTCAACCGCATCCAGTCGAGCCGCCGGCTGGAGCGCGAGGCGAGGCGCAATCTTGAGGTGATTTGGCTGCTACAACGGCTTTCGCCCGACGACAAGACGATCGCCGACTTTCGCCGCGACAACGGCCCCGCCATCAAGAAGGTGTGCGCGAAGTTCGTCGAGCTTTGCCGGCAGATGGGCTTGTTGACGAAGGCCAGCGTCGCCATCGACGGCTCGAAGTTCAAGGCGGTCAACACGCGTGACAAGAACTTCACGAAGGGCAAGGTCGAGCGCCGTCGCCAGCAGCTGGAGGAGAGCGTATCGCGCTATCTCGCGCAGCTCGACACCGCAGATCTGCAGGAGCCATCTGAGACTCTCGCCGCGAAGACGGCGCATCTGAAGGAGAAGCTCACCAAGCTCGCGAGCGAGATGCAGAAGCTCGAAGCCTGCGAACAGGCAATGCTGGCATCACCGGACCAACAGATCTCGCTGACCGATCCCGACAGTCGGTCCATGGCCACGAGTGGCCGCGGCTCCGGTGTCGTCGGCTACAATGTGCAGGTTGCCGTCGATACCGAGCACCACCTCATCATCGCGCACGAGGTGACGAATAGCGGCTCGGATCGTGCACAACTCGCCAACATGGGTAAACAGGCCAAGGCCGTGCTCGGCGTCGACAAGCTCGAGGCCGTGGCCGATCGCGGCTACTACACGGGCGAGGAGATCAAAGCCTGCGCCGATGCCGATATCGCTGTGACACTGCCGAAGCCGAACACGACGGGCATGGAGGCGAAGGGCAAGTTCGGCAAGCACGACTTCGCATACCTGGCCAAGCAGGATGGATATCGCTGCCCGGCGGGCCAGTTGCTCGCGTATTGGCTTACAACAGTGGATGGCGAACGCACCATTCGGCGCTACGCCACGAAAGCTTGTGGAAGCTGCCCGCTTAAGGCGCGCTGCACCACAGCAAAGAACCGCGTCATCTCCCGTTGGGAACATGAACACGTCATGGAGGATGCCCAGAGGCGGCTCGACGCCGATCCTCGGGCGATGCGTCGCCGACGCGAGACCGTCGAGCATCCGTTCGGCACACTGAAGATGCGCATGGGCGCGACGCACTTCCTGACGAAGCGCTTGCCGAAGGTCGCCACTGAGATGGCGCTGCACGTGCTCGCCTACAATCTCACGCGCGCAATGAACATCATGGGTGTCGGTGCGCTGATCGCGGCGATGCAGGCATGAGGCAGGAGCGCTGTCGTGCGCGTGCCGCCAACCTTTATCGATCGATCACAGTGACCAAGGCGAAGCCAATGGGCCGGCTTCCGGCACCTTGGCGGAAGATATACCACTTTGGCGCCAGTTGGCCCTCACAGGGGCCGTTCACGGCCGTGTCACCCCGCACTGAAGCGTTTTCACGCGACCAAGACCCGAAGCGGACTGGTCGTTCTTATCCGTTGCCGTCCTTGCGGCTTGCTCCTAGTGGCGGGGTCCCAAGTTCCCGCTAGGAAACGATCATCCGCTGCCCAAGGTGCAAGCCAGCCTCTTCAATTGCATGATGCCCTGCAGACGTAATTGGCGCGGACCTTTGCTCCAACTCAGTCGACGCCAAGGGCTGACCTTTTGCCTCTCATCGTCGTTCGGCCAGTAGCGTTCCCGGCTATCTGACCTTTAGCCAATGTGAACGCGACGCACTCCTGGATGTGCCGGACGAGCACGTCTTTGGCGGTCCGGACGTCGCGCTTGAGGGCGCATTCGAGCAGCGCGCGATGCTCGCGCGCGGTGACCTCGCCGCGAAAGACGACGGCGATAATCAGGTAACGCAGATATTTATCGAAAACGGCCGAATGCGTATCGAGCAGCACCTTCGAGCCGCAAGCCGACAGCAGCGCATGATGGAATTCGAAATCGTAGCGCTTCCAGACGTCGGTACCCGTGCGATTGCCCGCGAGCAGGCGCGCCTCGACCACGGAAAGCTTGTGGTGCGCCGCTACAACTCGCCCTTCCCATTCCATATCGCCGCCTGCAAACGATGCCTCCAGGGCATGGCTCTCCAAAAGCTGGCGCAGGTTCGCAACCTCCTTGAAGTTCTGAACCGAGATCGACGCCACCTCGAAGCCGCGCGCGCCCTCGGCAACAATCAGTCCTTCCGAAGTCAGTCGGTTGAGGAGTTCGCGTAGCGTGCTGACACTGACGCCGTAGGTCTCCTTCAGCGCGTCGAGCCTGAGCCTTTGTGAAGGCGCGAGAGCCCCGGCGATTATGTCGTCCCGGATCCGGCGGTAAGCCCTTTCGCCAGCCGTTTCGGCGAGCGTCCGAGGTTGGTTGCCGTGCATGATCAACCGATGATCTCCAAATCATATGACGATTGTATTTTTGACCATTGAACCACGGATCGCAAGAGGGATAGTTGGCTCACAGAAAGTACAAGAACGCCCTGGGAGGAATATCAATGAGAGCGTCCTATTCGCGCCGTCGCGTTCTGGCTGCCGGCGCCTCCATGCTCGCCGCGGCGACAATCGTCCCCACAACCGTCCGTGCCGCCACAAAGCTGCGCTTCAGTGCCGCCTTCACCGAAACTGACCTGCGAGCCCAGGCCTACAAGGAATTCGCTGCGGCGATCAAAGACCAGTTCGAGTTCGAGCCGTATTGGGGCAACACCCTGTTCAAGCAGGGCGCCGAATTGGTCGCGCTCCAGCGGGACAATCTGGATCTGTGTAACCTCGCGCCTGCCGACATCTCCAAGCAGATCCCGGCCTGGTCGTTGCTCACTTCGGCGTTCCTTTTCCGCGATGCCGACCACATGGCGAAAACGTTCAAGAGCGACATCGGGAAAACCTTCATCAAGATGGCCAAGGATCAGCTCGGCATCCAGGTCATCACGCCGGTCTATTTCGGCTCGCGCAGTGTCAATTTGAAGCCGACGAAGGAAATCAAGACGCCCGCCGACATGGCCGGCATCAAGCTGCGGATGCCGCCAGGGGAGTTCTGGCAGTTCCTCGGCGAGTCGCTCGGCGCCAACCCGACGCCGGTCGCCTATGCCGAGCTCTACACGGCACTTCAGACGGGCACCGTCGATGGGCAGGACAATCCGGTCGTCGCCTCGAAGCTCATGAAGTTCGACGAGGTGACGACGCAATTCGTCCTGACAAAGCATGTCATCGCCTACGACGTGATGGTCATCCGCTCCAAGATCTGGGATGCGCTGAGTCCGGCGCAGCAAGCCGAATTCCAGGCGGCCGCGGATAAGATGTCGGCGGAGAACATCAAGCGTTTCGACTCTCAGGAGGCCGAGACGCTCGAATACTTCAAGAAGGAGGGCAAGAAGGTCTACGCGCCGGACGTGGCCGCCTTTCGGACTTATGCCCAGAAGAAGTACATCGACAAGTACGGCAAGGATTGGCCGACCGGCGCGCTCGAAGCCATCAACGCAATCGCGTAAGGCAAGCCCCTTACACGGACGACCGACGCCTCTTACAGCCGGTCGTCCGCCGTAGCGGCTTGCTTGCTCCGGATACGCACCGCCGAAAGAGCGCCAATGCATCCCCGTCTCATCGCCGTCGCGGACTGGCTCAGGCATCGCGCAGAGAACGTTGCCGTGGCGTTGCTGGCGGTGATGTTTGGCACGTTTATCCTGCAGATCGTCTTCCGCTACGTCCTCAATGATCCACTCGGGTGGTCGGAGGAACTCATCATCACCACCTGGCTGTGGACGGTCTTGTGGGGAGCGGCATTCACGGTCAAGGAGACGGAGGAGATCCGCTTCGACATCATCTACTCGCAAATTTCAGAGCGCATGCGACGGGTCTTCACGGTCATCACCGGCCTTGCGCTGGTTTTGATGTACGCCATCTCGCTGCCGGCGGCCTACAGCTACGTCAGCTTCATGAAGGTCGAGCATTCGGCCTATCTGCGCGTGCCGCTCAACTGGATGTATTCGGTCTTCATCATCTTTGCGGTCGCATGTATCGTGCGCTACCTCTGGCTGATGTGGCGCGCCTTCCGCGGCGATGCGTCGCCCACGACCAACCCCGCGGAGCTCGGGGACTGAGAATGATTATCTCCCCCTTCGCCCTCTGCATCATCGGCATCGTGCTGCTCGGCGCCCTCGGCCTGCCGATCGGTCACGCGATGATCGTCTCGTCGGTCTTCTATCTGCTGCTCAAGGGTCTTGACCTCGGCACGGCCGCCGAGCAGATCCTCAACGGCCTGTTCAACAGCTACGTCCTTCTTGCGATCCCGCTGTTCATCCTCGCTGCCGACCTGATGAACATCGGTAGCCTGACCGACCGGCTGCTGCGGTTCTGTCTGGTGCTGGTCGGCCGCTTCCGCGGCGGCCTCGGCCACGTCAATGTCGTCTCCAACATGATCTTCGCGGGCATGTCCGGTTCGGCGATCGCCGACGCGGTCGGCATCGGCCGGATCATCATCGGCATGATGACCAAAGAGAACCGCTACCCGGTGGCTTATGCGGCGGCGATCACCGCCTCCGCCGCCATCATCGGCCCCATTATTCCGCCCTCGATCCCGATGGTGGTTTATGCCCTCGTTTCCGACACCTCCATTGGTTACCTGTTCCTCGGCGGCTTCGTGCCGGGCGTCATGCTCGGCATCGCCTTCATGGTGATGAACTCGATCATCGCGCGTCGGCGCAAGTACCCGGTTGAGCCGGCGATCCCGCTGAAAGAGGTGCCACGGATCACATTGCGGGCTTTCCCGGCGCTGATGCTGCCGGTGATCCTGCTGTTCGGCATCTATGGCGGTGTGATGACGCCGACGGAAGGTGCAGCGGCGGCCGCCTTCTATGCGCTATTCGCCTCGACCGTGCTTTACCGCGCCGTGAGCTGGAGGCAGCTCTACGAAACCATCCTGACCAGCAGCAAGGCCACGGCCTCGATCGGCATGCTGATCGCAGGAGCGATGATCTTCAATTACGTGGTCACGATCGAGAATGTTCCAGCCTCTCTGGCGCGCCTCATGCAGGGCCATGCCATGAGCGCACCGGTATTCATGCTGGCTGTGAACGTCTTGTTGCTGGTCCTCGGCTGCCTGCTCGAGGGCACGACGATACTCTTGATCATCGTGCCCATTTTCATCCCGACGGCAAAAGCCCTGGGTATCGATCTGGTGCATTTCGGCGTGGTGGTCGTAGTCAACATCATGATCGGCCTCTTGACGCCGCCCTATGGGCTGTTGCTGTTCGTGCTGGCCAACATGACCAAGCAGCCGCTCGCGCGCATCGTGCGGGAAGCGGCGCCGTTCATCATCATGTCTCTGATCGTGCTCGTCATCATCGCGACCATCCCCGATGCCGTGCTTTGGTTGCCGCGGCTGTTTGGCTATAAGGGCTGAAAATTATGCAGAATGCGATCTACGTTCTCAACGGGCCGAACCTGAACCGGCTCGGCAAACGCGAGCCGGAGATTTATGGACGCACCACGCTCGCCGAAATCGAGGCGATGTGCCGCAAGGAAGCCGGCGATCGTCCCTTAGCGTTCCACCAGACCAACGCCGAGAGCCAGATGATCGAATGGATTCACGAGGCGACCGATGATGGCGGCGTTGGAGTCATCGTCAATCCGGCCGGCTGGTCCTTCACCTCGATCGCCCTGATGGACGCGCTGAAGATGTTTTCCGGCCCGATCATCGAATTGCATATCTCCAACATTCATCGGCGCGAGAGCCTCTATCACAATTCGCTGGTATCGAAGGTCGCGACCTCCGTGATCGCCGGCCTTGGAGCCAACGGATATCGCATCGCAGTCGCAGCGATGAAGGAGATACTGGGCTAACCGGCCGTCCGGAGCGGCAGATTTGCAGGGCTTGTTTTCAGGAGGAATCGCGATGCCGCTCAAAGGCAGGGCTTTCATGGCGATCTGGCACGATATCGAGGCCAGCGGCGAGGCGGAATACAGCGACTGGCATACGCGCCAGCATATGCCCGAGCGGCTCGGCGTCCCGGGCTTTCTCGCCGGTCGGCGTGGCGTCGACTGGAATTTGGTCCACCAGCGCTGGTTCACGCTTTACGAGACGCGTACGCTCGAAGTGCTGAGCTCCGACGACTACCGGGCACGCCTCAACAACCCGACGCATTGGAGCAACCGCGTCCAACCCAACTTTCGCAACTTCGCGCGTTCGGCCTGCATTCTATCTGCCAGCGTGGGACGCGGGATGGGGGGCGCAATGGCCACGATCAGGCTTGCTATGGGTAAGGAAGCTCTGGCCGGTTTCGAGGCGATTGCCGACCGTCTGGCGCATCGCATCGCTCTTCTCGACGGCGTCTGCGGCGCCCATCTCGGCGTGGCCGCACCGCAGACGACACTGATCAGGACACGGGAAAGCGAACTCCGTGCCTCGACCGGCGAGGACGTCTTCGACGCGGTCGTTCTGGTCGACGGCGTCGGCCGTCGTGAGCTGACCCGGGTGGTTCCCGACGTGCAAGAGCTGCTGCATACAGCATTGACCGTCACCTCGCATGAGGATGGCATATACGATCTCGCTTATCTCCTGACAGCGGAGGACGTGGAGTGACGATCGTCGCTGGCGCGACCGGGGTGCCCGGTATCGTCGGCGATACGAGCATGCAGGCGCGCGCTCCTGAGGTCTGGGCTGCGCAGGCGCATCGCGAACAACCGTGGGACGTCGAGACTGACCTTGTTGTGGTAGGAGCGGGTGCCGCGGGCATGACCGCGGCTCTCGTCGGCGCGCTCGAAGGGCTCGAGGTTGTCCTCTGTGAAAAAACGGACAAGGTGGGTGGCACCACCGCCTTTTCGGCAGGCAGCGTCTGGATTCCCGGCAGCAGCCAAAGCTGGAGCGTGGGCAGGCCGGACACCGTCGAAGCCGCGAGAACTTATCTTGGTGCGCTGCTCGGCAACCATGCTAGCGACGCGCGTTTGGATGCATATCTCCGGATGGGACCTCTGGTGCTGGACGATCTTGAAGCACGATCAAGCGTTCGATTCACCGCGCCCCCTGTTCACCCTGACTACAAGGCGCTTCCGGGGGCCGCCATCGGTGGAAGGGCTCTCGCCGCTGTCCCCTTCGACGGCCGCAAGCTCGGCGCCGACTTCGACCGGTTGAGGCCGCCGCGTCGCGAATTCACGGTGCTAGGCGGTATGATGATCGGAAAAGCCGACATCGATCCGCTCCTGCACCCGTTTCGGTCATGGAAGAATTTGATACACGCTTTCGGTATGCTGGCGCGACACGGGCTCGACCGCATTCGCTTCCAGCGCGGAACCCGCCTCGTCATGGGCAACGCGCTTGCCGCCCGGCTGTTCTACGATGTGCGCCGAGCAGGCGTCGATGTGCGATTTGAAGCTGTCCTCCGGCAACTGGTGGTCGAAGATGGGCGGGTGATTGGCCTGATCGTCAACGTTCCTGGTCGCACGCTCTGTATACGTGCCCGCAAGGGTGTCGTACTGGCGACCGGCGGCATCGGATGGAGTGCTGAACTTCGCGAACGACTGCTTCCGCTTTCGGCACGGCGCTTCTCGCTGGCGCCCGAATGCAATTGCGGAGATGGACTTTGCGCCGCCGAAGCTGTTGGTGGCGAGATCGTCTCCGATCTGGAGAGCCCTGCGCTGTGGATGCCGAGTTCGGTCATGCGGCAGCCCGACGGATATCTCTCCGTCTTCCCCCACATCATCCTCGACCGCGCGAAGCCGGGGCTTCTTGCTGTCGACGGCTCCGGCCGTCGTTTCGTCAACGAGGCCGACTCCTACCACGACTTCGTTGCAGCCATGCTTCGAGCAAGTGGCAAGGCCTCCCGGGTGCCCTCTTTTCTCGTTTGCGATCGACGCTTCATCGCCGAATACGGGCTCGGTCTCATCCACCCCGGCACACGTAACCTCAAACGATTTTGCGACGCCGGCTACTTGATCGTAGCTGATTCAATCGAGGAGTTGGCGCGAAAGATCGGCAGCGAGCCGGGCGAGCTTCACGCCACGATCGAGCGCTACAATGGTTACGCGGAGACCGGCGTCGACGAAGAGTTCGGCCGAGGCGCAAGCGAACTCAATCGCTTCAACGGCGACCCGGCGAACAAGCCGAACCCGTGCATGCGTAGCATCGGACGGGGCCCCTACTATGCCCTCGCAGTCTGGCCATCCGATCTCGCAAGCAGCGCCGGATTACGAACCGATGAACGCGGACGTGTGCTTCGGAGTGACGGCGAGGTGTTGAGCGGGCTCTATGCGGCAGGCAACGACGCCGTTTCAATTTTTCGCGGGACCTATCCGGGACCTGGTACAATGCTGGGCCCGGCAATCGTTTTTGGCTGGTGTGCGGCAATGGATGCGGCCGGAGCGTTAACGGCCTACCGAGCCTAAGGTCCGCGGCTGCTGGCCAAGAAGCATAGCTTGTCAGCTTGCCGCCCATAGCCGACCTTGGCACGCTGCCCGCCGACCGTCAGCATTGCCCCGGAGCGGATCTCCGCCCAAACACGAGCGACGGCGATATCGGTTCGCGTGAACATGCTGCCTCCTGTTGCGGAAACCCGGTGGGATCGATCAGCTTGGCGATTGCCGGAAATATGGCCACGCGCCGCACGCCGATCTCTCGCTTTGTCTCACGGGCCGTCAGGCAAGCACGTCCGCCACGACCGCCTTGACGACGTCCCTCACATCCGTCGGCCTCATCCGCACCTGCAAACCGCGCTGGCCGCCATTGAGATAGACCATTTCATGGCTGAGGGCGCTCTGCTCGATCACGATGGCGACCTGCTTGCGCTGCCCGAACGGGCTGATGCCGCCGACCTTGTAGCCGGTGACGCGCTCGGCCTCCGGCGGCTTCATCATCTGCGCCGACTTCCCGCTCACCGCCGCGGCGAGCTTCTTCATCGAGATTTCCTGGTCGGACGGGACGATCACGCAGACCGGCTTGCCGTCGACCAGCGTCATCAGGGTCTTCAACACGCGCGCAGGGTCCTCGCCAAGCGCGGCGGCCGCCTGCAGGCCGATGCTCTCGGCGTCGGGATCGTAGTCGTAAGCATGGACTGTGAAGGCGACACCGGCGACTGTCAGCGCGCGGGTGGCCGGGGTGACTTTGGACATTGGTCACCTTTACCACCGTCGTTACGGGCGGCGAAGCCGGACGCTGTTGGTGATCATGCAATCATACAGGTGTTTTGCCCGACGCCGCAAGCAATTTTCGGCAAGACCGAAAATTGCTCAAGCCGTTCAACCCCCGTTCTACTGTGCATGGGGTTGTTTTGCGCGGATTGCTACTCCGCCGCGTCCCGCATCTCCGCCCGTTCGGCCCGCGCGGCGCAGAACTTGAATTCCGGAATCTTGCCGAACGGATCGAGCGCCGGGTTGGTCAACAGGTTCGCGGCCGCTTCGGCGTAGCAGAACGGCATGAACACCATGTTCTCCGGCACGTCGCGGTCGGAGCGCACCTTGACCTCGACGGCGCCGCGGCGGGTCTCGAGCCGGATGAAATCGCCCGGCACCAGCTTCTTCTTGCGCATGTCCTTTGGCGACATGAACGCGACCGCCTCCGGCTCGATCTGGTCGAGCACCTGCGCGCGGCGGGTCATCGACCCGGTGTGCCAGTGTTCGAGCACGCGGCCGGTGGACAAGACCATCGGATATTCGGCGTCGGGCAGCTCGTCCGGCGGAATGACCTTGGCCGGCACGATCTTGCCGCGGCCGCTCGCGGTCGGAAAGCCCGTGGTGAAGATGATCTCGTTGCCCGGCAGTAGCGGATCGTCGGCCGGATACGTGACGGCGCCTTCGCGCACCAGCCGCTCCCAGCTGATGTTCTTCAGCGACGGCATCAGCTCGGCCATCTCGGTGTAGACGTCGCCCGGGCCGGCATAGTTCCATGGCAGGCCCATGCGCTTGCCGATCTCCTGGATGATCCAGAGATCCTGCCGCGCATCGCCCGGCGGCTTGATCACCTGGCGCGCGAGCTGCACGCGGCGATCGGTGTTGGTGAAGGAGCCGTCCTTCTCGGCAAAAGCCGAGGCCGGCAGGATGACGTCGGCGTGGAACGCGGTCTCGGTGACGAAGAGATCCTGCACCACAAGATGATCGAGCATCGCGAGCGCCTGGCGCGCGTGCTGCAAATCAGGATCGGACATCGCAGGATTTTCACCCTCGATATACATGCCCGTGATCTCGCCGGCGTGGATCGCGTTCATGATCTCGACCACGGTCAAGCCACGCACGGGATCGAGATCCTGCTGCCAGAGCTTTTCGAAACTGCCGCGCAGATCATCGCGGCCGACCGGCTGGTAGTCCGGCAGGAACATCGGGATCAGGCCGGCATCCGACGCTCCCTGCACGTTGTTCTGGCCGCGCAGCGGATGCAGGCCGGTGCCGGGACGGCCGACCTGGCCGGTGATCAGCGCCAGCGCAATCAGGCAGCGCGCATTGTCGGTGCCGTGGACGTGCTGGCTGATGCCCATGCCCCAGAAGATGATCGACGATTTCGCCCGCGCATAGGTGCGCGCGACCTCGCGCAGCGTCTGCGCCGGGATGCCGCAGATCGCCTCCATCTTCTCGGGCGTGAATTCCTTGATCTTCTCCTCGAGGTCTTCGAACCCCTCGGTGTAGCCGGCAATGTACTGGTCGTCGGTCAGGCCTTCGGTGATGATCGTATTGATCATCGCGTTCAGCATGGCGACGTCGGAGCCGGGCTTGAACTGGAGATGCTCGGTCGCATGACGCGACAGCATCTGCCGGCGCGGGTCCATCACGAACAGCTTGGCGCCGTTCTGCTTGACCGCGTTCTTGATGAAGGTCGCGGCGACCGGGTGGTTCACGGTCGGGTTGGCGCCGATCACCCAGATCACTTCGGCATCCATCGCGGCGGAGAACGGCGCCGACACCGCTCCCGAGCTCAGGCCCTCGAACAGCGCCGCCACCGACGAGGCGTGGCACAGGCGGGTGCAGTGGTCGACATTGTTCGAGCCGAAGCCGGTGCGCACCAGCTTCTGGAACAGATAGGCCTCTTCGTTCGAACCCTTGGCCGAGCCGAAGCCGGCCAGCGCCTTCACGCTCTTCTCGTCGCGGATCTTGACGAGCCCCCTGGCGGCGATGTCGAGCGCTTCGTCCCAGCTCGCCTCGCGGAAATGGGTGAAGGGATTGGCGGGATCGACCTGATCGTTGGCATCCTTCTTCGCATTCGGCAGCCGCACCAGCGGCTTCGTCAGGCGATGCGGGTGGTGGATGTAGTCGAAGCCGAAGCGGCCCTTCACGCAGAGACGATTGTGATTGGCCGGACCATCGCGGCCCTCGGCATAGATCACCTTCTCGTCCTTGACCTCGTAGGTCACCTGGCAACCGACGCCGCAGAACGGGCAGAGCGAATCCACCTTCTTGTCCGCGTAGGTCACGCGGGTCTGCTTGTCGTCGAGCATCACGGCCGGCATCAGCGCGCCGGTCGGGCAGGCCTGCACGCATTCGCCGCAGGCGACGCAGGTGGATTCGCCCATGGGATCGTCGAAGTCGAACACGATCTTGGCGCCGTGGTTGCGGTAGGCCATGCCGATGACGTCGTTGACCTGGACCTCGCGGCAGGCGCGCACGCAGAGGCCACACTGGATGCAGGCGTCGAGATTGACGCGCATCGCCGGATGGCTGGCATCGGTTGCCCAGCGCTCGGCGGCGGGGAACCGGCTCTCGGTGACCCCGGTCGTCTCGGCCCAGTGCCAGAATTTCGAATCCGGATCGTGGCTGGTCTCGCGCGCCGGCTGGTCGGCGACCAGCAGTTCCATCACCATCTTCTGCGCCGACACCGCGCGCGCACTCTCGGTCTTGACCTTCATGCCGACAGACGGCGTGCGCTTGCAGGACGCTGCCAGCACGCGCTCGCCCTCGATCTCGACCATGCAGGCGCGGCAATTGCCGTCGGGGCGATAGTCGGGCGCCGGCGAATAGCACAGATGCGGGATCTCGCGACCCTGACGTTTTGCGACCTGGTAGATCGTCTCGCCGGGCTTGGCCTCGACCTGCTTGCCGTCGAGCTCGAACGTAATCTTCGTCATTCGGCCGCTTCCTTGAACTCGTCAGGGAAATATTTGATCACGGAGGACAGCGGATTCGATGCCGCCTGTCCGAGCCCGCAGATCGAGGCATCGCGCATCGCCTGGCTCAATTCTTCCAGCAGAGCGCGGTTCCAGACCGGCTTCTGCATCAGCTGCGCAGCCTTCTGGGTTCCGACCCGGCACGGCGTGCACTGACCGCAGCTCTCGTCCTCGAAGAACTTCATCAGGTTGAGTGCCGCCGCGCGCACGCTGTCTTTCTGCGACAGGATCACGATCGCGGCCGATCCGATGAAACAGCCGTATTTCTCCAGCGTGCCGAAATCGAGTGGGATGTCGTCCATCGATGCCGGCAGGATGCCCCCGGACGCGCCGCCCGGCAGATAAGCGTAGAACTGATGACCGTCGGCCATGCCGCCGCAGTATTCGTCGATCAACTCGCGCACGGTGATGCCAGCGGGCGCGAGCTTCATGCCGGGATTTTTCACGCGGCCGGAGACCGAGAAGCTGCGCAGGCCATGGCGCTCATGGCGGCCGTTGCCCTTCCACCAGTCGGCGCCCTTCTCGACGATGTCGCGCACCCACCACAGCGTCTCGATGTTGTTGATCAGCGTCGGCAGGCCGAACAGGCCGACCTGGAACGGATAAGGCGGCTTGTGCCGGGGCAGGCCACGCTTGCCCTCGATGCTTTCGAGCAGCGAGGACTCTTCGCCGCAAATATAGGCGCCGGCGCCGCGACGCATGTGCAGCGTCGGGCCGTCCGCCGGGAGCTTCGTAATCTCGCGCTCGAGAATCTCGCGCGAGGCCGGATATTCGTCGCGCAGATAGATGTAGACGTCGGAGGCCTGCACCACATGCGCGCCGATCAGCATGCCCTCGATGAAGCGGTGCGGATCGGTTTCGAGATAATAGCGGTCCTTGAACGTGCCGGGCTCGCCTTCGTCGCCGTTGATCGCCATCAGGCGCGGGCCGGGTTCACCGAGCACGGCACGCCATTTGCGTCCCGTCGGGAAGCCGGCGCCGCCGAGGCCGCGCAACGAGGCGTCATCGAGCCCCTTCAGCAGATCGTCGGTCGACAAATCGCCGGAACGTAGGCGAGCCAGCAGCTTGTAGCCACCGCCCGCGACGTAGGCGTCATAATCGACATATTTCGGCAGATGCGCGTGAGTGTCGCCGGCCTTTGCGGCCGCCAACACATTGGCAACGGTCGCGTGGTCGACGAAGTTGTGGCCGACTTCCGCGGCAGGCGCGGTGTCGCAACGGCCGACGCAGGGCGCGCGCACGACGCGGATGCCGGGACCCGAAGCGCTCTGCAGATCCTCGAGCAGTTTCTCGCCGCCGAGCATCGCGCAGGTCAGCGAATCGCAGACGCGGATCGTCAGCGGCGCGATGTCGGGCTCGCCTTCCTTCACCACGTCGAAATGCGCGTAGAAGGTTGCGGTCTCGAACACTTCGGCGAAGGCGAGCTTCATCTCGTCGGCGAGCGCCGCCAAATGGGCCGCCGAGATCTGGTGATATTCGTCCTGGATCAGGTGCAGATATTCGATCAGGAGATCGCGCCGCCTCGGGCGATCGCCGAGCAACTGCTCGATCTCATGCAAGGCGGTCGGATCGACCTGACGCCCTTTCGGCGTGGCCTTGGCGCGCCGGCGTCCTTCGCCCGGATGCTCGAATTCCCTGACCTTGTGAACGTCGTCGTTGCTGCTCATGGAAACGTCGCGTTCTCCTCAAAAGCGCGATGAACTCAGGTGGAACCACCATCGCGATCCGCCCTCATTTCCAGCCTCGACCACCCGGGAATCGCGTTTCGCGAGTCCGACGGATCGAGCCTCATCGAACAGACCTTAATCTCTGGTATGCCAGAGGCAAGAGAGAAATTTAGAACGACTCTATAATGCGTTAGGGGGCAGGCAGTCGCCCTGCCATACCCCCTCATGCAAGCGCAACGCGGAACCCGCTTCAGGTCTTGTCCATGCAATCCTGGATGTAGAACCAGCGATCGTCGCCGATAAGCCCCTTGGCCTTCACCTCAGCGCGGCACGCCTTCAGCTTCGGCTTGTTGGCGGCCCACTTCGCCTTCATGTCTTTCAGCTTCTGCATGGTCAGCTTGATCTTGCCCTGCGGCTTGGCGTCGGTCGTAGCAGCAGGTGCGGGCGTCGCGGGCGCCGCCGTCGCGGTTTGGGCAGACGCGGCGTGCAGGCTTGCTGCCAGCATCATGGCGGCAAGGCAGATACGGGTGCGAAGCATAGGAATCCCCCTAGGTCCCATTTCGATTTGGAAGACAGATGTCGCGGGATGCCGAACAGTCGGCATCCCACAACGATATGGCCTTGCGATCAGAAGATCTGCCACGCGCTCTGGAGCGTCTTGTACACACCCCAAATCAGCGGAACGCCGACGAAGAGCCAGAACAACGCAGCCTTGCCATCGAGGCCGCCGGTGCCGATCCCGAACGAGCCCGTCTGGGCCGGCCCCGCGCCAACGTTTGCCGCCTGTACCTTCGCGACGTCAGCCTCGCTCATGTACCACTTCGAAGCGACCGGCTTGATCAGGTAGTTGCAGATGATACCTGCGATCAGCATCGCGCAGAGAATGTACATGGTGGTGTTGTAAAGCTGATCACGCGGCACACCCGCCGCGAGCTGGAACTCGCGGATGTAGTTGACCACGACCGGGCCGATAATGCCTGCGGTCGACCATGCCGTCAGCAGCCGGCCGTGGATGGCGCCGACGAACTGCGTCCCGAACATGTCGGCGAGATAGGCCGGCACCGTCGCGAAGCCGCCGCCATACATCGACAGGATGATGCCGAAGCCGAGCACGAACAGCAGTTTCGAGCCCATCGCCGCGAAGGTCGGCGCCAGCGCGTAGAGCGCGATACCGAGAATGAAGAACGTATAATAGGTGTTCTTGCGGCCCATGTAGTCGGACAACGAGGCCCAGAAGAACCGGCCGCCGATGTTGAACAGCGAGAGCAGGCCGGCAAAGCCGGCCGCGATGCCGGCGATGACGGTCTTCTGATCGGCCGAGAGCTGGCTGAAGGTGAGCTCGGGATGCCCGATCAGCTTGCCGGCGAAGATTTCCTGAAGCATCGGCGAAGCCATACCGATCACGCCGATACCGGCAGATACGTTCAAGCACAGCACCCACCAGATCAGCCAGAACTGCGGCGTCTTGTGCGCGTTGTCGAGATGGACGTGATGCTCGGTGATCATCGACTTCTTTTCGCTCGGCGGCGTCCAGCCCTCAGGCTTCCAGCCAGCCGGCGTCACGCGATAGGCGAAGGCACCGATCGTCATGAAGATGAAATAGACGACGCCCATGACGATGAAGGTCTGCCAGACACCGACGTCGGTCGACGACTTGAAAAAGTTGATCAGCAGATTGGCAAATGGTGCGCCGATCATTGCACCACCGCCAAAGCCCATGATGGCCATGCCGGTCGCCATGCCGCGGCGATCGGGGAACCACTTGATCAGCGTCGACACCGGCGAGATGTAGCCGAGGCCGAGCCCGACGCCGCCGATGACGCCGGCCCCGAGCCACATGATCCAGAGTTGATGGACGTAGACCCCAAGCCCGCCGACCAGGAGCCCGCCGCCCCAACAAAGCGCGGCAACGAAGCCCGCCTTGCGCGGACCGGCCCGTTCGAGCCAGCCGCCCCAGATCGCGGCGGAGACGCCAAGCAGGACGAAGAACAGCGTGAACATCCAGCCAAGGCTCGCGACCTTCCAGTCGCAGGTCGTCGTGAACAGTTCCTGCCACAGCGACATATCGGGGCAAGCCTTCGGCGCCGTGAGGCCAATCGCGCGCGACAACGGCAGCCAGAACACCGAAAAGCCATAGGCCATGCCGATGCAGAGATGGATGCACAGCGCCGCAGGCGGCACCAGCCAGCGATTGAAGCCGGCCTTCGCTACTGTATGTTCGCGATCGAGAATTCCCGCGCCAGCACCCGAAATGCTCCCAGTGCCCTCAATTGTCGTCATGCACTCCTCCCCTGCAGTCGCCCTTCTGAGCGAGACTGCCGCTACGATCCCGTTCCTCAGCCCATTACGGCGCAGCCGTTGCCCCTGCTGCTCCGCACAATCACCCGACACGCGCCAGGATCGTCACGCGTGTCTGAAAAGTTAACCCCTCTAACGGGGCTCTATGCCCTATCGATCTGCAGGCTTCGTGCATGGCCTGTTGATCCGGGTATCGCGGACGAGACTCAACCTCCGCGCCCACACGGACAAAGTCAATTGGGGCAGAAGCCGTGATCGATGTCGATAGTTAAATGGTCGGTATCCGCGCGGTAACGCGATCAAGAACGCAGCGCAGCATTTGCGTTGCCTATCGAGCCATTCGCTTTTTCTATCAAGAACACGATGCGCGCATCGTTGCGCTCGGTTATCTCCACCGTGTCGCCGGTCTCGCGGATTAGGTTCGGAATATCAATCACCGACAGCGGATCGGTGCAGTGCACTTCGAGCTGATCGCCCGGCTGCAATGGTTTCAGCGCCTTGCGTGTTTTCAAGGCTGGCAGCGGGCACTTCAGGCCGGTGAGATCAAGCGTCGTTCGGGTCATGAGCGCAACATGGCGGGAGGGAGCGAGGGCGTCAACGCAGTGGCTTCAGATCAGGCCTGCATAGGACAGGAAACCCACGCTCTCGCCCGGCTCGACGCGCGTGATGTCTTCGCCCAGTTCAATCAGGCCGTCTGTCGCCACCAATGACGACAGCAGCCCAGCGCCTTCGCGCGGGAACTTGATTGTTTCGAGCGTGCCGTCCCCTGCACGTCGCAAGGACGCGCGCACATATTCGCGGCGGCCAAGCTTTTTCTTGTAGGCGAACGCGGCGCGCACCGGGATCGGCAACAGCGGTTCCGGCAAACTGCCGGCGAGCGCCAGCACGGTCGGCCGTACCACATGCACGAAGGTGACAAAGCTTGCGACGGGATTGCCGGGCAGCCCGATCAGCGGCGTGCCGCCAATGATGCCCATCGCCACCGGCCGGCCCGGCTTGATCGCCATCCGCCACAGCACGAGCGAGCCGACGCTTTCGACCGCCGCCTTGACGTGGTCCTCCTCGCCGGTCGAGACACCACCCGTGGTCAGGATCAGATCGTGGTGACCTGCAACCTGCTTCAGACCACTCGCGAGCGCGGCGCGCTCGTCGCGCAATATGCCGAGATCGGAGACTTGGCAACCGAGGCGACGCAGCATCGCCATCAGCATGAAACGGTTGGAATCGAACAGCTGCGAGGCCGCGCGCGGCTCGCCCGGCGAGGCCAGTTCGTCGCCAGTGGAAAACACCGCGACACGGATGCGCCTGACGACGTCGAGTTGCGTCAAGCCAAACGCAGCGGCAAGCGCGACATGCTGCGGACGCAGCCGCTGGCCAGCGCGCAGCGCGACGTGTCCAACGGGAATGTCCTCGCCTGCCGGCCGGACATTGGCGCCGGGCTTCAGTCCGGGTGGCAGCACGACCTTGCCTGACGCGTCGAGGCGGACATCTTCCTGCATGAAGACGGTCTCGGCACCCGGCGGCATCGGCGCGCCCGTGAAAATGCGCGCGGTGTGGCCCGGCTTGATCGGTGCTTGTGCAAGGCCGCCGGCCTGGATGCGGCCATCGAGCGGGAATGCCTGTTCCGCTCTCTGCGGAAGATCGGCATTGCCGACGGCGTAACCGTCGACGGCGGAGTTCGTGAAGGGCGGCAATGGCAGCGGCGCGGCGACATCGCGCGCCAGCACGCGTCCGTCGGCGTCGGCAAGCGCAACCACCTCGAGATCGGCAATCGCGCTGACGCGCGCCGTGATCAGGCCAACTGCCTCGTCGACCGACATCATCGGTCCACCGAAGGCAAAGCAATCGTCCGACAATTGTGCCATCGTGCCTCGTCAGCAAATCGCCGTGCTTTTTGCCACCGCTTCCTCGACTGGCATCGCCACGCGCAGCATCAGGGCCGCCGCAGCCTCGATATCATCGAGATGGACGGTCGGCAGCCGGGTTTCAACCGCAGCATCGGTCGCAATTCCGACAATGCCGGGATCGTCAGGAAACAGCAGGGGCTTGTCGTTGGCGGCACGATGCACCTCGATCTTGCGATGCGGCTCGCGCTTGAAACCCTCGACCACGACGAGATCGACCGCGGACAGCTTGCTCAAGAGTTCCGGCAGTTGCGGCTCAGCCGCGCCGCGCAATTCATGCATCAGGGCCCAGCGGTTCGACGAGGCCACCAGCACCTCGGCCGCACCGGCCTCACGATGGCGCCAGGAATCCTTGCCGGGAACATCGACGTCGAACTGATGATGCGCATGCTTGATGACGGAGATGCGCAGGCCCTGCGCGTTGAAATGCGGGATCAGCCGCGTCAACAGCGTGGTCTTGCCCGCCCCGCTCCAGCCTGCAAGGCCGATGACTTTCATCGCAACTCGATCTCCGCCGGCCGCATCACGCGGCCGGAACCGCTTCTCCTTCGTCCTGCGCATGCTTATATCGGCTTGACCCGAATGTCATGCTAACCTCACCGCCATGATGAAGATCGACAAGGCCCCGGTGCCCCTGATTATCCCGAATCCCGACGACCCACGGCTGACCCAGAGCGTGACCGGGACCGACCAGACCGGCGCCAAGGTCGAGATCAAGGTGCCGATGGAGCGGCCGCTGACGCTTTACCTGAATGCGCAGGAGATCGTCACCATGATGACGATCGGCGATTATCCGGAATATCTGGCGCTCGGCTATCTGCTGAACCAGAACATGCTGAAATATAACGACGCGGTCACCGAGGTCGAATACGACGACGACCTCCAGGTCGTGGTGGTGCGCACCGAGCACCACACCAATTTCGAAGCCAAGCTGAAGAAGCGGACGCAGACCTCGGGCTGCGCGCAGGGCACCGCCTTCGGCGACCTGCTGGAGGCGGTCGAGAGCGCGGCACTGCCAAAGGCCGAGCTCCGCACGTCCTGGCTCTACCAGATGACCCAGACCATCAACACCATGCCCTCGCTCTATCTCGAGGCCGGCGCGATCCATGGCTGCGTGCTGTGCAAGGAGGGCGAGCCGCTCTGCTATACCGAGGACGTTGGCCGCCACAACGCCGTCGACAAGATCGCGGGCTGGATGTACCGCCACGGTGTCGATGCCTCCGACAAGATCCTCTACACCACCGGCCGCCTGACCTCGGAGATGGTGATCAAGACGGTGCGGATGGGCATTCCGATCCTGGTGTCGCGGTCCGGCTTCACCGCCTGGGGCGTCGATCTCGCGCGACAAGTGGGCCTGACCCTGGTCGGGCGCACGCGCGGAAAACGCTTCATCGCGCTCGCCGGCGAAGAGCGGATCGTCTACGACCAGAACCTCGCTTATGTTGAGGAGGAATCGGCCAAGCACAAGCGCAAGGGTGAAGGTGGTGACGACTGACATTCCGGCCACGCAAGGTGTCCTGCTCGCGGGCGGCCTCGCCCGCCGGATGGGCGGCGGCGACAAGCCGATGCGAACGATCGGCGGCCGCACCATTCTGGAGCGCGTGATCGCGCGTCTGTCGCCGCAATGTAGTGGGCTGATCCTCAATGCCAACGGCGATCCGGCACGCTTCGCTGCGTTCGGCTTGCAGGTCATTGCCGATGACGTGCCCGGCTTCCCCGGTCCGCTCGCCGGCATTTTGGCCGCGCTCGACTGGACCGCGACGAACCGGCCCGAGATCGAATGGGTGCTCAGCGCCGCCGGCGACTGTCCATTCCTGCCGCGAGATCTCGTGGCGCGCCTGCATAAGGCACGCATGCGAGAGAACGCCCAGCTCGCAGTCGCCGCATCCGGCGACCAGTCCCATCCGGTGATCGGCCTGTGGCACGTCGCCTTGCGCGACGAGCTGCGTCACGCGCTCGTCGACGAGGATCTCCGCAAGATCGACCGCTGGACCGCGCGCTATCCGCTGGCGACGGTAACGTGGCCGGCCAAGCCGCTCGATCCGTTCTTCAATGCCAACACGGTCGAAGACATCGCCGAGGCCGAGCGGCTCGCGGCACTGGATGACGCGGCCTGAGCCGCTTTACGATTTGGGAAATTCGCTGAGGAGCTCGGCCCAGATGATCGCGAAGGCGATCAGACCGGCAAGGCCGACCAAGGTGGTGAACCGCGGTAGCCGGTTGATTGCGACCAGCAGCCAGGCCGGCAGGAAGAACAGCCCAAAGACCATGCCGAGCGGAAACACCGCGAGCCATTGAAAGCCGGTGCCGTCGCCCTGCGGGACATGGGCGATTGCATAGAACGTATAGAGCCAGAACAGCGTGCCGGCGGTCGCCACGAGGACGGCGATTTTGCGGTAATTAAGGGACGTTAATGCAGTCATGTCCCTTGGTCGCGGCGGCGGCCGTCCAAGTTCATGGGCCAATCGAACCGAGCCAAGGTCGGCGGCGACTACCGATTGGGACACGCCGCGGATCAGCCATGATCGCCCCTTTCCTGAATGCCATCTTCACAGTCGTCGATTTCGTGTTCGATCTCTCGATCACGATCGATCGGACGAAGCGGCTGAGCCAACAGGCGACGGGCAGCGACAAGATCGTTGAGGTCCCCCCGGACCCGAAGCCGCTACCGCCCGCTGCACAGCGTGCGCTCGCCGAGGCCGAGGAACGCGAGCGTGCGCGCGAGGCGGCCGCTCAAGCAGCCAAAGGCGCCGACCAGGCATCGTAGCCGTAAACCCAGCTTGTATCGGTGCGCTGTTTCAGCCAGATGTTGGCGCGCGAGGTTTCCTGCACCCGCGTGGTCCGTTCCTTGCGCGTCGCCTCGAAACGGCGAAAGGCATCCGCGGCGCCGTCGCGGTCGACGCCGTCGAGGCAACGCGAGAGCACAGCGGCATCCTCGATCGCCATCGCCGCGCCCTGCGCCATATAGGGTGTCATTGGATGACAGGCGTCGCCGAGCAGCGTCACCTTGCCATCAGCCCAGCAATCCAGCGCGTCGCGATCCATGATCGCCCATTTGTGCACGTCGGGGCAAGCTGCAAGCACCTGACCGACCTGCGGGTGAAAGCCTTCGAACGAGGCGCGCAATTCGCGCACGTCACCCTTCGCGGACCAGGACTCTATGCGGAAGTTGGGCTCAGGCTGGCTGGTGACGAGATAGACTTCGCTACGATCGGGCTTGACGTAATAGATGACGATGTGACGGTCCTCGCCCCACCACTTTGTGCAATCGTC